>JAHKLQ010000221.1 GCA_020854975.1 Methanobacterium sp.
AAAAGAAATTTTTAAGATCATCAATCAATACCCTGATATTGAAGAAGTGGTGGTTGAATCCCGACCAGAATATGTTAATGAAGATATTTTAAAGAGTTGCTGCTCCCTGATTCCCACTAAAATATTTGAAGTGGCCATGGGACTGGAAAGTGCTGATGATAACATTCGTCTTAACAGAATAAACAAAGGATTTACACTAAAAGACTTCAAAAGAGCTATGGATGTTATTAACGACCTGAAATCTGATTTTAATGTTCAAGCGAAAGTTTATTTACTGGTGAAACCTGTTTTAACCTCTGAAAAGGAGGCTATTGAAGATGCTGTGAAATCAGCGAAATATGCTGAAAAAATGGGAGTTGGAAGAGTGTCTTTCTGCCCATCAACCATTCATAAGGGAACTTTGATGGAAATTTTATGGAGACGTGGCTCTTATCAACCCCCTTGGATCTGGAGTACTTTGGAAATAATCCACAGGGTACGAAGTTCAGTTAAAATTCCGGTTATAATGGATACTGCTGGTTTTGGAACTCGCAGGGGACCCTACAATTGTAAAAAATGTAATTCAAAATTGAAGGATGCTATTATTACCTCCAACATCAATCAGACTATCCCTCCAGAAATAGAATGCGAATGTAAAGCTAGATGGGAAGCAGATGTTAAATTTTCGGACGTGACAAGATCATCCACTAATATCTTAAAAAATCACTAAAAAATAATTTATTTTAAATGGGATTGATCAGACAAAACAGGATCAATATTAAAAACTAACATATAAATAAGATTAATATAAAGGATAGAACTAGTTTAGAATATTAAAATTTAAATAAATTGCACACCTCTTCAGATTTGTAAAAGAGGAGAAGTTACTATGAAAAAACTGCATATTATTGGGATTATCTGTTTAATATTAATATTAATCATAGCTTTAGGTATTTTCTTAGTTGGTTCACCAAAGAAGGATACTGGGGACAAGATAAATATATTGTTACTAGGAGTAGATGCTCGAGATCTCCAACATCCAGGGAATACTGATTCTATATCCATTATTTCAATTGATAAGAGTACTAAAGAGGTTTCTCTTCTTTCCATACCCCGTGATAGTAGAGTGAAAATTTCTGGAAGAGGCATTGATAAAATTAACTCCGCATATCCATACGGAGGCTTAAACGCCACAATCAGCACTGTAGAGGACTTTTTGGGCATTAAGATAGATTATTATATTTTGGTGAATTTTCAGGAATTCAAGAATATAGTTGATACCTTAGGAGGAATATATATTGATATCAGTGCCAATGAATCTTCTCAAATTCCTGAATTAAATGGAGCAACTGGTTTAACTAAATTAAACGGGGATCAAACTTTGGCTTATGCGCGATTCAGATTTGATTCACAAGGCGATGTGGGAAGAGTTAAAAGACATCAGAAAATTATTCAAGCTATTACCAATGAATTTTTAAAACCAGCTAATCTTGGTAAAGCACCCACAGTTTTGAGCCAGTTAAACAGCAATGTACACACCGATATTCCACTTCTTGAAACGAGTGTTCTGGAACAACTTTTACAAGGTTTCAATTTAGATAAAGGAAAAACAGCTATTATATCTGGAAATTGGACTACAATTAATGGGATAGTTTATCTTATTCCAAATAATGAAACTAAAGAACAAATGGTAAACGAATTAGGATTGAGAGACTAGGAAGAATAGGTAAATCTGTTTATAAAATCCCTATAAGATCTCATATAAAACATATCTGGATTGATAGATGCCCTATATTCTAATAAAAGTAAACCAACAACTAATTTTTTAAAAAGATCCTAGAACTTAGAATAAATCTAAAAAAGAGGAAAAAAAGAGATTAAACATTATTAAATTACAATATTTTAGCAATAACTTGCTGAATGATAAAATCATAGGAGGATCTAATTCAAAATCTAATAATAATTAGAAAAATATTAATATAAAAAAAATAAAAAAAATATGTAAGATTATACTTGTAAATAAGATTTTTACCGTTGTGAGGGGGAATATTGGCCCGGATTTTAGTAAATAACAACAATGATGAAACCATAGAATTGATATCTATCCTCCAATCTATGGGTCATAAAGTACTCTCCCTAGAATCACCTGATAACAGCTTTATAAATGTAGAAATTGATCTTTTTATAAAAAATATTGAATTTGAAAGTCTTGTTGGCCTTACAGTGGATGAAATCACATCTAATATTTTTAATTATGATCTTCCCCTTATTCCTGTAATCAGTTTAACTGAAAGCTCTGTGGAAAGTTCTGATTATCCCACTTTAAAACATGTTTTAAGAACTGCACCTTATAGGTATATACTAAAACATGAGGCTAAACCATATGATGTTAATGAAATTAAATTTACCATTAATATGGCACTTTACAAACTAAAAAATGAAAATAAAAATGGTAATGGGAATTTAAAAGATAATTCTTTAAATAATAAAACTCAAGAGGCACTTCGGGAGAGTGAAGATAAATTCAGCACTTTCATCCAGCAATCATTAGATGGTATTGTTCTTTTAGATGAACAGGGACATGTAATTGAATGGAATAAAGGAAATGAACTGATCACTGGTATTAAAAAAGAAGATGTGATTGGTAAAAAATACTGGAAGATCAAATATGAGCTGACACCACCGGAACGTCGCACCCCCCAGCGTTTAGAACGTGTCAAGAAACTGCAATTGGAAGCTTTGAAGACAGGTAAAGCTCCGTTTCTAAGTAAAATCCATGACACTAAGCTGATAAGGCCAGATGGAAAACTTAAATATGTAGAACAACTGGCATTCCCCATTAAAACCAACAAAGGATATAGAATAGGTTATGTTACCCGTGATGTTACCCAACGGAAACAAATGGAAGAAGCTTTAGAAAAAAGGATTGTTGCTCTCAGCAGACCTTTAGACAGTAAGGAAGAAATACGTTTTCATGATCTTTTCAATCTGGAGGAGATACAGGAGATACAGGATCTTTTTGCAGAAGCCACAGGAGTGGCTTCCCTCATTACCCAACCAGATGGCACACCCATCACCAGACCAAGTAACTTTCGTCGTTTATGCATTGATATCGTCAGAAATACAGAAACAGGCCGTACAAACTGCTTTAAATCAGATTCCATCATTGGTAGACCTCATCCAGAAGGCCCCATAATCCAAACATGTCTTAGTGGTGGACTGTGGGATGCCGGTGCCAGCATTACTGTTGGTGATAAACATATCGCCAACTGGTTAATCGGACAAGTCCGCAATGAAGCACAGGACGAGGACAAAATGAGGAGTTATGCCCGCAAGATCGGGGTAAATGAGGAAGAATACATCAAGGCATTTCTTGAAGTTCCCATAATGTCAGAACACCAACTCAAACGTATTACTCAGGTTCTTTTTGCTTTCGCCAACCAACTATCATCCATGGCCTACCAAAACATCCAGCAAGCTCGGTTCATCACTGAACGAGAAGATGCTGAAAAAAATCTTGAAAAATCTCTTCATG
>JAHKLQ010000119.1 GCA_020854975.1 Methanobacterium sp.
CTATTAAATTCTTGGAACCTATTAAATTCTTGGAATCATGTCCCCTGTATAAATCCTAACCAAACTGGAAATTAATTATTTTACCTTGGAAAATATCATTAACTTCCAAATTTACGTGCTACTTCCTTCAGTTTTTCCTGAATGGGAATTTTTTGAGAGCAGAGTTCTTCACATAATCCACATTCCAAACAGTTACCGGCTCTTTCAGTGTCTTTCAGCATGAAATAGTACTGATTTTTCACTTCTGAGTCATCTTCCAGCATGGAAGCCTGGTTCAAATAACTTAAACATTGAGGGATGTTGATCCCACTGGGGCAGGGCATACAGTAACCACACCTACTGCAGTCTACTACCATCTTAGCCTGGTAAACCTGTTTCACCTCCTCTATCATTTCCCGTTCCTTTACGGTAAGGGAATGAGGCTGTCCCTCTTTTGCTGTCTGTAAATTCTCTTTTAGCTGTTCCATAGTGGTCATTCCACTTAAAACTGTGCTGATCTCCTGTATGTCCCAGAGATAGCGCAGGGCCCATTCAGCTGGTTTTCTTTGAACTGGAAAAGCATCCCATATCTTCTGCACCTCTGGTGGGACGTGTTCTGCCAGAACACCACCCTTAAGTGGTTCCATAACTGCCACTCCTAATCCATGGTCAACAGCATATTGGAGACCTTCCTTACCTGCCTGGATGTTTTCATCCAAATAGTTGTATTGTATCAGGCACATATCCCACTGGTAAGAGTCCACCACTTCCTTGAAAAAGCTGGTTTCATCGTGTGATGAGAATCCCACATATTTTATCCTCCCATCAGACCGGGCCGAGTCCAAGAACTCAAGGACTCCTAAAATATCCAGATTAAACCAACCTTTCTCTTTTAAAGAGTGCAAGAGGTAAAAATCTATCTGATCAACCTTTAAACGTTTTAACTGTTCATCTAAGTATCTGTCCATATCCCCTTCATCTTCCAGGAGCCAGGTGGGTAGTTTGGTGGATAAATAAATTTCATCAAGCCGGTCGTTTTCTGCAAAATATTCTCCAAGGAACAGTTCACTGGCCCCTCCTTCAGCGTTGCTGAGTCCATGGTAGGGGTAGGCTGTGTCCACATAGTTTATTCCCTGATCCAGAGCATGATCAAGTAACTGTGATGCTTTTTCAGTATCGATCCTGTCATAGTTACCTAGAGTTGGTAGTCTCATGCATCCCATACCTAGTATGGAAACTTTTTCACCAGTTTTACCCATTTCACGATACAACATGATACTTCTCACAATATAAATTAAGTCCAGATTCAATTGGGTTAAATTAATCTTTTTTTAAATCTCGACCCACATTCCAGGCTTTACCTGCCTTTTCTTTCACAGTCCAGTAGTGATTGTCCGGCATGGTCAAAAGTAAGGGATTGAGTTTGCCCATGTCTGGTTTTCCATCAGTTAAGATCTTTTCATCAGCATATGAAGCAATTATTTCCCCTATAAACAGATCATGGGTGGGCATTTCATAAATGTCTACTAATTTACATTCCAAAGAAAGAGAACATTCCTTGATAAGTGGTGCACCTTCCAGTTCACCATATTCAACTGAAAAAAGCTGGGATTTATCTTCTTTTCGTCCAGATACCAGACCACAATAGTCAACTTCCTTAATCATGTCAGCTGACGGATAATTAATACTGAATGCCTTGTTTTCCCTTATAAGTTGAGTAGTGAAATGAACTTTGTTCACCCCTGCAACCAAAAGAGGTGGATTTCCATTAGCCCTGCTTAACCATCCCAATGCCATAAAATTAGCTGTTTCTCCATTTTTAGTACCTAAAATGGTCACAGGCATGGGATAAATGAATGAATTGTTACCCAAGTTTGTTTTTTCCATTTTTTTCACCCCTAATTCCCAGTTAGCGTCGAGTATAATGTTATCAGTACATAGTCAATTGTACCTTCAAAATAATATAAATTTCGCCAGTGTTAATTAAAAAAGGTAAAAAAGTTTTTTAAGAGATTAAACACGTTAAATGCTGTTTAACCCCTTCTCCTTTCAAACTCAGCATATAGTTCGTCCAGATCCACCCCTTTATATACTAGGAGCAGTAGGGTGTGGAATATGAGATCTGCAGCTTCCGGTACCAGGTTTTCATTATTTTTTGAGGCAATGATGACTTCTGCAGCCTCTTCACCTACTTTCTCCAGGATCTTGTCCTCAGCCTGTTTATTGTCATCCTGCATTAAACGAGATGTGTAGGAGTTAATGGGTGAATCTCTTCTTTCTTCTAGGACCTGGTATACTTCTCTTATGATCCGGTCGCTCATTTTTTATTCTCCTTATCCATTTCTTTACGCAGAGGTCCGGTTATGGCTATGAGTGGGTGTTGTGCATCGTCAATAACTTCTATATCTTCAAAGGAGAAAACACCTTCTTTATCTGCGGTTTTCTCCATACCCAGCTTTATATCCTGGTCCAGAGTTATTACATAGGAATCTATTTTATCATAGCCCAGTTTACGGGCGGCTACGGTTCGATGATGACCATCAACCAGTATAAAGCGGTCTCCTGTTTTTACCACGATTGTTGGCTCTGCCAGACCCCTTTTAAGTTCGTAGGTGCGGCCCTGTAGTTCATCAGCATAGACTTTGCTCTGGGTGGGTCTGAGTTTACTGATGGGAACTGTTTCATGAACCAGTTTGGTTTTAATGTCATAGAGTTGTTCCAGTGTTTTCTTAAAGTAGCGGACCTTCATAGGGGTTGAGCGTTCAATATGGGAGCGCACTATGTCTGTGTTGGTGATGATGCCTACTAGATGTCCTGCTTCATTTATGACTGGTAGGCGGGAGATTCCCATGCGGAACATTACCCTGGCAGCATCGTTGAGGGACATGGACTGATCTGCCACCACAATGTCGGTGGACATGATATCTTTAACTTCATGTACCCATGGTTTGAGCAGTAAATCAAATGCTGTGACCATACCCAGGACTTCTCCGTCGGTTTTAACTGGGAAACCATCGTGGCCAGTTTGTTTCATGAGCTGGATTACTTCTGCATTGGGGGTGTCTGGGGTGACGGTGATGACCTCCCGGGTCATGTAATCCTTAACTAGAGTGGATGTAGTCATCTGGAACCTCCTTTTTTAATACTTTTCTTCCAAATTAACCTGTTATCACATTCTATTTTAACTATGCGGTGATAAGGAACCATAGCTCCGTCAACCATAATCATGAATCCTCCTTCTAGACCTTGAATATCTGTAGCTGGTATGGTCTTAAGGTTTCCCTTAAGCCCCCGGTGTGAATAAGTAACCTGGCACTTACTAATATCCTTTTCTGGATGCCATATCAACATATCCAGGATTCTTTTGGCCATAGGGTTCCCAAACCCCCACTTAACCATCCAGTTGAATTTTATAAAACTTTTCTAGTTATTCTCTTAGTTTATTCTATTTTTTGTGCCTCAAGTTCTTCCTGCACCATCTGGTTGGTTCGGGTGGGGTCTGCTTTTCCACGGGTTATGCGCATCACTTGACCCACCAGGAAGTTCAAGGCTTTGGATTTGCCTTCAAAATAATCAGAAACAGCAGCAGGGTTCTCTTGGATGGCCTGTTTCACTGCCTCAAGTATGGTGTCATCTTCCACCACACCTACCAATCCCATTTCCTCAGCAATGAGTCCTGGCATTTTAGGGTTTTGAGGTAGTTGTTCAATGATCCTTTGCCCTGCTTTGGTGGTTATCTTCTTATCCTGCAACATCTTGAGTAGTTCCACCAGTTGGGCTGTGGTTATTTCACTTTCCTTGAAGCTGAGTTTGTTATAGGAGAGTACTCTTTTGAGTTCATCCCGCATCCACAGTGCAGCAAATTCTGGATCCACTTGTCGGGCCACCTCTTCAAAGGCATCGGCCAGTTCCAGTTCTGAGGTTATAACCTGAGCATGATCCTTCTTGATACCATACTCTTCTGTGAACCGTTCTGTTTTTATATGGGCAGGTTCGGGCATTTCCTCACGAATAAGTTCCACTTTTTCCACTTCAGCGATCATGGGTGGTAAATCAGGGTCTGGTATGTACCGGTAGTCCTCTGCTTCTTCTTTAAGTCGCATGGGGACGGTTATCATCTGGGACTCCAGAAAAGCACGTGTTTCCTGCTTTATTTCAATGCCCCTCTTTAGGAGGTTCTTTTGCCTGACGAGTTCAAACTGTAAGGCCTTGTACGCTCCTTTAATAGAGTTCACATTCTTGATCTCAGCCCTTTTACCTCCTTCCAGGGAGATGTTAACATCGGCTCGCATGGTACCTTCACCACGGGCGCTTCCACTGTACTCTAACACCCTGATGAGTTCCCGTAAGAATTTACGTGCTTCTTCGGGTGAGGTCATGTCCGGTTCGGTTACAATTTCGATTAAAGGTATTCCTGACCTGTTAAAGTCAACTATGCCCATATCTGGTTTGTATTGACCAGGGTCTTCTTCCAGGTGCACCTCTCTGATACGGACACCATTTAAATCTCCTTCGTATCCTATGGGTATAGAGGTTCGCTGGTATCCTGAGGGTAGATCCGGGTAGTCGTAGTGTTTCCTCATGAAGTAGGTGACTTCTGGGCTGATTTTACAGCCTAACATGAGGGCTATCATAACTGCCCCATCCAGGGCTGCCTGGTTTGGGGGGTATGGTTTGGCTCCGGGCTGGTTTAAGCAGACGTAACATATGTTGGTGTTGGGAGCCGCCTCCTGATAGTTAGTGTGACATGTGCAAAACAGTTTTGATTCTGTTTCTAGTTGAACGTGGATTTCCAATCCGCATTTCATCTTAATGGTTATTCCTCCTAAAATAATGAGTGAAAAAGTTAAACCTTATACTCTGTTTTATTATTAAGACAACTTGTGATATATCTTTTTAGGAAGGGTTCCAGTTCACTTTTAGGACTTTCACCTTCCA
>JAHKLQ010000131.1 GCA_020854975.1 Methanobacterium sp.
GGACAGGCAAAATTGATACATTGGCTGCACATATATTTGCGCATTATACTGAAAGCAAGTAGACTGAAAACTAGATATAAAACTATAAATATGTAATTCAGGGATAATGCCATTAAAACAATAGGATAACTCCATATAATTAACAGGCCCAGCATAAAAACAATTTTTTCAACAAAAGACATGGGGCCGGGACGGTACTTCCACAGTTTGGGTGAACCATAATTAGCCCAGCATTTCAAGGTACTACTTTCAGTTTCAGCATAATGAGGGCAATGGGAACACATAACACGTATTTCAACCAATCCAAAGTATAACAAAAACAGCACTAGCCATGGAATTAACAGTAAGGGATTGTAATAATAAATACCAATACCCGCCAGTAATATGACCAGAGAAACATTTAAAAGAAATTGTATCAATTGATGCAGGTTAAAGTGGCAGTTTAAATCCTGACATACATTGCAATTGTCACAGGACGTTTCCTGACAAGTTTCTAAAGGTTTTTCTGGGTCTAAGAAAAATTTCAAGGTGAACCTCCCCTAAACATAATATGTCCTTTAAGGGTTAGTATTTGTTTTGAAAGATCTTTTTTTTGATAAATTCTTTTTTGGTAAAACTTTCAGAAGTTTTATGTTAATGTACTGGATTTTCAGTCATAATTCATTTTTTTATCCTGCAACTAATCTTTCTTCCAAGACCCAGACCAGAGAGTGAACAGATGGCCATCATTATACTCAGGATCATACCAAAGATCATCAACCTTTCCAAACCCAGGCTGAAGTCATAGGCAGCCAGGGAAAATAATTGGGCTTTTTCCAGTGACTGAGCTGATATGGCAGTGTGTAAAATAACCGCAGCCATGGATCCTCCCAGTATCATTCCCAGATTCCGCATAGTTACAATGATGGAGGAGATTATACTGGCATCACCAGGAAAACAACTCATAATAGCACTGTTATTGGGTGATTGGAAGAAGGCAATACCTATCCCCATAATGGCTAACATAAACATCACTTCTCCCTGACTGGAGCTACTGTTTAACTGGGTCATCAAAGTAAAGGCAATTAAACACAGAACTGAACCAGTAAATGCAGGTTTTCCGGATCCTATTTTATCTGATAGTTTGCCACTGAAAGGTGCAACTAGCATCATTGTCAGTGGGGTTACAGTGAGGATAAGACCTGTATTGTAAGAGTTCAGATGCAGTACTTTTTCCATGTAGAATGGCATGGCAAAGAAGATCATGTATAGGGAGATGTAACTGAACATCAAAGCCAGATTCAATACTGTGAAACGGAAATCCTTAAACAATACTACATCTATAAGAGGGTAATCACTCTTCAGTTCCTGATGGATGAATAATATTAAAAATAAGATGCTTAAAAAGGCAAAAAGAATAGTTTCAGGTACGATACCAAAAATTTGGGTTTCACTCACCACACAAACCATGAAAAACAGCCAAAAAAATTGTAAAACTACACTGCCAATGTTTAACCTCAGTTTACTTGTTTTATCATTTTTCAGTGTCCAGTAACACAATAAAAAGCTTATAATCCCCAGGGGAATGTTAAAAAGAAACACATGTCTCCAACCCTGCATGAAGTCAATTATACCTCCTATGGTGGGGCCTAAAGCCATTCCAGTAGCTATGGCCACAGCATATATCCCCAGACCTTTACCTCTCTCACCTTCAGGAAAGGCATCCTTAACAATACCCATGGATACAGATAGCATCATGGCTGCAGTAACACCCTGCAAAGCTCGAGATATAATCAAAACCAGTATAGATGGGCTGAGATAACATAAAAATGAGGAAAAAAGAAAACCCAGAAGGCCAGTAACATAGATTGTTTTTTTACCATAATGTGCACCCAGTCTACCAAAAAGGAGCACCAAACACACCAGGGTGATAAGATAAGAGTTGATAATCCATTGGGCAATGGGAATTGTCACCTGGAAGTATTCGGCGATGGTGGGCAGAGAAACATTAACAATGGTAGCATTGATGGGTACCATTATGGTTCCCAGAGCAACACTGAGCAGTATTTTCCACTTTCTTTCCATATTCAAATTTTAAATAGATAAAACATATTAAAACTTCCGTTGGGTAAACGGAATAATAATAGTGTAGTTTACGTGAATTGAAAATAAAAAAAGAATTCCAGTGTTAATCCCTCTTACTTTCACCCATAATGAAATAACCATATATGGAAACATAACAGAGAATGGCAAATATCAAGAAGGGTATTTTAGCACCATCAATGAATTGAGCATAATTACTTGGATTTAAGGAGGCATTTCCAATGAAGATGTTGAGGACGGCCAGGGTCACGCCCATACCCATCAGCTGACCCACCACCCGCATGGTGTTCAAACTTGCGCTTGAAAGACCGTAAAACCTTTTTTCAACATATTCCACGGCAATTTCAGTGCTGGAAGCAGCAGAAAGACCGTAACCTGACCCTAGAATGGCAAGAGCAACAACTATAACCATAAAAGATGTAGTTTCTCCTAAGAATGTTAAAATTGTTAAGCTTATGGCAGTTAATACCATTCCTATAGCTGCTATATGTCTAGATTTCATTGAATCCAATAATTTACCGGTTAAAATTGAAAAAATAGCAATAAACACAGATTGTATGCATAATAATAATCCGGTCTGGTTGGGACTTAAATCCCGTATATTCTGTAGGTATAAAGTTAACAGAAAAGTAGTAAGAATACCAGGACCGTAGTTCACAATGGATGTGACATTATTAATCACATAGGCGCGGTTAAACAATAATTCAGGATGTATAAGTGGATTTTCAACTTTAGTTTGAAGCCATATAAATATTACAACTCCTACAATACCAGCCACTAATATTGTAATCCCTACAATGGTGGTAATTTCTGAAAACCCATAGATTATCCCGGTTAAGGATAGGCCCAGAACTGAAGTGCTGCTTATACTGAATTTATCATCTACTGCTTCAATCCATTCTCCTTTCAGTTTTAAGACAGCGATAATGGCTGCGATTCCAAAGGGAATGGAAAAGAGGAAAATACTTCTCCAACCAAAGAATTCTGTTAGGAAACCTCCTAAAACAGGGCCAATGGCAAGTCCAACATAAGCAGTGCCCACACTTAAAGATAAAGCCTTACCCTGATCCCTACCAGGGAAAACAGATGCAATTAATGAGTAAACATTCCCAAAAATCATGGCACTTCCCACGGATTGAATAACCCGGGATAACAACAATATGTCTCCGGAGGGAGACAGGGCAGATGCCAAACTTCCCAGGGTAAATATGATTATTCCCCAGGTGATGATCTTCTTTTTACCATAAATATCAGCTATTTTACCAAAGGGAATTAAAAAAATACCAGTAATCAGAAGATAAGAAGTTGTGATCCAGCCCAAAAATATGGAATTAAGGGCAAAGGCATTTCCAATTTGTGGTAAAGCTATGTTGATGGATGAACTGATATAGGGAACTAGAAAACTGGCAATGATACTTATCAGTAAGACATATTTTTTAGTTGAGCCATTAGTTTTAAAATCCATTGTCAATTCTTTTTATTGGGATGATAAATATAAACTTTGAATTATCAACATTACTCTTTTTTATCTTTCCTGGACCTTCTCACTCCGAAGTATATTAGAACCACACAGATTATAAGGCCTAAACTTGCTGGGGCGATAAGGGAGGTTCCAGACTCTCCACCAAATACCACGCTCCAGGTCACTTTACCAATGGCTATTAGAACTATAACTGATAATCCTATGAATAAATTGCGTTTCCAGAACGCTGCCCCTAAAATTATGAGGGAGATGGGCACCAGTAAAGTTATCAGGATTTTAGCAGGATTCCAGGCACTGGTTAAGTAATCTATTTCCATCTGTAAGAACTGTACTGTTTCTGGACTCACCACTGCAGGTTCAGGGAACCAGAACATACTGGTTGCCAGAAGAAAAATGGTGATAGAGATACCAGCCCAACTTCTTTTATAAGCAAAATAACAGAAAGGTATCAAAAATAGGGGGCGAATATACCAGCTTAACAGATTTTGATGACGGGCGAAAGCCCAGCTTAGAAATTCCTGATTGGTAAGAGTCAGAATAAGTGCCAGTGTTAAAAACCCGAAAA
>JAHKLQ010000001.1 GCA_020854975.1 Methanobacterium sp.
AGTTTAGTTATTTAATAGCATTAAAATGAATAAGGGATCATTTCCTCTTTAAAAAGGATCATACCTCTCAAATAAGGAACCATATCTTCTTCAAATAAACCATATCCTCTTTAAATGGGATCATGTTTCTCTTCATTTATATAATGAATCATTCCTCTTCAAATAAAGAATGATACCCTCTTTAAATGAATTTTATTTAACTATAACTAGATCTTATTTACCATATCTTGAATATGAATTATTTGATTATTTACATGAATTTTACAGGAATTTAGTTATTTAGATGAATTTAGTTAAGTGGAATACTCTGAGTTAATACGCACATAGTCGTAGCTAAGGTCACAGCCATATGCAATAGCTTGATGTTCTCCCAGGTGAAGATCAACGATGATCTTAATTTTTTCACGTTCCATTATGCTTTCAGCTAATTCCAACTCCTCAGTACCATCAAAGGCAATGATGTCTCCCTGTTTAACAATATCCACAAAACGCTCCCCATCTTCCAAACGGACACTTATTTTATCAGCATCCATATGGGCACCTGAATAACCTACGGCAGCAACGATACGTCCCCAGTTAGGATCAGCTCCAAAAATAGCAGTTTTCACCAGGGGAGAAGTTACTATCGCTTTAGCAGATTTCCTTGCATCTAATGCATTTAGGGCGTTTTTCACTTCCACTTCCATAAACTTGGTTGCTCCTTCACCATCATGGGCCAGCATCCGAGCCAGTTCTCCACAAAGGTATTCCAAGGCTTCCTGGAAATTTTCATCAATTTTTCCCTGCCCGGGTTGTGCCATGAGCACTACAATATCATTGGTGCTTTCATCACCATCAATAACCACCATGTTAAAAGTTTTATCAACAGCTTCTTTGAGAGCTTTTTCAAGTTCCTGGGGGCTGGCTTCTATATCTGTAGTTATGAAACAAAGCATGGTCCCCATGTTAGGAGCGATCATTCCCGAACCTTTAGTTATACCTCCAATACGGATTTTTTCCCCATTTTGGAGGGTTGTTTCCAGGGCAAATTCTTTAGGGTAGGTGTCAGTGGTCATAATAGCCTCAGCAGCATTTCGAGATGCCTGGGGTGAGTTATCTAACCTTTCTATCGCACCTGTGATTAAGTGGCTGATTATGGGTAGGGGTAGTTGACGGCCTATGATCCCAGTGGATGCTACTGCCACCTCTTCTTTGGGGATGTTGAGGGATTCTGCCACCTGAAAGGCCATGAGGTTGGCATGTTCTCTACCTTTTTCTCCGGTGAAACAGTTGGCATTGCCACTGTTGGCCACAATAGCTGAAAGTTTACCATCTTTAACAGCTTCTTGGGTGACCATAATAGGGGCAGCCTGCACCTTATTACTGGTGAACATGGCAGCAGCACTGCTTCCAGGGTAATGTACAACTGCCACTCCATAATTATCTTTGCAGGCTCCAGCAGCCTTTACACCGCTCACTGCACATATTCCACCTTCGATTTTTTTCATAACCCATCGCCTTTTAATACTTTAACATGAATCCTCAGTGAACCTGTTCTTAATTAAATTAAGTTCTTAAATAACTTATATTCATTTGGATAAAAAATTCTTAATTGAAGAATTAATTATCTGCACTGTTATTGGTAGTGGTATTGGTAGATGGTTGAGGTTGTGAGGGGTTTGACTGTGTATTTTCTTCATAAACATCTTGTGAACTGGAGGATGATGTTTGTACGGTGGTTTCTGTGTTAGTAGCAGGTGTGGTGTTGGTGGTGTTGCTGTCTTCTACATTATAGATAATGGGCAGATCAGTGGATGTGTTAAGAGAAAAGGAAGAATTATCTGTGCTTGGGAAAATATCGAATCCTGAGAATATGCTTGCTCCTGTGCCACATCCAAATGCAAGGAGGGATACAACCAGGGCAACTGTTGCTTTTCCTTTAATATCCTCTCGCATAATTTCAAACCTCTACTTGTATATTATTAACTTATATTGATTTAAACAATATTTTTTTTATTGAGTAACTGATTATTCTTTTTGTGTAAATGAAAAAATATTTTTTGTGTAAGTGAAAAATTTTAGCTCTATCCCATTTTAGAATGATGTTCTAATTTCAATAAACATCTATTGTAATGGAATAAAGTTCATCCAAATTATGCAGTCAGGGCGTAGAGTAAAGCCAGACCTATAGCTACCAGGCCGAATTCCCAGTATCCTACATTCCATCCAATGAGGGTCACTATGAATACGAATATGAAGATCAAAACTACTCTGCCTTTTTTTTCCTGGAGAAATTCAATTACTGCACGGCTGAATTCTGATGGGACATAATAGGCATATATACCATCAGCTAAGTCAAAAACCATTACCGGTGAATTATTCCAGATTTTAATGTCATCTGCCATCTGGGCTCTTTCCCCTGCTTCACGACGGCTTTTACCAATACCTACCCTGAGTCTGGCACCGTTGTTGAGAGCATGCCAGGATGAGTCTATTCCAGCGCGAAGGGCAGCGTCTTTAGTAGGTAGGTTGGCTATAAGGTCATCTCCTCCCTCACGGTAACCTTCTATTTTACCTTTACAGTCTTTTTCAATGTAGTCTCTAACTTCGTTCATGAGTTTTAAGAGTTTATCCCGGCCCTGTTCCTCTATAAACTGGGTTGAGTCAAAGGCATCTATGAACAGGTAATTATCGTATACTGCTGGTGCTCCTTCCAGTTTTGTGATTTTACTGGAGAATACAATGGCAAATTCTCCTCCCAATTTGGTAAAACCTACACCAGATGTTTCTCCGATTTTTTTGTTGAGGTTGATGGAGCGTTCAATGGCAGCTGCCCCAGTCATTCCCACAGCAGCTCTTACATCAATTGCTCTTTCCATTCCTATCTTTATTAACTCCACACCCACTCTTATTGCATCGTTTTTAGATAAAAGTCGGGAAACAATTTCAGTGTTACTCCTTTCCACAATGACCCCATTTTCTTTTTTGATGATCTGCACGAATTCATCTATAATCCTCTTGTTGCCACTGAAGACTTCCACATAGAGGTAGCGGTCACTTCCCATGATGATGTTGCTCATGAGAGCATATTCATTAACATTATCTTCTGCAGGTTTAATTTCAATGAATCTGCGGTTTTCAGGAATGTTTCCATGTCCAACTTCTTTTAACAGGTTTTGGAATATGTTTTGCGTGTTTATATTCGCTTTTTCAATTTCAAGGAGCATGGTACGGGTGTAGTTAACCATCTCCACATATTCTTGTTCTGTTTCATTGGTAGGATAATATTTGGTACCTATACTTATAACCCTGTGTTTTAAGAGGAAACCAAATATGGTTTTTAACAGAAAATTACCAGCCATTTACTTTTCTCCTCCCTTTTCCAGGTTTATGTCATAGTGGCCTGGTTTTTCCATCAGCATACTTGGTTTTACTGATACTATGGGGAATTTCCAGGTACCTAACCTAGCAGCAACAGTGCTGGCAATGTTACGGGAGTTTTTCTTAACAAAAGAGTAATCATGATCATTTATGGTGATATTCACATCAAAGGGTGATTCTTCCAGAATTTCATCTGAATAAATGATATTAAGCTCAAAAGTCCCTGGTTTAGTGAATAAATCATTTCTAACAGCAACTAATGGGGCGTGGTCAAGTTTTAAACGATCCCCTACAGTTACTGCTATGTTACCTGCATTTCTAACTGCTTCCTGATAATCTCGTGGACTGACCAAAACAAAGATTATGAAATCACTGGCCATTTCAGCATCTTCCACCATTTTCATGACTTTATCAAATAAAGGTATTTTCATGAACACTCCTTCGAGTTTAGAATCGATACCTTCATCTTTGCTTTTGGTTATGCGGTCAATTGCCTCTTTGGCTACGGCAATACCAGAAAGTTTCTTATTCTTTTTCAATTTATAAGAGTCATATCCTTTCTTTTCAAACTCTGACATGGTCTGGTTACAAATTTTTTGCAGGATATTTTTGATTTTTTTAGGCTTAGCAGAGCTACCTATACTTATTTTACCATCCACGAATTTGTAAGGAATTCTACGACTATTAATATCCCGGAATTCATCATAAAATTCCCGGAAAGCATCGTTGGATAATATTTTGGCATCTTCATCTTCAGCCAGTTTTAGGATGTAGTGATCAGCATTGGTACCTGAGGGTACCTGATGCACCTTTTCTTCATCAAGGAGTTTATTGAATTCTTCTTTCTCATCGATTTCATGTCTCAACGATGCATCAGCGATGAGAATTGGATGATAGCCTAACTTTTCCAGGGCCTCTACTGCAACTTGCAATTTAGCTAAACTGGGTTTTCCATCCTTTTTTCCGAAGTGGGCTACGTTAGATGCATCCACAATTACCTGCAATCAATCACCTACACCTGTTTTCATACTTGACCAGACGGTTGGTTTCACCATCAACAGTATTCAAGACAATCTCTATATAATCCTCATCTATATTAACCGTGTTGAAGGATGCTGGATCTTTTCCCCTCAACTTCAATGAGGACACTGTCCCTGCAGTGGCGAAGGCCGTGTCTTCAACCATCCATGCATGAGCTACATGTTTATGTCCAGAAAGGACAATATCTGCCTTTTTTTCTAGTATGGAATATAGAATATCTCCAGCATCACTTAAAACATTTCTTTCCCTACCAGTTCTGGGTACGGGTATGATATGATGATGCAGAGCAATAATTTTATGCATCCCATTATCTGAAGCATCCTTTAATTGCTCTTCCATCCATGCTTGCTGGGCTCTTCCTACTTTCCCATAATCAAGGTCTGGCTCACTACTGTCTAATCCTATAATTTTCAGGTTGTCTATTATTTCAAGAGTTCCGTAACGGTCTCTGATAATTTCACGGAAACATTGGTCTCCCACATGCCGGGCATCATGATTTCCAGGAACAACCATAATGGGAGATTTTATAATTTCCAGGTAGTCTGCTGCTTTTTCCATCTCCATGTAATATCCATTTTCAGTGAGGTCCCCGGTTACTATGGTGACATCAGGATCCATACTATTAATGGTGTCCATTGATTTTAAGAGGTAATCTTCTTGGAAAGATAGGGATCCCACATGAAAATCGGAGAGATGGGCAATAAAGACCATTTTAACTTAACCTCAATATAGCCTCAGCCAGATCACCATTGGCATCCTTCAATGCTTCACGTGCTTCATCCTGGCTGACACCGGTTTGAGTGGCTACTAATTCCACATCATCGTCAGGAATTACCAGTTCCACTTCAACTTTTCTTTCTTTAGTTTTTCCTGAAATCTGATAGGTGTCTTGACCCATGAAATTCATCAGGTTCACCTTGGGATTGTTGATGACGATTTCTTTATTTTTGAATTTAATAATAACTTCACTAACACCTTTAACATCTTTCATGTCCATGCCCATTTGTTTCATGGCTCTTTGCATCTGTTTAAGCTGTTTTGGATTCATTCCTGCACTGGGTATCATTAAAAGCCTCCTTTTCTTGTTTTTACTGCTTGACCAGTTTTAAAATCATGTATTTCTTTCCCGTTTAATATTGACTTTCCGAAGGCCAGGAGCTGGTCTTGTTCATTCACAATCAATACTTCATCCTTTGCATGGATATTTATATCACAATTTATAACGAATTTAGCAAATATACTTTTTCCTTCCCGAGCAAAGGGTTCCGCATCTTCATTAACCACCACCCTATTTTTAGGGTAGGGAAGGAAACTGTGCAGTCGGCGTGCCCCTTCACGGGCTAAGACAAAAACGCCATCACTGGCTCTTAAGGTGGCAATAAGTTCTTCACCATCATAAACATGACGTATTTTACCGGTTTTCCTACTTTTAACTATTTTAATATCTCCAGTGAAAAGACCACTTCCAGCACCAGCTCCGAACTGATAATCAGCTATCCTCTCTATCCTTTCATGGTCATCCACCATGATCTTCAGGGGTAGGGAGAATAAATGGTCTTCATCAATTTGGAAAGTTTTATCAAGTCTGAATGTTTTTAGCACTTTTTCACTAACTATAATCTCCTCAAACTCTCTCAGATAATTCTTTAAAAGATTATTTACCATTTTTATTGAATCTTCATCATAATCTTGTGGTGATTCATTCTGTGCCAGTGGATAGATCTGATCGAGTTCCAGGGGAATTACTCCAAAGGGCACATCAACCACAGTAACCTGCATATCGTCAAGTTGGGTTTCTATACTTTGTGGTTCCAGTGTTTGTATGCTCTGATTATCGATAATCCGATAGTATGATTGGGGGATGTCATGTAAATATTCTGAATAAGGTTTTCTACTGCGGGGAAGGAGTAATACCCTCTTTTTACTGGGAATTCTTTCCAACCTTTTCCAGTGACGATAGACTTCTGGACGGTTCAGTGATTCAGGGCCAGAATAGAAGAATGCTGATTTTTTATAGGGGGGATCATATTTTTCCAGATCTGTAGTGAAATTTTTAAGACTGCGCAGAGCTTCCAGTAGAAATGGATGAGCCCGGCATCGTTGTTCAACCAGTTCCCATAAGTTTCCATCGATTATGGACTGGCGGATTCTTCTCATTTCAGCAAAGCTCACATTTAAATTATGTCTGGCCAGGAGTTCTACTCTTTCTGATTTTTCCATTTGACGCAGTTCTTCCGGGGTGTGGCTGGTGCAGACTTCACAGGAACAGGGCATCTCATAAAGGTTTTCCAGTTTCAAAGTTCCATTGGGCATTAACAGCCGGTCATCCTCAGCATATAAAATATATGCTGCTGAATCAAACAGGTCACATCCCATGGCCACTGCCAGGGCAAAGATCATGGGATGACCTGCACCCATCAGGTGACGGGGCCTATCATCAGGCAAATGACTCACAGAAGCCATGACCACTTCCACTAACTCTTCATAACGATAAGATTCCATCAGGGGAACTACTGCTCCAATGGGGTGGACCTGGAAATCCATTTTTCCCAGTATATCAGCACACTTGCTGCGCAGATCAGGGTAGGTGGATCCCTGTACCACCGAGTTTAACATTAACTCCTCTCTCACCTCAAGTGCTTCTTCTGCCCGTTGGAGTGTTACTTCCAGTTCCCGTTTTGCACGTTCCTTTTTAACAGAAGGAGGGGTAGGTATGTCTAGGGAGGTTCCAATATCTGTTCCTATCTTCTCCTGGAACTGGACTATCTCCTGGTTGGTGACTTCAACATCTCCATAAAGAGAAAGCTGGAATGAACCAGAATCTGTTACTATGGGGCCAGAAAAATTTATGAGTTTATGAACACCCTCTTTTTCTGCGATTTTTCTCAGTTCTTTATTTTTATAAATAAGATAAGCATTGGTAATTACCACTTCTGCTCCGTAAAGAGAAACATCAATGGTTTGTTTTCCTGGATGAATTACTGGCATGAGTGCAGGGGTTCTAATATTCCCATGGGGTGTTTTGAGCACACCTAATCGTCCCCGGGCATCTTTATATTTTATTTCAAAGTTCAAATCTTTCACCTTAATGGATAATCTTAATTTTAATGTGTAACCTTAGTTTTTAGTAGGTTGTAGTACAGTTTAAAGTTCATTTTCTAACTAAAACTCAAATTTGTTATAAAGTGTTCTTAAAAATTCTTTATTATTAAAAATTCCTTATTATAATTATTGTATTCCTACATCATCAATATTTGTGCATCACTAACCTGCCTAGATTATGTGTGTCACTATTAATTCGTCTAAATATATTTTTTTGATTCATCAGGATTTTTTTGATTCATCCGGATCAAAAATTTATTATATTTCTTACATCGGGATCAAAGCCCTTGACATTAAGATCATTTGTTATAAATATTATTTCAGGTTATTTCCCTGATCCAAGTCATCAGCCGCCAGAAATCAATGAACATCTTCAATGAGCATTTTTAAACGATGTTCCATCTCTTTAACTCTCGTTCTGGAACTTGTACCTCTTCCTTTTTCACAGTGACAGATACATGAAGTGTACTGGGGGCATACTAGGAAACGTGCCCTTTCAGAATAAAGATCAGTAATTTTGAACTTCTTCAAATGATTTAAAACTCTCCTTTTAGTTCTCGCATCTTCCACATCATCTGCAAGATAAACTGGGGTTTTCACAGTAGATGCCATTTTGTATTGATTTCTGGCTGTTTCACGTTCAAGTTGACGTCTTTTAATCATATTTTCTGCAGAGTCAGATAGTTCCGGGTCTCTGAAGGGTATTCCAGCATCAGATAATGCAATCATACGTTCATCTTTTCGAGAGAGTGGTTTGGAGATCTTACTTAAATCAGGCGAAGCTATGGTTCCACCTGAACGTCCCATAGCCGGTCCTTCACCCACTTCCAAACCTATATCAATTAATGCATATCTCACGGGTGCTGCTGCAGTGTAAGTTAAGATCACACCATCCTCTTTAAGTAAAGAACTGATTTTCAAAAGGAATTCATAACTATAAAGTTCAGGTGACTTGGCCGGGCTGAATGGATCCAGGAAAACTGCATGGTATCTTTTCTCAGGGGGAATGTTTTTTACCATTTCCCGGGCATCTTGACAATGCACATGTAACTCTATATTTTCCGGGATCTTTTCATTAAGTTGGGAAAATTTAAGGTAATTATTGGTTATTAAGTAAGTTTCTATGGCTTTTTTAATTAACTGATGATATTCAGATGGACTGGGTATTATTAAAGAGGCAGCCAGGGTTTCCCATGATATCTCCACCATATCAATTTCTATCTTTCGCTCTTCCACCTTATTTTGGGAAGGCATAATCTTTTCCAGTGCAGCTGCGGCATTTATACCCAGTCCACTGCAGATATCAAGAATACTGATTTCTTCGTTTACATTAAAACCTGCTGGATTCACAAATTTCTCTTTAGCTTCATGAAATGCACCGTGTATGGTGTGCATTGTTTCTGAAGTGTTATCCATCTTTTTGGATCGTAAAGTGTAGGAT
>JAHKLQ010000179.1 GCA_020854975.1 Methanobacterium sp.
CCTTCCTTTAATTTATTTTCAGCTTCCAGTCTTAACTCCCGGGAAAGACTGGAATGGTGGGCCATTATATTCTGGTCATGGTAACTATCAGGATACCTCTTTTTTAGGTTGAAAACCACACTTTCCGTACCACTACGAGTGTTGGTGAAAATAAGGGTGGTCTGATGCTCCTGGATGAGTTCATGTAACATCCTGTACATGGCCTTATTGGTTTCATCAGCATCCGTAGCTATAATATCCTTAACAGGACAGATAACCTCCATATCCAGTTGTTTAAGATAGTTAACATCCACAATCAAACAATCCCGTGGCTGACCATAATGATAACCCACCAAAAACTCAGCCATCCTCTCCAGGGGATGAACAGTGGCACTGAGACCAATACGAACAAATCCACCTGTGAGGTGTTCCAATCTTTCCAGACTCAGACTGAGATGCACACCCCTTTTATTTTCTGCCAGAGAATGGATCTCATCAATAATCACGTACCGTACCTTTGAAAGTTTTTCCCTAAATTTAGGAGCGCACAGAAGGATAGAAAGAGATTCTGGTGTGGTGATAAGGATATGTGGAGGGGTTTTAAGCATTTTTGACCGTTCATACTGACTGGTATCTCCAGTACGCACAGCCTTACGAATACCTAACTTTTGCCCGGATATTTTTTCTATTTCAGATAATGGCTCTTCCAGGTTCTTCTCAATATCATTATCTAAAGCCTTCAGGGGGGAGATGTAAAGACAGTAAACCCGATCTTCTAATATGTCCTGCTCAGCCAGGCGGGTGAGTTCACTGATAATGGATAGAAAAGCAGTAAGGGTCTTACCAGAACCAGTTGGTGAAGATACCAGTACATTCTTTCCCTGATGTATGTCCACAATTGATTGGCGTTGCGCCTCAGAAAAGGTTTCAAACTTTCCCTGGAACCATTCCCGGGCCCAGGGATGTAAAATCTGAAATATATCCTTATCTGAATACTTTTTCTCCTGTTTGCTTATCATTTTATCTTAAATTGTTATTTGTTTTATTTAAATTCTATAAAATGGGAATCATAGTTGTATGGGTCTTTTTTAACCTTTAGAAGATGGCTTATTTTACCAAAATAGAATGTTTCAAAGTTTTCAACTCCATAAACCTCTAAATCATTATAATTCGTTTTTTTAAGGAATGGTGAGAGGAGTTTTTCATGGAGAACATCTGAGCCTTCAGTGATGAAATTGAAGGAAGGCATCACAATCATTTTTTTATCTCTAAAATCTCCTTTCAGGAAGCATTTCACTTTTTCCATCCTTTCACCACTATTAATCCCCACTGCAGGGTGTTCATGTCCAATAATAATATTTTTTTCCTTAATCTCATCCCATTTTTCAGGGATCCTATCACCATGCATTACCATAAAATTACCCGTTGAATAACTGGGATAAACCTCTAATCCAGTTTTTTCTGCGATTATTGGTGTTAATGGATCATGATTACCTTTAATCAGAATAATTTCCTGGAAACGGTTTTTAAGATAATCAATGAATTCCAATGTTTCCTTCCATTCCTGGCGATTTATTTTGCCAAATTCATGTTTCAGGTCACCGTTGATGATGATGCTGGTGCAATCACTCCTTGAATGGATTTCTTCCATTCTTTTAAGAATCTTTGGATACTGAAATTTAGGGACCATTATTCCCTGATAATTAAGGGCTTCCTCATACCCCAGGTGAAGATCAGATATTATTAGATGGTCTTCAACTTCCAGGGCGAGATCTAAAATTCGAGCACCTAAAATCTCATTATAAATCATAATCATCCTCTAAATCACAGAATACTTTAAACAATTCTATCTTTTTTAAGATTATTCAATAAAAAGAAACATTAAAAACCTAGTGAAATATGATAACTTTAACCAATTCTACTGTTTATTTTTTTATCTTGAATAATGGAAACTATCAGTAATAATTAAAGATCAAAGTATTTATATTATATGTATTGATGAGGATCATTTTTATATTTGTCGTTACATTAAACCTTTTTTAGGCCATAACCATGAGAAAAATATGTGAATAAGCAGTATCAAGAGGAATGGTAAAAACAACAGAGTGTGCAGCTGGAATGAAAGTGTTTTATCAAGCAAACCACCAGTGAGATATTCTATACTTCGGTAGTATGTGATTCCCAGGCCAGATATGATGACGATGAATGTTAAGATTATCAATAGAATGTGAACAGTTCTTTTGGTGGTTTTTCTCTCCATTTTCATACACCAATTTTTCACATCACTATATAATTCCCTTGACAAATTCTAAAAATCATTTAAAAAAAGCTTTCATTAAGGTTTCCAGTATTGGAATATCCTCTGCTTTCCCAGTATCCTGTGTAATTAGAGTTGTCAGAGACTTCAATTTTGTTGATCCATTTAATCCATTTATATCCCCATTTACTCTCAGCCACCAGTTGAAAAGGGAACCCTCGTTCCGGAGGTAAAGTGGCATTGTTCATTTTATAAGCCATAATAATCTGGTTACTTTGAAGATATTCCAGAGGGAAAGAGGTTGAATAACCATCAACTGCATAAAAAATAACAGTGTTAGCCTGAGGCAAGGGTTGAACACTACTCAAAATATCTTTAACCAACACACCCTGCCAGAGTATATTCACACTCCATCCTTCCACACAGTCAAGTTTAACCACTTTTTGGTAACTCTGGAAATCCTTAACCTGGTCATAGGTGTAATTTTTGGGGTTTACTACCAGTCCAGTTACTTCCAACTGATAACTATTGATATCTACGTATTGTGGGCCTTTAATTGAGTTTTCACGGAAATCATTAACAGAAGAAAGCTGTTCACCCTGGTATTCTCTGATTTCCACAGAATCAAGGGGTATAGTGGATGGGGGGATTAAGTCCAGACTGATCACAATGGCCAAGAGCATAATGATAGTTATTGCTGCCAATGCAATGTACTGTTTCACTCATATCCCCTCCCCCAATATATCCCTAATTTTTAGGAAAAAATTAGGTTATGTATTTGATATACATATCTATGGTTTTCTTTGGAATTATTATTTTTCACTGTAGACTTGGGTTACAGGTAATTGGCGCAGCCAACCCAGATCACTCTGATAGAGCATTCTGATATCTTTAATTCCCAGACGTATCATAGCTAATCTTTCAATTCCCAGTCCAAAAGCAGCTACTGGTGTTTCTATTCCCAATGGTTCCAGTACTTCTGGACGGAACATTCCAGACCCTCCCAGTTCTATCCAGCTTTCCTTCTCTGGCAAATAGATCTCACACTCGGTAGATAAATATGTGTAAGGGAAATAAGCGGGTCGGAATCGAACTTCAAAGCCCATCTGATGGTAAAATTCTTTGATTATCCCCAGAAGGTTCTTGAAATTTATTTCCTCAGCAGCCACAATACCCTCCACCTGGTGGAACTCCGGGAGGTGTTTGTAGGTTATGGTTTCCCTACGGAATACACGGCCCACTGAGAACATCTTTAAGGGTGGTTCATTCTCTGCAAGGTAACGGGCTGATACACATGTGGTGTGGGTTCGAAGCACAGATTGCATGGCCACATCCACATCCCAGTGATATCCCCATCCTTCACTACCAGTGGTACCTCCATCTTCATGGGTCTGACCCACCTTCTCCACTATTTCATCACTGGGTAACTGGGTGCTTGATGGAGATTTAACATAGAATGTATCCTGCATTTCCCGGGCAGCATGGTCCTGTGGTTGGAAGAGACAGTCAAAGTTCCAGAAGGCTGATTCAAGGATGGTGCCCCTGGACTCGGTGAAACCCAGATTCAGGAATATGCGGCGTATCTCCTGAATAGTTCGCTGCAGAGGGTGCATCTTCCCTGGGAAGACCAGAGGATGTTCTGCAGTTATATCATAACCTCGATAGTGAAGATTTTTCCAGGTTCCAGTTTTCAATTGTTCATGGGTGAGCTGTGTGGCTTCTTCCCTAATTTCAAAACCATGATCTAAGATCTCCTGACCTTTGGGAGTGATCTTGAGCGTGTAATTGGAGCTTTTATTTAAATTGATGAGTCCTTTTCTTTTCTTAAGTAATTGGAATCCTTCTTTAAGGGATGAGGATAAACCTTCTAAGGTCAACATTTTCCCGGAAGTCATAATGGTTTCCAGGAGTATTTCATCAATTCCAGGTTTTTCCAGGGCTTTCTCCCCTTGACTGGTTATGGTGACGTTACCTTTATCCAGAGTAGCCCAACCCTTCTTCAGAAGCCAACCTATAGCTATTTTGACTTCAGAAGGTTCGATTCCAGATTTCCCAGCCAAATCTTTCATATGAATTGTATGATCTTGATGGAGAGCTTCCAGTATCTTCCGCTCAGGCAAACCCTCCTGGGCATAGTTGCTTCCGGAAGGTCCCAGACTCAGGAATTCATCCACATCTTTATCCACATCTATGATTCCCTTGGATTCCAAAGCCCCCGCAGCACTCATAACCTGTTTAATATCCAAATCTGCTATTTGAGCTACATCTTCAGGCAGGGCTTCGCCTCCAGCCCCCCCTATAGCTTTTAACACCTTCTTCTCGTAAAGGTGCATTTCATTGATGATTTTTGATAACATGTTAAACCTCATTATCCATTTATTGTTGTTAATTTTTTATGGTTAATTCGTTCCCTAAATGGTTAGTTACTTTCCTAATCTATTAGTTAGTTATATCTTTAAAATTTTTTAAGATTAATTTTTTAATTAAATTCAATCCTATAATCGGAGTACTGGTCAAGATAAGACACCATTATTGATGATGCAGTGAAATCCGCCGTTGTACCTGGATTTAAACCATTTTCCATTAATTCTATGTCAAACTTTTCCAGGAGTGATTGGCCTTTTTTGCTTAATATTCCACCTTCTTTTAAAATGGACTTTGCATGGGAAGAAACTTCCCTGGCTTTTTCTTCCCCATACTTACGACTTATAAGCGTGTCTGGAACTTCACTGAGAATGGTGAGGAAAGTTTGCACCGTGGCCTGATTAGTGCCATATTTTGATCTGATCTGCTTGAATACAGGAAACCCTATCTGAAAGGTCACTGGCATTTGATGAGTGAGTTCATATGACAGACAGTCCCAGCTAGAGGATATATCCAGCACCTGAAACATGTTCACATCTTCCTGGATAAGTTTATCTAAAGAA
>JAHKLQ010000025.1 GCA_020854975.1 Methanobacterium sp.
GTAAGCAAAATGGGTTAAACCCTGAACAACACTCATCATCCGGTCGTGAAGTTCAGGTGTGGTCACCAAAACCCTTGCCTGTTCATTTTCCAGGAAATCGAACACTTTATGGTACCATTTTCCCTCTTCTTGAGGAGTGAGGACAACCACCTGCCCTTCTAGGGATCTAACTCTTGGTCCGAACATAGGATGAGTGGGAAGTACTTCCACCCCCTCTGGAGCATGTTGGTGCATGACTTCCGCTGGTTTCTCCTTCACAGAAGTCACATCAACCAGTAAAGACCCTTCACTCATATGGGGAGCTACTTCCTTTATAGTTTTAACAGTAGCATCTATGGGAACAGCCAATACCACTATTTCTGCTTTCAAAACAGCTTCAACATTATTTGAAGTGTAACTGACCCCTATTTTCTTGGCTATGGTTTTCCCCATTAGGGAATTTCTACCAGTGATGGTAACCTGGCATCCTCTGTTTTGAAGAAAATTAGCTATCCAATTTCCCAGTCCACGGGTTCCACCAATAACCGCTACTTGCATAGAGTTATCTATGGGTAGAGAAGGATATTAAATTTATTATATCCCGAGTGAATTATCATATACTAAATGAACTATTATTTTATATCTCCAGTGTTCCCACGTTTTCTTCCCTTCCAATTCCAGCCATGGCATCCAATGTATCTAAAAAGTCCATGAGGCGAGATTCTTGCATGACTTCTAAAAACCGTTCCAACTGGATTTTATGCTGGATGAAAATACCTCTACGTTTTATAGGGCGCCCAAATTCATCCAAAGGGCTAATTTCCACCATTATGCTCTCTTGAGTACCTTTTGTGGGAGCTTTTATCAGAAAAACACCTTCCAAAGAGGTAGGTACCCTTTGCCATGGTTTAACGTTTTCCAGGGTTTCTTTTATCTTAATTTCCAACTGTTTATCCATTAACAATCACCAAACATCAATTTGTAATACCTTTTATATAAAATTTATGATTATTGGAATAAAACTTATGAGTTAGGTAATAGAAAGTAAGGGATGTGAAAAAAAAGCTTTAAACATTAAATACATGAAATAATGTGTGAAAAACATCATCCCTATATTTTAGTTAAAATTGTCACCATTAAATCTATAGAATATTTTTATAAATGAGAATAAAGGTTTTATCATGCGAATAGTTCATCAGGATGCTAAAAGAGGAATTATAGAGTTATTCCCTGAAACTCTGGATGATCTCTGGCATCTTTCCCACCTCATAGAACCCGGAGATCTGGTTAGCTCCCGAACCACTCGTCGTATACAGGACACCACAGGTGAACGTCTGCGCAGTGACAGGGGGATCAAAAAAACATTTTTTATGGGAATACGTGTGGAAAGTATTAATTTTCATAAGTACACCGGAAAATTGCGGGCTAAAGGTGTTATTGAAAAGGGACCAGAAGACCTGGTATCCTTGGGCTCCCATCACACCCTGGATTTGAAGCTTAACAACCCGGTGAAGATACAGAAGGAGAAATGGTCCCGTTGGCATAAAAAGAGAATTAAGGAAGCAATAGATGCCTCTAAAATTCCTCGAGCCCTGGTGGTGGTGATTGAGGATGATAATGCAGATATGGGTATCCTGCGCCAGTATGGGGTTGAATATTATGGGCCTATCATTGGAGGAGTCTCAGGAAAAAGGATAGTCCAGAAAAACCGTCAACAGGTCATAAATAACTTTTTCGAAGAAATTGTAAGTACCATCAACAAGTTTGAAGGAATTGAAGGGATGGTCATTGCCGGACCTGGATTTGGTAAAAACGATTTTTATCAGTTTATTAGCCAGAAACATCCAGATATTGCTCGAATTTCTCGCTTGGAAAGTACTGGTGCAGGAGGTAGATCAGGGATCCATGAAGTTCTGCAAAAAGGAATACTGGAAGAAATGGCTACTGAAGGACGTATAGCTCAGGAAATACGGATGATGTCTCGAGTCTTAGAAGAAATTGGTAAAACGTCCAATATGGTGACTTATGGGAAGCATAAAGTTAAAATTGCCGCTGAAGCTGGGGCAATTGAAGAGTTACTTGTTATCGATGAATTACTCCGAGAAGAGGATGTGGAGAAGATTATGGATATGACTGAGAACTTGGGGGGTAAAGTTATGGTTATAAGTAGTGAACATGATGGGGGGAAGCAGTTAAATGCTTTAGGAGGATTGGCAGCTTTATTAAGGTATGCTTTGCAATAAAATTTACTTATACGGAGTTACTATGAGATATACTAAATAATGGGATATTGCTTGGATATTATATGTTTAATCTTCAAAACTGTATTAATCTTCAAAACAGGAGACATGTGAAATGAATATTGTTGTTACAAACATCACAGATATTCTATTAATAATGGCTTTCCTTCTCTCCTGTATTTTAACCCTAATATTCTATAAACTATTTCCTCACATGGGAGGCAACTTATATACCACCATCCGAGGAGGAACACCCAGAGCAGTTGGATTAGCTCCTTTTATAGTCCTTTTACTATTTTTTCCACCCCCTGGAAACTATTTAATTGGAATAATAGGAATATTTGCATTTTTAGATGATATGATTGGTAGAAAAAAATTCAAAATACTTCCATTTGAAATAGGTCAACTTTCCAGAGGTATTGGTATGCTTCTGGTTATGATAGTGGGATATTTCTATTTCGGTCCGGTTTCAATCCTCATTGCATTGATGATCCAGCCCATGAACATTGCTGACATGAAACCTGGAACCGCAGCGTCAACTGTGATTATAATGAGTTCCATTATGGCCATCCTACTCTACCTTACCACTGGAAACCCTTACTCATCAGCACTGATTATTTTAGCCGCCTGTATTGGATATGCTCCCCTGGATTATCAGGGAAAAATCATGATGGGCGAAGTGGGCAACCATTCATTTGGAGTTAGTCTGGGAATATTATACACCTTCCTGGGAATTAACATAAGTAATTTCCACAACTGGGGAAGCTGGAGCATGTTTTTGGTTGTACTTGTCTTTTTAATTGTCACTAGTTTCCTAATAGCCTTCTTAAGACGTTCTAATCTTAAAAAATTCCTGGAAACTAAGCTAAATATTGCTAATCCCACTTTTGGAGATTTAATAATGGATGTATTGACTGGTGGTGGATTGGGAGATCTTTTCCGTAGATACACATTGGGTAAACATAATATAATTATAAAAAATAGGTTTTTAATTTTTTTAGGTTTACGTAGATTATTCTACAACCCCCATGCCTCTTAACTCATATGCCCTTTAATTTATTTTAGAAACCCCTCGGATATAGTAGAGCCTGAAAATTTGTAAATGTTCATAAATCCAATTTGAAATCACTAATTCTTCAATTAATCTGTAATAATTAGAAGATTTAAGGTATCAATAATTAAGTGAGAATCATTTTTTAATTTACATTATAACACTCCAGCAAAGGAGATTTTAGTTATTTCTTTTTCTTGTATGTTTTTTAGTGACAATAGTCACAAAAAAGTTTTAAATTATTTAAATCATGAATTACAAAAACAATAATGATAATCAAAGACAATTTCTCAAGGTATAGTCAATATTATACCTTATTAAATTCAGTAATACGCAATTAAGCTAAGCATATAAAAACACAAAGGAGGTGAAAATCTGACCAAAAAAGAATTTAATGCTAAGCAAAAAAACCAAAAAAAGGGGGTGATGAACTTGCAGAAGAAGATAATGCTGGTTTTATTTGTACTTGTGTTTTCGCTCACATTAGCGGGTGCTGTTTCAGCTGCTGATGATACAACCAATGGAACAGTAAGTTCCCAGGATAACCTGACAACAACAAATATGGAACAAACTGGGAACAACTCTACTGTTTCACAAACACTCCCTGACCCTAAATTATATGATGAAAATGGAAATTTTGTAGGTTCATATTTTACTATCCAAGAAGCGTATAACGCTGCTGCAGTAGGAACCAGTACACAGATGTATAGGATAGAACTGGAAGAAGATGGAGTATTCACTTTATCTGACTTTACAATAGCCAAAAACCTCATTTTCAATGTCGCCAATGGTGGAACTGCAACTATCCAAGGCTCTGGCAATAGACTGATCTACATTTCATCAGGTTACACTGTCTACTTCTATAACATCACCTTTGAAAATGGTCATGCATCCGATGGGACAACATTCCACCCTGATGGATACAATGGTGGAGCCATATACAATGAAGGTGCATTATACCTTACAAACTGTATTCTAAGGAACAACCAAGCAGGTGACGGTGGAGCTTGGGATTACGGTGGTGTTGGTGGTGATGGTGGAGCAATCTACAACACCGGAACTACAACCATAACCGATTGTGAAATCTACAATAACCATGCTGGTAATGGTTCTGATGGATGGTTCGGTCTGCACTCTAATGGTTTCTACGGAGGCCATGGTGGTGCCATCTACAGCACAGGAACTCTTAACATAATTAACAGTGACCTATACAACAACTATGCCGGAGACGGTGGAGATGGTGTTGCATTAGGTGACGGAGGAGATGGAGGTTCTGGTGGTGCCATCTACAACACTGGAATCCTAGACATATCTGACACCCTAATTCACGACAACTTTGCTGGTAACGCTGGTGCTGGTGGTTTTGAGGTAATCATTGGAGGTACTGGTGGTACTGGTGGTGATGGTGGAGCAATCTACAACAC
>JAHKLQ010000204.1 GCA_020854975.1 Methanobacterium sp.
AATCGAGAGAGGTATCTATTTTTTTACAACATCAACAAATTGAAAACCCTCAACATCAAAAAGGCCTTTATCACTGATTTTTAATTTGGGAATCACCAGAAGCGCCATAAAGGACATGGTCATGAAGGGTGAGGTAAGTTCGCATCCCATATCCCTAACAACTCTATGTAACTGGTTCAGTTGGGAAGACACATCTCCTACACTCCTGGTACTCATAAGACCCGCGATTGGAAGTTTTAATGAATAACAATCCCCGTCTGACACGGCAATAATTCCACCATTATTTTTGGAAAGCATATTCGCAGCTTCCGCCATATCCGAACCATTGGTACCAATCACGATGATGTTATGGGAGTCATGGGCAACACTGGAGGCAATTGCTCCTTTTTTAAGTCCAAATCCATGTATAAAAGCATTTGAAATATTATCATGGCCATATCTTTCCACAACTGCAATTTTCAGGATATCTCTTTCGGGATCAGCTTGCAGATGACTGTCAACAACACCTAAAACAGCTTCTGACTCATCAGTAAGTAACTGTCCTTCTATTACTTCAATCACCCGAACTTTTTCTTCCTCACGAGAAGAATGAACTTCAAAATCTGATGCTTTTTTGGATTTAACCCTGAAAGTACTCTTTAATGGGAGGGGATTCACTTGGAAAAGTGGTTTTCCGTTTCGAGCCACTAGTTTTCCTTTAATCCATACTTTATCCACTTTGAAATCTTCCAGATCATCCACCAAGACCATATCTGCAGGTAAACCAGGTTTTAAGGCCCCACAATTCAAATGGTAATGATTGGCAGGGTTCAGGGTGACCATTTTCAAGGCATCCACAGGATCCATACCCAGATGCACGGCTTTCCTCAGAGTTTCATCCAGGTGACCATCCAACAAGTCTTCAGGGTGCCGATCATCCGATACCAGGAACTCTCCTCCCACAGAAACCAGTTCTTCCAGGTTATGGGCAGATGAACCCTCCCGGATCATGATTTTCATGCCCAAACGCTTTTTTTCCTGGGCTTCAGCTAGTTGGGTGCATTCATGATCTGTGGATATGCCGGCTCTAATATAATCACACAGTTTCCTTCCAGATAATAATGGTGCATGACCATCAACTGGTTTCCGGTGATGATGGGCAATTTTAATCTTCTCCAAAACTTCAGGATCCTTCCCTATAACTCCTGGGAAGTTCATCATCTCTCCCAAAGCCACCACCAACTCATCTTCCATAAGGGCATCTATCTCTTCTGGGCCTAAAATGGCTCCAGATGTTTCAAAAAAAGTTGCTGGGACGCAGGATGGAGCGGTGAAGAACACCTGTAATGGGGTGGTAGCTGCATCTTGCATCATATAGTTGATCCCTTCAACACCCATGACATTGGCGATTTCATGGGGATCAGCCACTACTGCAGTGGTTCCATGAGGCACTACAACCTCAGCAAAGCGAGATGGTGTGAGCATGGAACTTTCAATGTGGATATGGGAGTCAATAAAACCCGGTAAAATATATCCGGAATAGTCTCCGTCAATTTCCCTTAAACAGGTAATGATACCATTTTTAACTTCAATTTCCACAGGATAAATCTCCTCTGTGAAAACATTGACCAAATTACCTTTTATCATACACATTTCCCCATCTTTAATGGAATTAGTTAAAGTTTAAGACATAATTTGAACTTCATTGGTCATTTACATATTATTCTAACATTTAAAGGCCATCTACTAATTTTAGTATTTTTTTTATTCCAGTAAATCACAGAACAGTATGTAATTGTATTGAAAAGTCAGGATACATGTCTAGGAAATCATCATAGTCTTATGTTTTCAGTCAAGAAAACCTGGTCAATGGATTTATTTGGGTTCCTGACCTTAAGATTTCCTGGAATTAATCTTCCCTGAGTTCATGATAGAGCATGGGCAGAAATGCTCCCACATCGGTAACAATACCAACTACTTGAGCACTACCTCGATCTCCCAGTTTGGTGACTGTAGCGGGGTTAATATCCACACAGATACTTTTAACCTGGGATGGTAGGATGTTTCCTACGGCTATGGAGTGGAGCATGGTGGCGATCATGATCACCATATCCACATCCTGAACATACTTCCTCATCTCATCCTGAGCATCAATCACATCAGTTATAACATCAGGTAGGGGTCCATCATCACGTATAGAACCTGCCAGTACAAATGGGACATTATTCTTCACACACTCATACATTACTCCTTCTTTAAGCACTCCCTGCTCTACGGCGTCCTTGATGGAACCGGCCTGGTTGATCTGATTTATGGCGTAGATGTGGTGGCGGTGTCCCCGTGCCACAGCTTCACCTGTCTTCACACAAATTCCTAGAGAGGTTCCATAAAGCGCACTTTCAATGTCATGGGTGGCCAGAGCATTACCTGCAAAGATAACATCCACTAATCCTTCTCTTACCATCCGAGCCAGCACAGGACCTGAACCGGTGTGGATAATTGCGGGTCCACCAACCACAGCAATTTTACCTCCACGACTTTTAACTTCGTTTATTTCCTCTGCAATACTTTTAATAAGAGTTCTGAGGGGTTTTTCTGAGGATGCACCACTCCCCATAAACTCGAATACTCCTTTTTTGCCTCGAGGCCTCTGAGGGGCCATTACTTTAATCCCTTCACGACCCACCACCACCAGGTCACCCTTTTTTATCCGACCAATAGGCTTGATAATAGCTTTTTTGGCCTGAGGGTCAACCACAATCATACAATCCATTTCAATGTTTTCTACAGGTATCCATTCATTTTGGTAGCGGATGAAAGTGGGATGGTTGGTTGTAGAATAAAAATCAGCAGGTAAAGTTTTGTCTTTACTGGCAGCTTCCAACTTAACTTCGGAGATCTCCACTACCATGGCTCCGATTTCTGCTAATTCATCTAGAATTTCACCTAAAAGGGGTTCACTATCTGCTTGAACCTTAATCCTGGCAAGGCTGGTGTCTTTTTTCCGTTTACCCACTTCAAATTCTAGTATCTGGAAATCACCCCCCATGTCCATGATAAGATCCAGGGCTTTGGGCAGAGTAAGTGAATCGATAATATGTCCGGTAAGTTTGACTTCTCTGTTATACATCCTATCACCTTAATAAATTAAGCCGAGGGATAAAAAAATTCCTTTTTTTAGGTATAATGACTTTTTCGGAATATCACTCGGAAAATATATGTTTAAAAGTGTTTAATCTTAATATCTTAATCAGTTCTAGATTTGATTTGCTCTCTATAAATATTTTATATATGGACTTTTTTATATGAATTTTAGATAGGGTTCACATCATCAATTGAAAATTTCTAAAACTTTAAAAAGATTAATATTAAGTGTTTGATCATGGATTAGGATAATTAAATTGATTATAAATGATGGGGAAATTAGGATAACTAGATATTGATGATAAGAGTGATTAGGATAGTTAAATATTGAGGATAGGGATTAAAAGATAATTATTGTATTATAAAGCTAATTAATTCATCAAAATGATTAATATTACTGCACGAGTACGGTTAAATTAATACTCTTTATGAAAAAGTTCAATGAAGAAATAAAAAGTCTAAAATCATTTTAGCTGCATTTATGGAGGTAATATCTCCCATGGATGTTGATGAAACCTCAACCAGGTCAAAACCAATAACATCTTTCCCTTCCAAGGTGGAAATAAGCCTTTCCATTTCCAAAGAA
>JAHKLQ010000167.1 GCA_020854975.1 Methanobacterium sp.
AACATCCATCACTGGGGAACTTTCCTCAGAACTCCAGCAATATTCACAGTTAGAAGGACATCCTAGGGTAGGAACCAGCATCACATGAAAAGCCATAAAAATTCACCTTCGTATGTACAAGAAATCTTTTTTTAAGGATTTAAGGTAACATAATTTATTTTCATAAATAATTTTTTTAACCAATATTCTAACTCAATATATAATATTTTAACTAATAATTTAGTAGAGTTCATCTTTTTTATATCTTATCCCTTTTATATACTCACAACCTGTAAATTAATGGGTTAGTAATTTCACTGGTTAAATGGGTCGAATTAAAATCTAATCATTACTAAATCCTTGGAAAAAACCCATAATTCACTTTTTGAACTGTAAATCGAATACTCCCAATCCTCTTTTTGACATTCCCCATTGATCTTTCCAAGAATTATCTTTAAAAACAAACTCATTCGGCATGATTAACTAATTCAAGAGATGATAATGGTTTTATTAATTAAATGAGAATAAAAAGGTTAAAAAGAAGAAAATTCAGGTTCAGGGGTTTTTAAATTCAGGATATCATATGATATTCTGGGTAAAAGATAGAGAAATAATAGAATAGGGGGTTAGTGTATATTCCTATTCAACATGAAACTGTAATTGTTTGAGACAGGAATATCTTCCGTTGGAACGTACAAATTTCACTGTTTATTCCTGTCCACTGGCAGTGGTGGTGAGTTTAACGTGTTCTACACCTTTGAGTCTCATGATTTTTTCGGTGAGGTTTCGGATTTCTTTAGCATCTCCTTTGACTATTACCACTTCGAGACAGTTCTTTTCAGACATATGGAGGTGCATGGTGGCATTTATGTAGTCCCTGAATTGGTGCTGGATATCGGTAATATCCTCCATTACTCCAGTGTAATGATGATTGTAGATAACAGCCACTATCCCCACCCGATCGCCTTCCATATCTTTCATCCATTGGTAGCGTACGATGTAATCCTTAAGGGCATCTCTGATACCTTTAGATCTTGAATTATATCCTCTATCCTTCAAAACTTCATCAAACTCGTTTAACAATTTTTTCGGCAACGACATACTTATTCTCATCATAATCCCACCTGATTAATATACTCGTTATAACTATTATTAATTTATTAAGTAATAAATATTTCCCTCAGAGAACAAAAATTATTATTAATCTACTAGTAGTCTTTACATATTATTTTACTTGAAGTTGCCTTTATACAGTTATACTTTTATCAAAAAAATTAAAAATCATTATTGTTTTGTTTTAATCATTTTTTAAATATATGGAGTATGTAAGGATAGTTATTTATTTTATTTAATAAATTTTTTTAGAGACATAATCACCAAGGTTAATACTTGGAGATGATCATTTTTACACATTGATTCATTTCAATCTTTTTTAAAATCTTAACCTTCTTCTAATCATTCTTCTAATATTATTTATAGTGGAATGAACACATTAGTTAGTATGGTGATGGGGTTCGCCTTTAACCGCTTATTTTTAAGCTGATGACTCCTATAAAAAATTAAAGAGGAAGAAGCTAATGTTATCTAAAATAACTCTGTTAATCAGTTTGCTTGATGAATATCATAATCTAGGTGGTCTTTTTCATCTGTTTACAATTGATTTAATTCAAATTTTAAAAAAGAACATCTTGACTGTCTTTGGATTATCCATTTACCCAAATCTGTTTTAGGAGGGTTTTGAAAATGGAATTTCAATATGTTGCTTTCAGTGTAGCCCTTATCATATTACTGGGATTATTATTCAGCAAATTATTCAACAAGATTAAATTACCCGGATTACTGGGCATGCTTATTCTAGGAATCATTATAGGACCTTATGGTTTGAATTTGATTGACAATGCTATTTTAAGCATATCTAGCGATTTACGGGCAATTGCCCTTATTATTATTCTTTTAAGGGCAGGTTTTGGTATACACATGGAAAGTTTACGTAAAGTTGGTATTTCTGCTGTTAAAATGAGTTTCATTCCAGATTTACTGGAAGGATTCACGGTAATGTTCGTAGCCCACTATTTTTTAGGTTTGCCCCTTATAGAAGCGGGAATGTTAGGGTTTATCATCGCAGCAGTTTCCCCTGCAGTTATAGTACCCCAAATGCTTTCATTTATAAAAAGGAGAATGGGGACCAAAAAAGGCATCCCACTTATCATTCTAACTGGTGCCTCTGTAGATGATGTAGTTGCCATCACCCTGTTTTCAATATTTTTAGGTCTCTACGGGGGACAACAGATAAATTATTTAATGGTTGCCCTAAGTATACCGCTCCAATTTGTGCTTGGAATCTTATTTGGATTGGTAATTGCAGTTGTCCTAATATATGTTTTCAAACACTTCAACATCCGCAACACCGAGAAAACACTGATCATTCTTGCATCAGCTATTTTATTAAAGAATATGGGTGATGCTTTGAGCAGTATCATACCCATTGCTGCTCTGGTAGGGGTGATGGTCATTGGATTTGTGATCCTGGAGAAAATGCCGGAATTAGGAATGCAGTTATCAGACAAATTCGATAAAATATGGATATTCGCTGAAATCCTGCTTTTTGTCCTGGTGGGAGCTCAGGTAAACATATACTTGGCAGCTTCATTTGCCCTGATTGGCCTAACTATAATCATAATAGGTTTAATAGCACGCAGTGCTGGGGTTTATGTATCTTTAATGGGTTCCAATCTTAACTTAAAAGAAAAAATATTTTGTATCTTAGCCTATATTCCTAAAGCCACTGTGCAGGCGGCTATAGGTGCGATACCACTTTCCATGGGAGTGGCCTCTGGACAGATTATCCTGGCCATAGCAGTGATTGCCATAATGTTCACGGCACCTTTAGGAGCATTTGCTGTAAGTGCATATGGTGAAAGAGTCCTTGAGGTTGAAAAATAATTTAAAATGGACGTAATATGTATTACAACTAAAATTGAACAGGTAAATAAGGTAAAAGAGATATATGGCTGAATATATAATGTTAAAACTAAAATTGAATTGGTGATTAATGTCAAAACTAATAAACTAGATATCTGGAGGTTAAAACCTAAATAAGCTGGACAGGCTGGATTGAAACTAAAAATGGATAGGTAGATATGATTAAAATTACAGATTTTTTTTAGCTGGTTTCTTTTAAGTTCTGATACCACCCTTTACCTGTATTTCCCTTTAATTTAGGGAGCACAAAACTGCGTAGAACAATCTGAAAGATCACATTTATCATATGGCGATGTTTCAGGAGGTATTTGGGTCTTGAATAAAATTTGAAGTAAGCTTCGGCCAGTTTTCTTTCCACCATTTTCTTGGTTAAACCGATTTTTTCATATTTTAAAACTGGTTTGAGCACCGTGTATTTTCCCCAGTTTGTGGTGTCAATGAGTCCCTTATTCTGGAGTTCATGGTAAATGGGAGTTCCTGGAAATGGGGTTAAGATAGAGTATTGACTGTAATCTGGATTCAGTTTTATAGAAAAGTCAATGGTTTTATTCATATCTTCTTCATTTTCACCAGGATAACCAAGTATAAATGAAGTTAAAACTTCTAATCCTACCTTTTTAGCACTTTTAACCGCAGTTTCTGCTTGTTGGAGGGTGATACCTTTCTTCATGAGGTTTAAAATTCGTTGAGATCCTGATTCAACCCCATAGTACAGTGTACTCATTCCTGCATTTTTCAGTTTTTGGAGTAAATTATAATCAACCATATCCACCCGGGAGGAAGCAACAAAACTAACATCCAGATCTCTATCTTCAATTTCCTGAGCTATATTGTAAGCCCTTCTTTTATTGAGCATAAAGGTGTCATCCATGAAGGCTATGTCCCTGATCTTGTATTTGTATAATAACTCCTCGATTTCGTCAACCACGTTTTCCGGGCTGCGGGATCTAAATTTTTTCCCCATGATCAGTGAGGAAGAACAGTATCCACATGAAAAAACACAGCCCCTACTGGTAATCATCCCTCCAGATTGTTCTTTGGAAACACCATATGATTCAAATGGAACCAGATGTCTTGCAGGTAAAGGTAAAGAGTCCAAATCTTTTATAAGGGGTCTTGGTGGTGTGGATTTAATATTTCCACGTTGCAAGTCTTTATATACAATTCCCTGAACTTCTCCCAGATCCAGAATATTTTTATCTATGTAATTTTCTGCCAAGTTCACCATGGTTTCTTCACCTTCACCCTTAACCACCACATCAATACCATCGGATTCTTTTAAAATAGTTTCTGGCATGAATGTTGGATGTGGGCCTCCAATAACAAATAATGAATCTGGTAATAGTTTTTTAGCAAATTCCATATATTTCAGAGCGGTGTTTATAGTGGAAGTAGTGGCGGTAATAGCCATGATCTGTGGCTGAAGCTTTGCTGCCATTTGGGACACCTTTCCATACCCCTGCTGCAGCAGATCATCATCAACAATTTTAACAGAAAATGAAGCATTTTCCAGGGATGATGCCAGGTACATTAGATTTAAGGGAGGGGTGATAAATCCTAAACTGTTTTTCACGGCATTCTCATCGTAAGGATTTATTAACATCACATCCATGTTATCAACCTTCAACTTCAAAATCAACCTTCAAGATCAATTAAAACCCTGCCGTCGGGTAGTTCATAAGTTTCAAAAAGGAGTTCTTTTTTGATCTTCTGCCATGCACTGTAATTGTTAACACAACCTGGATCCGGTGCTCGAACATCGTTAAAATAGGTATATGCCCTGGCTCGACATCCTCCACAAATGTTACGGGATTCACAGACACCACAATGTCCCTGAAGTATTTCTTTATTCCTTAATTCCAATAAAAGGTCATTATTTTCCCATATGTCACTAAAATCGTCTGAAAGAATGTTACCTAAACGTACTTCCTCATCATGTGGGAAAAATACACAGGGAAATATATCACCATTTGGTTCTAGACTAAGGTAAAATCTTCCTGCTCCACAGCCCCCAATAAAATCGGCAAGTTTTTTAAGGCTTTCATTGGTATATTCAGGATTATAAAAATGAGTTGGGATCATGGATGACTTTTTAACGGCTAAAGATTCTGCAACCCTTGCATACTGAGGGGCAGTTGATAAAACTTGCATTTCATCTTTCCCATTTTCATTGTAGGCAGTTTCCAATATTTCTTCCCTCATTTCAGGTGAAATATCCTGGTTTACAATTTCCCTGCCATTTCCAGTGGGTATGAAATTGTAAAGCATAAACCATTGAACACCTATATCCCTTAGAAAATCTATCATGGAGGGTATCTCATTGAAATTGTGCTCAGTGACTGTGGTGGCTACTTCCACAAAAAGGTCAGTTTTAACACAGTTTTTAATTGCTTGAACAGATTTAGCCCATGCTCCATTAACTCCTCTGAAAGAATCATGTGTAGCAGGATTAATACCATCTAAACTAATCTGTACAAACTCTAATCCAGAATCAACATATTTATCAACATTTTCTTGCTTGGACATAACATATCCGTTGGTGGCAGTGGCTACAAACATTCCCTGATCCTTTGCATGACTTATAAATTCATGGATATGGGGATGGATAGTGGGTTCACCTCCAGAGAAAGCTATAGAGGTTACACCTCCCTTGGCAAGAACATCAATACCCTTTATTATCTCATGATAGTTCAGTTCATCTTTGGCTTTACTTCCAGCATTTTCATAGCAATGTTCACATTTCAGGTTACATTTATGGGTGATATTCCAGACCACCTGAAATGGTGCACCAGGTACGAAAGGTTCTTGAACACCAAATAAAGCTATTCCCTTGATCACACTGCTTAAACCTTTTACCCAGTATGGATCTTCCATCACTTCCATAAATTCGGATTCAGAAACTCCAAAATTAACTGAACCCTTATTTATAAGGTAAGATATGACTTTTGAAAATAATTTACAGGTTATGCAGGCATTTTCTCTTTTTCCTAAAAATAAGTCCAAACCAACTTCCAGGCGATTGGCTTCATCTTTTTCACAGTAATCTAAAGTTTTCTTAAGAAGTAACTTGGAAAGTGGGTTGTTAGCAATACCTTTAAAAGTTCCTATCATACCTTCCATATTGGGATTAGTTGATTCGATGTTATTTTGTTTTTCTTTTAAACCGGCCATATCATCCCCCCTAATTTGAGCATAACCGTTTAAAATGATTAAAATAAATTTTCAGGTAAAAAACAAATAATAAGGTATCCCCAATTAGTTACCTAATCTCAGCTTATTTCACCTTAATGCTATATTAAAACAGCATTGTTTATAAATTTTCCTAATTTTCATTTAAAGAATCCTATTTAAATCCTATTTATATACTGTAGACCCTGCAGGGAATAGTATATCCCGAACACTATAACCAGTTAAAGATGTGGAGTTCCATTTTTTTGAGTTTTAAAGCATAATTCCAAATATTTTAGACAAAATTCCAGGTAATATAAGACATAATCCAAATTAAATAATGATTTTTGATATTTATCATTATTTTATTCCTGTAACCACTCCCAGGCGGAATTCCTTTCAGAGGTGTGGAAATATTTGGCTTCATGGGCGTAAGCTTTACTAAACACAGTTAACAATTCCTCCCAGTGTTTATCACCAACTATGGCAATTTTCTCAATTCGTTCATGATATGTTCGACCAAAATTTAGATCAGCACCCCATGCTTCTACTTTTTCCCATTTAAACTCTTCCAAGTCAATGAGTAACGAAGCAGATCCCTCCTTATCTATCACACTTTGCACTACAGGCACCATTACATCATAATCTGATTTGGAAACATCTCCAATTAGCCTGAAACCCAGAACTTTTCTGTTACTTTTATCCATTTTTTCAATCATAACATCCATCCCCTGTTATTTTTTCATTTTCACAAACTAATAAATTTACAAGGGAAACATTTCACCAATCTCTAAATTATAATCTGAAGATAACTCAATTCAGGCAACACCTGCTTAATGTTACACCTCTTATAATGGGAAATTATAATGAAAATCTTCAAAAAACTATAATATCGTTAGATTTATACGTTGCTTGAACCCAATAAGTGATATAATGAGCGGAGAACAAATTTTACTTGGTCTGGGTATTATTATTATCTTGGGAATTTCTCTGCAATGGTTTGCCCGAGCTCTTAAAATACCCGGAATCATTCTACTGCTCCCGGCAGGCATGATAGTTGGACCAATTCTAGGTTTAGTGAAGCCTTATGAAATTCTAGGCAATGCACTGTTTCCCATTATCACTTTAGGGGTGGGTATTCTCTTGCTTAAAGGAGGCTTTGATCTACGTATTAGAGATCTGCAACCAGGTGTAAACAAGGCAGTATGGCGTTTGGTAACTATTGGGGTCTTAATAACTCTAGCTATCGGTACTTTGGCCATTTTACTTATTTTAAACATCCCATTCAAATTAGCTCTTCTTTTGGCGTCTGTTTTGATTGTTTCTGGACCTACAGTGGTGGGTCCTATACTCCAATTTGCTCGTCCCAAAGAACCGGTAGGATCAGTATTATTATGGGAAGGCATCATCATAGACCCTATAGGTGCCAGTTTAGGAGTGGCTGTGTTAAGTTTTATCATGGCAACCAATGCTTATCCAGTCCTGGAAATTTTCCTTACCATAATCACAGGTATTATCATAGGCTCAGTGGCAGCAGTGTTATATATTGCTTCTGAAAGAGCAGGAAGAGTCCCGCCCAATTTAAGTGCTTTAGTAGCATTCATGTTTGGTATAATGGCCATTGTTGCAGGGGAATTAATTTTTTCGGAGGCTGGTCTGTTCGCGGCTGTGGCCATGGGATTTATACTGGGTAATCAGCGTTTTACTCCAGCAACAGGTATTAAAGAATTCACTGAAACCATAGAACCCCTAATAATAGGCATGTTATTCATCATGTTAGCAGCTCTGGTTGATTTAAACGATATGGGGCAATATTTACCTTCCGCATTACTCCTGGTAGCAGTTTACGTTTTAATTGCCCGACCATTGATAGGTCTGGTGGCCACCAGAGGTTTAGAATTTAGTTTAGCGCAGCGTATTTTCATTGGAGCCATGGCTCCCCGTGGGATAGTGGCTGCAGCCACAGCCTCCCTATTTGCCATTAATCTAACCCGGGCCGGTATTGACTTTCCTCATTTAATGCCAATGGTTTTTTTAGTAATCCTCTTTACTGTAGCCATATATGGGATTTCTGCCCCAGTTCTCGCCCGAAAACTGAAAATATCTCAACCGGGAGTGAATGCAGTGGCGGTTATTGGTGATCAGCCATGGGTTGTTGATTTAACCAATGCACTTCACAATGCAGGTTGTAATGTGATGCTGGTGGCCCCTGGTGATGAAAATATTCAGAAAAGAGAATCTAAAATTCCCTACATTACTTATACAGAATCTCTGGCCCAATTAGCTGATGAAGATGTGGTGGATGAGGTTCATAAATTTAAAGAAAGAATAAAATGGCTTATAATAGCCACCAATAATCTGGATCGTATAAAATTAGCTGAAGACACATTCACCTCCCAAGTAGGACATTCAGGTATGATTGTTTTGGGAAGATCTCGCCAACGACAGGATGAAGCTATTTTCGCTAAAGGTGGCTCAGACATGTTAATTAACACGCCATTCGGACTTTTTGGCCGTAATGAAGATGAAATACTTGATATTTTAGATAATAATGGTGTTTTTGATGTTATCAATGGTTCTAAGCAGCATGATGAGGGTGAGGTACCGGAAGGAACTGTACCTTTCCTTAAAGTCTTAAGCGATGGAAATCTGGCTGTTCCAGGTGATGTTTTGCCTTTAAAAAGGGGAGAACAGTTAGTAGTTGTTAGTAAACAGTTTAAAATATTTTAGTCAAAGATCTGTGATTATTAATCATCATCATTTACTAAGTCCTATCCACTGAATATGGAAAATTGGCATAAAATAGGGTTAGATTTGGGAAAAATTCTTTTTATAACCTTTTTTAGAAATGGAAGTATTCCATTCAAAATAATGATATCCCATCTGTGACTATGGAAGATAAGATAATTAACAAATATTTCCATGGAATAGATTGGATGATGGAGTTTCC
>JAHKLQ010000088.1 GCA_020854975.1 Methanobacterium sp.
ACACAATAACTCCAATGATAGCTGCTGCTGGTAAACCAGAATCAGAAGTTCCAGAATTACCCTCTTTAGTAACCTCATAGGCCTTGGCTTCACCTTGTTCACCAGGACTGGCACTCTCCTCAGACTGAGACTGTTCACCAGCTTCACCAGCCACACCACTACTTTGGGATGTAGACTGGGAAGTCGAACCAGAAGGTTGAGATTGGCTTGAAGACTGAGGCTCAGGCTGTGAAGGAGTTGGACTAGGAGCAAATTTCGAATTCCCTGTGGCATCATACAACTTAGCATTCAATTTTGAAAGCATGTCCGGGTTCAGATAACTGGAAGCCCATTCAATCATGGCCATGTTGGCACAACTACAGTCACAGCAAGCTACACCATAGACATCAATTGATGATGCCCATCGATTAGCTAAATCCCGTATAGTAGCATCATTAGTCTGCCAGTACTCTTTACGAGCTGCTTCCATCATCTTAGCATACATAGATTGTGCTGCGTACGGATTGTTTTGGTTAAACCATGTTTCAAGACCTAAATTGTATTTATCTTGCACATATGTCTTATATGCTTCATCCCACATGCCATTGGTGACCGAACTTGGACTGGTAACATCCCACATAAACATGTTTTCCACAAAACTGGTGAATGCACGGGCACCACTGGCTCCATGACCCTGCATGGCCTGAATCCACTTGGGATTGTAGTAAGTGGTCCTAACATCCTTGGCTAGAGACTCGGAAAGAGACTCAATATGAGGATCATTTGGATTTTCCAGGTTGCTGATCCACATTAAAGGATCATTCCCCGAAGCAGTTCTAATGGCTAGTCCTAAACCACCAAAGTAGGCAGAGTAATCATCCCCACTGAGTAGTGTGTTGGCATTGACATATCTTCTGAACATAGCCACTTGACTGGAAGCGAGATTCATGTTGTAAAGGTCAGACATGTGTACTGAACTTCCATCCGCACCATAAACATTTCCAAAGGTTTCGATATATGAATCAGCCAGTTTTTCATCAGTTTCCCAGGTGTCACTCATAACTATGGCATCTTCCAGCGGGTTATGATGATTTCCTGGCTCCTGTGAGAATATACGGGAAATACTGGCAGTTCTTGCATCTGTTTCATTGTAACCCTGGGCAATCAATGCTTGGTAAATGGTTTCGGAGTTATCTTTGACATAATTTGCACTTGAAGTATCATTTGCAGTTGCTGCCAGCCTGATGGCTTGATCTAGGATATTCAAAGTGTATTCGTAGTCATTAAGGTAAAGTGCAGTTGTGGTTACCAACACGTCAATTCTTGGCCTTTCCATGTTTTCTATTAGTTCCACACCGGTTATGTACTTGGAAACAGGATCGCGAATAGGTTTTACACCCATTAAATACATGATCTCTGCTTCCATGACTCCCTTATCCTGGATGGTGTGTGTGGCCCAGAGCATGAATGCAACTTTATTGGGGTACTCTCCTTTTTCTTGTAGATAGCGTTCAAGCATTTCATCTACAAGTTGCACTCCCACATTCCAAGCTTCTTCTGTGGGCATTACACGTGGATCAAAAGAGTAAAGGTTAGTACCTGTTGGAAGAACTTCTGGATTCAATATAGGATCACCCATGGCTCCGGAAGGAATATATCCTCCATTAAGTGCTTCCAGCAAACTATCTATTTCCTGAGTGCACTCACCAAGATAACCTTTATATTTTATAGCCAGGTTGAGATAATCTGTCATTTCTACATATTCTTTACCTAAAACTGTGTTCTGAACCTCTGTAACGTTGTTATTTTGGATTAATGTTTGGTTAAGCAGTTGATAGACCTGTTCATCTGTTATGTTATTATTTTCCATGTACTCTCTGAAATTGTAGCCCAATAAAGATTGCACCATGTAGATCAGCTTATCTCCTGTGGGGACTGTGCCAAGAATATGCAGACCATTGGTTATATATTCTGATTCTATTTCAGTCAAGTAGTCATGTATTTTATCAACAAATCCAACGAAATCAGTTGTGGCCATTGTCATGTCCAGGTTCAAGTCTTCGTTGAGTTTAAGATCGGTTACTAATTGGATTATACTTTTTTTGTACTCTTCTTTAACACTTGGATCGATTGTTGTTTCGTATTGCTCAATTTTATCTGAAAGTACAGCCAGGTCGCCATAAAGTCCAGATATAGTCATTGATGGTATTAAATGGCTGATGATCACTGCGTTTTGTCTTCTTTTAGGTAGAGTGCTTTCGCTTCCTTCCACTGTGAAGAGGTATATTACCGGCATGTCCTGGCTTACGATTGCTGGCCAGTCATTTTCACAGTCAAGTCCAGCAGCACTTTTACCAGGTAACCAGGCCACAGTTCCATGTTTTCCGAAATCGATTACTGCATCTGCATCGAATCCATGGTTGAGCCAGAAGTAGAATGCCAGGTACTGATGCGTTGGTGGTACATTACCACTGTGATACAGTGCTTCCTGATCCTGATTGTATCCACGTGAAGGTTCTGGTGCTATTATAACATTACCAAATTGGATCACTGGAAGAACCAGATATTTTTTGCCGTCTTTTTCGTACATCATGATGTCACCTGGTGGTTCTCCCCACATGTCAATGACTTCCTGACGTTTGACAGCGTTTAGACTGTTGAACCAGGCTAAATATTCTTCTTCAGACACTAAAACTACAGGGTAGTTTTCAACCAACTTTTGTAATTCGCCAGGAGCCCAAATTCCAATATTTAAACCCTGTGTTCTGGTCATATTCACCAGTTCTTCTGTATCAGGTAATTCTTCACTCCCTAAATTGTATCCACTGTTTTTCAGAGCTTCCAATAGTTCAGGTATGCTGGCGTAAACATCTAAATGTGATGCTCCTGCACCTTTATCCTTACCAGTAGGACTCCAGTAGACAATTGCCACTTTTTTCTCTGAATTTGGCGTGTATTTAGGATTCAACTTTATCCATGCTTTACAGCAGTCCACCATCCATTGTATTTGCCTATCAACAGGAACATTTTCTGTAACACCTGCTGCGTTTTTTTCCTGTACTGCTACTACAATAGGTTCAATGATTCCCTGTATTTCCATGTTGGATATGGTATATGCAAATACATCCTGGGTAAGACCCATTGTGGAATTATACCATTCCTCATATGTTCCAGAGTAAGTCAGTGCTTTGACGATGGGTACGTTCAAACGTTCCAGTTCAACTGTTACATTATCATTGGGAATTACAGTGTTCCATCCTGCTGCTCGGTAGTGAATTATCAGATCAGCGATGGATTTACCATCTTTGATGAGGTAGTTGTCAACAACGGGTTGTCCTTGAGCATATCCTTCGTGGTCGTAGAAATATGGTACAACATTGTAATCAAGAGCTTCAAAGGCCCTTATCAATGCATCAACGGCTACAGTGTCTAAGTTGTTGTATGATCCCTGACCGAAACAGATAGCAACTGTTGGCTGGTTACTGTTGTATTGCGTGTACCAACTGAGGTAACTTGTTAGATCCGTGAAATATGTACTGGCATCCGGATGGTATAGTCCCTCTTTAGGTAGTTTTAGGGGAGCCAGTGGACTTCCACCCGCGTTAATCGAGGTTAAACCCAGTAATTTCACGCATAAATAGTCTACTAAATTATTAGCATTGTGTACACTGGTGGTGGTCATGTATTTGTTGATGTTGGTCCAGTAGGTAGGGATCCAGGTGTGATTGGTCATGTTTACGTTACCAACCTCCTGCCAGTCAGCAATACTGTATATAGCCCTGGTGGCAACAATGACATTATCAGCCATGGCTTCCTGTAGTAAAGCTTTCAAACTCTCATAATCTGGAGTTTTGGGCCATATGGCATCAATAAAGATCAGATCAAAACTTTTAAAGTCAAGATCTTCAGGTATGGCATTTTTTCTAACTATGGTACTTTCTATGTCCTGTCGGTTGTCTATGGTGGCGAGTAATGCAGGATATATGTCACTGGTACCTCCAAGGCCTCCCAGCAGGAATAATACCTTTGGTTTGCCAAGTTGGAAGTCAGCGTTACCAATCATTACTGTATCATTTTCTGTACTTGTAGTGGTGTTGACTTGTTTCGATGAATTTTTGTGATTGGGGTAACTGGCAGTTACATTAAAATTGGTTAAATTAGTTAAAAACCAGAGCTCGTATTTACCATCAGCACCGGTTAAATTAGTAGCTAAAATTTCACCATTGTTTTCTGCTGTTACAGTCACCTGCGGAAATGGTTCGCTGGTAGTACAGTCCAAAACCTGCCCTTTAATCACGATTTCCTTCAACATGGGGCTTTCTGACACAGAACTATTTTCTGTATCAAATCCCGTGCCTGTTGCTGGACTAATATCAAATTCACCCACCTTACTTGTATTTTCTTCTGCTGCTACTGCGCCTGAGAGCGCTAATGCGAAAACAAGGCACGTTGCTATTAGAATCATTTGTTTTGTCACTTGTCTTCTCATTTTTTTCACCTCCTTTTTGGTTTTTTATTAAAATTGGATGTCAAAGCTACATTTAATAATACTATATATATTGTTTATGTTATTACAAAAAGCTCAAAATCTAATTAATCGTAATATACAAATAAAAATTAATATAATCTTGAGAGGTTTGGGGTATTTTTAAACAAACAGATTGTAACATTAGTCATCAAAAAGAAACTATTAATGAATATTTGAGCAAAATTACTATCATTGAGCATGTTTTTATTTCTTTGAATAGTAATCATCACGAAGAAAATAAATAAAAAAATAGGTTATAAAAAAAGTTATTACCCCAAAAAAAAGAAAGGGGGAGAAGATTGATTTTACCTCATACGGAAGTATCCAAATCCAATCAAACAAACCAGTGCAACCACTCCAATGATAGCTGCTGCTGGTAAACCAGAATCAGAAGTTCCAGAATTACCCTCTTTAGTAACCTCATAGGCCTTGGCTTCACCTTGTTCACCAGGACTGGCACTCTCCTCAGACTGAGACTGTTCACCAGACTCACCA
>JAHKLQ010000112.1 GCA_020854975.1 Methanobacterium sp.
CAGTGGCTGTGACATTGTTGTATTGAAGGGTGCTGTTACTGATAATTAGAACATTCTCGTTGTAGATTGCTCCACCAACGGCAAAAATATCTCCACCTGTGGCTTTAACCGAATTGTATTGGATGGTGCTTTTGTCAATATACACATTTCCAATGTATGAATTAGATATAGCTCCACCGCCAATGCGATTTATACTTGGAGTAGTAGCCGCAACTGTGTTGTATTGGATAGAGCTGTCATTAATATACAGATTTCCATTATTGAGTATTCCTCCACCGTAAACACCTACACTTGCATCTGTGGTTGTGATGGCGTTATTGTATTGGATGGTGCTTTTGTCAATATACACATTTCCATGTTCAGAATTGGAGATTCCGGCCCCATAAATAATCACGTCCGTATCAGCCGTGGCTGTGATGGTGTTGCTTTGAATGATACTGTTAGTAATGATAAGAATATTATCATTGTAGATTCCTCCACCTTCAGCAGATACAATATTGAGTTGTGAAGCGGCTGTGGCTATGGCATTGTTATTTTGGATGATACAATTATTGATAAAGAGATTTCCACCATTGCATATCCCTCCACCAAAAGAATGCACGTTTACACCTTCACCTGAGGCTGTGGCATTGTTATTTTGGATGATACAGTTATCAATTGTTAAATCTCCATTAATATCATTGAAGATTCCTGCACCACTAGCATCTACATCTATAGTTTTACTTGTGGCTGTCGCGGTGTTATATTCGATTGTACTGTCCTCTATGGTTAATTCACCTTCTTTGTTGTAGATGGATCCTCCTTTACTTGCGGTGTTGTTTGTGAGTGTGGACCCTGTGATGGTTAGTGTTCCACTATTGTAGATAGCTCCCCCGTCGATTTTTGCTGTGTTACTTGTAAGTGTACTGTTAGTTATGGCTAGTGTTCCACTATTGTAGATTGCTCCACCGTTTGAATAATCTACGGAGTTATTATTGAATGATGTTTGGGTTATGTTTAATATACCAGTTGCATAATTATAAATAGCTCCTCCTTCTTCAGCGGTGTTATTTTTGAATGTGCAGTTGGTCATGTTTAAGTTTTTAGAGTTGTAAATAGCTCCACCATAAAACCATGCGAAGTTATTATCAAAAGAACAACCAGTCATGTTTAAATTTCCGTAGTTAGCGATAGCACCACCAACACCGCTTGGCACTGTATTATTATTGAAGGTGCTGTTAATCACTTCCAATATTCCATCGTTATGGATGGCCCCACCTCCAATTGCAGTGTTCTGTGTAAAGTTACAGTCAGATACTGTTAGGGTGCCACTATTGTAGATTGCTCCTCCAAAGATAGTCGCAGCATCCTTGTTAAAGTTACAATTATACACTGTTAAAGTTCCGTTATTGTTAATAGCCCCACCGTTCTTAGTTGTACTGGTGTTGGTTAATGTCAAATCCTTTAATATAACGGTTATTCCCTGGTTGATTGTGAATATTGATCCTTGTCCTTGACCATCAATTATGGTGCCTGCCTGACTTTGGCCGATAAGGGTCATGTTTTTGTTTATTGTTAAGTTAGTGTTTCCTGTGTCTTTGTAAGTTCCGTCGGCAAGGTATATTGTCTCATTTGGATTTACACTGTCCATTCCTTTTTGTATAGTAAGGTAAGGATTGTCAATAGAACCCGTACCACTTGTGTCATTTCCAGTGGTATTAACATAAACATCTGCTGCAGAAACAGCACTCAAACAGATTAATAAGGTTAAGCTTATTAGCAGTAAAGGAATAATGAATTTAGTTTTAGTTGTAATCGTTTGGTTTCGTATGTTTTCACCTCCTTTGTATTTTATTAAATAAATTATTAAGTATTATTGAAATCCTGTTGTATGGCGCACCTTAAAAAAGTTAATTAAGGTGAAAATAAGTCCATTGATGTTTAGATTAATTAGTTAGTAAGTATATTCTTCAAAAAAGTGTTAGTTTTAGCTATTATTAATACTTAACTAAGGAAAAATAAAATATGTGTAATAGAATCACATTGTTGCATTTAAATTCATGTTTCATGTATTAAACATAATTAAAATGAATATTAAATAGTGCATATGTAAATATGAACAAATAAAAAGATAATTTATACTATTTTCAATTCATAAGCCCCTAATACAGTCGTAATTCTAATTAATATCACTTAATTTACATTATTTTCCTTTAGGAATATTCACTTGTTTAATTAGAATTTCGTTAAACTGTACTATAACGAAATTGTTAGTAACATATATAAAACCTCACAACCAACATTCACCCTGCAATAGGAGATTTATTTTATGGCTAAGTTTTACAGAATACGTGACTTTATTGATGATGAGAGTGTGGAAAAGTTCATCAACGAACTTATTGAAGAAAATATAGATTACTTAAGGGCTAAATACAGGCAACTACTATCTGCAGCCAATAAAACAAGAAAAAAAGTTCCAAAACGGAAGATCCCGAACCGGAATTAATTTTTAACTCTTTTCAAATATTTTCTATACCTATTTTACTCTATACTTATTTTACACTTTACAGATTAACCTAGCTTGCTAAATATGATGTACATCACTGAATTCATCCTCAGCCATGGAAAGAAGAATAGTATCCGACATGTGAACATCATAGTAATCAAAATTACTTAAAAAGTTCTCCAGATACTGACTACCAGCATCACTTAAGGTGTAAACTTCTTCTTCTAAAATGAGAAGTTCTTCTTTTTTAAGAGGAACTACCAGATCATCAAAGATCTCATCAAAGTCATGAACCTCCTTAACCGTAGCATTAAGCTCTGACAAGACTGGAATGTAATTATCTGGACTGAAAACAGATCCCAAGGATGAAACAATTTCTGGACGTGTCCTATGCTTACCCCACAGAATATATAATATCCAGTTCTGAAATGCCATCATTTTATTACCCTCCCAGGTCTCCTCCAGAGGAAGTTTATAATGGGAATAATCTTCTTCCTCCCCCTTCCGGACTGAAATAGCTTCTCTGAGTAAATCCGTGGCATCTCTGAATATTCCAATGGCTATAAACAAGGCTATAAGAGCATCAACAAAGTAAACACCCTGCAAGGTGAAAACCGCCCCAGCAATAACTGATAAACCTATGAATATATGATTTTTACTATCCACTGACTGGGAAATAAGGGTTAAACTGGAATTTACCTTCCCCACATAGCGCTGATAATAGAACAGGAAAACCGCAGCCAAAATAGCCACACCCTCCACCACTATAACCAGATAGGGCATACCCATAGGGGTGAGTGTACCGTAAAAGGCACTTATAAGATGAGTAACTGAATCATAACCTATACTCAGGGAGGCAAAGAATAATCCGAATACCACCAGAAGAGTGGACAAAGTTTCTCGGTGATACTTGATTCCCAACCATACCATAAAGGCGGAGATAGTGTCCATGGTAGCATCAGTACCATCAGCAGTGAGCCCCACACTCCCACTCACCAGTCCTGATCCTAATTTAAGCACAGCCAGAAAAGCATCCAATACCGTGGTATTTTTAGCTGCAGCATCAACTTTAAAGAAATCCTTACGCACCCTAGAAGCTCTTTTTTCCATATTCTGGACGAATTTCCCAGCCAACTCCTCTCCCTGAGAAGTTAGAGAATAATAACCATCCTCCAGTTTCACCCATCCATTTTCAATGAGTTTTTCACACTCTTCTTCAGTTTTACCAGTTTTTTTAGCAGCCCTTTCATCTTCCAATTCAGATCTGATATGTGCTAAGGTGAAAAACAATTTTTCCATTAAAGGCTGACTTTTTTTAGGTAATTGCTGGTACCAGATAAGGGATAAGAAAAGAATGGTCTTATCATCCAGTTCCTCTAAACTTTGAGGTCCCTCTTTCAGGAGGGCCATCATCAGAAATTTATCATATCCCAGGAGGAGTCTTTCCTTTTCCATTAATCATCACCGAATCAAAAGGATGGATTAAAAATACCACACCATCCCACAGATTAAAAACAGGATTGGTTTCATAATCTTCTAAAGATTTATACTATTGGGAAGGAGTGGTAATGGTTTATAACCTTACTCAATTCTTTTTTGTGTCTCTAACTTATATAAATTAATGAAAAGTATAAGTTATAAGTGGAAGGTTCCCGGGCCATGTAGGTATGATAAATCTTCTTTTAATTACGTTAGAGGGAGTGCTTGGGGGTCTTTTTGAGAACCTTTATGAACTCTAAGAACATAACATACAAAGGAGAAAATATACTCTAAGTTGTCATGAAATTGTTTTAGAGGTAATTTAATGGTGAAACTGGTAAAGTCTGCAGTTAAATGTTATAAAAAGAAGACCAAGAAAAATGTTGGGGGCCAAAAAAAGACCTATGAATATAATCAATACCTGGTTCCCCTTAAAAGGTCGGATAAATTGGATTGCAGCATGGAAGTATTCATCATACCCCAAAGTGACCTTAAAGATCTGGTGGATGAGGAGGGAGAGTTGAAAGATATTTCAGCTCAAAAATCAGAATACAAAAAACACCTGGCCCAATATGAAACTGAACTGGCAGACTTAGAATGGAAACACAACCAACTGTCCAAGACCTACAAAGGCCTGTTCAATAAATACAATAAAGCCCGCAGAAAACAGCAGGACCTGGAAGAAAGGGTTAAAAAACTTGAAAGTGACAGAACAAAACTTATAGACGCCCTGAAAAAAGAGAGAGCGGATAAAAAAATCGTTCAGAAGGGATCTTTCAAGGGGCAGGTGTCTAGTAAGGAACTGGCAGCTGAACAGAATAAAATTAAGGAAAACACTCCAACTTCTTCTGTTAAAGATGATAAAAAGGACAAGGAAGATACAGACCTCTGGACCTCTCTTAAGAGTCGTCTGACCAAGAAGGAACAGGAAGAAGAATAAAGTTATTACTCATCAGATGCTCTACCATTAAGATTATTCTTATTATAAATCAAGGATTATACTGTGTGGAAACAAATTCCACCTATTTCTTTAACAATCACGGTGTAACCCATGCCCAAGACCAGATCCAAAATGCATCCTGATATATCCCAGGTTATGATCAGGGGAGGGCGCAACAACTTCCCCATCAGCTGGTTGAATAAACAGGGATACTGTGAATACAGTATCTACCTGGAAAATGTTAAGGGTGTGGAAGTCCAACCCACATTGGACATGGTAATAGGAACCCAGGAACACACCAGGTTAGAAGAAGATTTCAAGAAGGATGCA
>JAHKLQ010000187.1 GCA_020854975.1 Methanobacterium sp.
ATCCGATCCTGTGGCTGTGACAATGTCTGTGAGATCTGTTTAAACCAGGCCAAAGAAATTGTCCAGGGTCTCCTTGATACACTCAAAGGTGATCTGGGACTTTCAGATATTCATGTGGTTTATTCTGGTCGTGGTTATCATATCCGGGTACAGGATGATCTGGTAACCGGAGTGGACAGTGATGTACGTGCCCAGATCGTTAAATATTTAGTGGGTTCAGATGTTCCCCGCAGAGAATACTCCCACAACGGAATGAAATACAACCTGGAACACTTTACCATACCCTTTGGTTACGCCCAGGTATTCACTGACCGGGTAAAACAGGCCATATTATCCTTAAATCCCTCCATGGAAATGGATGGAGTAAATCAGAAACTGATAAAAGATGCTATAAAATACAAAAATTTCGTTGAAGAAGGAGAGTGGGGTATTTTCCGCAGTAAAATAGGCCCTATACGTTATTTGAAATTGATAAAGGGTATTGCATCCTTAAATCTCACCCTGGTGGATGCCAAAGTTTCCATAGATCTTAAAAGAATACTCAGACTCCCATCATCCCTACACTCAGGGGTCAGTATGAAATGCACAGAGATAAAGAACCTGGAAACCTTTGACCCCTTTGAGGATGCTGTTCCTAAATTCGTTTATGAACGAAAGGATTGAAATGTTTAGTTTAATGAAAACAAATGTTAGTTTTATATAAAATAACATTACAAAAACTATTGACTTATACAAAGTGTGTATTATACACCCCCTTTTTTTATGTACTCATAAAGTCGTAACAATATTATGAAATGAAGAACATATTAGTGGTTAATATAAATTAGGGAGATGTAAAATAATGGACAACAACCAAAAAAATTTTGTTTTGTATATCATAGGAGCAGTAGGGCTTATAATTTTCCTTGGAGGAATATTTGGTCTTTATGATTGGAAATATGGATTAGTTATAGCTATAGTACTCTGGATAATAGCCGGTGCTTACCGAACATATTTTGGTGTCCCTTCTAACAGATAGACATCTAAAATTTTAAATCTATTCATTTTTTTTAATTATATTTTTTTTAATTATAATATATGGAATTAATATCTACTGTTATCTTAATACAACAGAAAAGAAAATTAAATATTCTTTACAAAAATAAGATGAATTTACATATATAATCATGTAACATGAAATATGTTAATTAACGTAACAAAAATTCACCTTTATTAAGATAATGGTGCAGGAATTCAAGCAAACCCTTATCTGCATCTTCAACATTCAAAACATCAATAACATCCCTTAACCCGTAATTTTTAAGGATTTCTTTTTTCAAATGCTTCCCTACCCTGAGGCGGCGGATACCATCAGACTTTAAAATACCATGAATTAAGGAATCAACATCCTGATATTCACGTTCAGACAAGGTTTTCCACTGATCACCCTCAATCCAGCTCTGGGGATGTTTTTTAAGGAATTTTGAAGTGTTACCTTTATCCCAGATGGCAGGTCCATTACGTTTTTTATAGAGAGGAAGACTCCAGGTATTCATTTCCAGAAGAATCACAACTTCTTTCCTTTTAACTTGATCTTCCTTATTACCTATATTTTCATCCACATCACCCTCATTACTCCAGGAATCACTCCCCAGAACACTAAAATCCGCAGTTTCCAGGATTTTAACCAGAGATTTTTCAGTTTTCCTGATCTGAGGATGCAGAGCATCTGAAGGAATATTCGGAGCAGGGAAACTCAGAATAAGGCTGGTGGTTTCTCTCTGACTAAATTCTTCCAGAATATCTTTTTGATTGTATTCTATCACTTTAGGATAGAAATATGATTTTTCAGGTTTTTTAAGGAAATTTCCTGCTGCAATAACAAATTCAGACATCTTCTGAAGGGTGAGTGCTGCGGAAACATTCCGATTACCATCTGTAGGATCCACCACCACCAGAGGTTCATTAAACATGTCTGCAGTACCATAGTCCAATAAGTCGATCTGGATACCGGGTTTCCATTCATCCCAGGCACCCTGCAGGACTTCCAGGAATGATCCATAATAGATAACCAGTAATTCACATAGATAACCGGAAAAACCCCCTACCTTGAATTCAGAACCATAAGTACCTACCATCTGCATGAAACGCTTCAGGAGACGAACTTCTTTTTCCTGACCAGTTTTCAGGTTTCCCATAACATACTGAGTGTGAAGAAGGGTACGGTCCACAGCAGATTTAAGTTCACGGGAATGTTGAATATCATAACAGGGAACCAGATCAACCTGATAACCCTGAATGGTACCGGTTAAATATGGATGAGATGCATATCGCTCCTCATACACACCATCTGCTTCTTCTATGCAGTCTTTGGCCAGTTTCAAACCCAGGGATTTCAGATTATCAGGGGAAGTGGTTAAGGGAAACTTGATAAAAATGTCAATATCCAGATCATTATCACCGTTATCCACACTAGAAATCCAGGTGTTTTTGGCCACCGAACCAAGCAACACTGCTTCTGCTGTAATTTTCTCCTTCTGGGCAGCAATGTTAATGATTTCCATTAATTTATCTGCTAAATTATGAACCTTTTCTTCCTCTTCCTTGGAAGGTTCTATATCCTTCAAAATAGGCTTAAAATCAATCAATATAATACCTCTAAAATCTTTTCTTGCATAATTAAGGGTCAGAATACATCTAAATCTCTTGCATAAATTAAGTGGAAAATATTTCTAAATCTTTTTCTGTATAATAATATAAGTGGAAGATACCTCTAAATTTTTTTTCTGTATATATTACTTAGGGGAAGATACTTCTAAACCTCTTATTAAATAAAAAGATTAGAATGCCTTAAATCTCCTCTTTAAATGGGGCATTCAGATGTAAAAATCCTTAACATCGGTGTAGATAGGTCCCACTGGGGTGAGTTCACTCTTTTTTAACACCAGTCTTTCCACAGTCATCTGACCAATTTCTATTTCCTCTAAGTCTTTAATCATATCTGCCAGGACTTCCTTGTTATGAGAACCTTTTACCCGGGCTATGGTTAAATGGGGAATGTAACTGCGTTCCTTCTTAAAACCCATTTTAACAAATTCATCATCCAGATCCATCTGTAAGGTTGAAAACTTATCCGGATCTTCAACACCCAACCAGATAACCCTCATATATCCAGGATGGGGAAATACTCCTGTTCCTTTAATATTTAATGGAAAAGACTGGTAATTTTCCAGTTTTTCC
>JAHKLQ010000225.1 GCA_020854975.1 Methanobacterium sp.
CTTCGTTAATATGCTACCTAAATATCGGGGTAACCTGGCCAACTACATGGGCTGCCGTACCAGTTTAAGTGATAACTGGACTGGGGACTGGGAACAGGATTGTCTCAGAACAGGTAACCTGGCTTATGTGACTCTTAACCTACCTAGAATTGCTTACCAATCCAGGGATGAAGAAGATATCTTCGAATATTTGGATGGACATCTGCAAATGGCAGAACAGGTACTCCACTTACGCCGGGAACAGGCCATGAACTGTTTGAATAACTTCAACCTTCTCCCATTCTTAACTCAGGAAACAGATGGAGGCAAGTATTATCATGTGGAAAACTCCACCCTATCATTCGGTTTCGTGGGCTTGAATGAGATGCTCCTATCCCACTGCGGTGCAGGTATAGATGATAAAGATGCTAGAAAACTGGGATTAAAGGTTATAGAATTCATGAACCAGCGTGCTAATGAGTTGAAGGATGAAACTGGATACAGATGGACGGTACTGCAAACTCCAGCAGAATCCACAGCTTACAGATTTGCCACCCTGGATCGGGAGAAATTCAAAAATGAAGTCATCACCCAGGGAGATGAACAGGCAGCTTACTATACCAACAGCAGCCACGTACCAGTTAACTCTGATGTGAATTTAGCTGAGAAAATCCGTATAGAAGGAAAATTCCACCCACTAACTCTGGGAGGTCACATATTCCATGCTTTCATGGGAGAATCGCACAGTGACCCACAATCACTCATGAGCCTCACCAATAAAATAGCCAAAAAATCAGATATAGGATTCTGGGCATACAGTAGTGCCCTCAGTTTCTGCATAAAATGCAAAACCCTGATGAAAGGCCTCCAAAACCAGTGTGCCACCTGTGGAGAAGAAAAAGAAGTAGAATGGTACGACCGTATCACAGGTTATGTGCAACAAGTAGGAAGATCCAAATCTGCCAGTGGAGGATGGAATCCAGGCAAAATGAAAGAGTTACAGGATAGGAGAAGGTATTAACACTTTATCCAATCTTTTTTTTTATTTTTAAATATTCAGCATTATTCTTCTTTTTATATGTCTTATCATTGTTTTTTTAAATTTATTTTATAACAGTTTTAAATCACAAAAAAAGATTTAAGGGCAACTTAAGTCACCCTATTCCCATTCTGGGCATTAATATAAATCGGATCCTGATAGGACTTTTCAGGTGTGTAAGTCACCACAGGCACTTCCCACACTGTAACACCCTTATAGGTTGTTAAAATTGGATCCTCCAGTTCAACACCCATTCCAATGTACTGGCCAGCTAGTTCTTTGGCTTTCGCTGCATTTATGTTGGTGGTATTGGTAGTATTGGTTTGATTTTGAGTCTGGTTGCGAATGGTACTGTTTATAGGAGTACTATTGTTGGTAGTGTTGTTAGATGTTGCTGGGGTCATTAAAAACCAGGCTCCAGCTGCAACTATAACCACAATCACAATTACAATAATTGCTATTAATCCCTTATTCAAGTCTTTCACCCCCCTTTATAATCCATTATACGTTATAACTCTACGTTATAATACATTAGAATTCACAAACGCATATCATTTAACAAATCTTTTAGTGAAAATTGTCACCGATTATAGGTATCAAGCTAATAATTGGACAAAAATAACCTACCCCTAACCCACTTGACAAATTATTAATAGGATAAATAACAGAAAATAGAGTATAAAAAGAATTTTAAAGGTCATTAGCCATTTAAATGGTGAGATTAATGAATTCGGAGATATTTTACCAGTCTGTAGATCAACTGGCCACGGATTTTGAGTCCAAACAGATTGAAATCTTTCACTGGCTCCATCAACACCCTGAACTGGCCTACCATGAGTTTGAAACCAGTCAATACATTAAGGACTATCTTGAAAAATTCTCTGAACTGGAAATCAGTTCCATAGCCAAGACTGGTGTTAAAGCTGTTCTTCACGGTGGAAAACCAGGCCCCACAGTTGCAATACGTGCAGATATTGATGCACTTCCAGTAAAGGAAGAAACAGATCTTTCTTATGCTTCTAATGTTAAAACGGATTATGGTGGTCAGGAAACCTATGTGGCCCATGCTTGTGGTCATGATGCCAGCACCACTGCTGCCCTGGGCACAGCCACCATTCTAAGCCAGCTAAAGGATGATCTGTCGGGTAATGTAGTTTTTCTATTCCAACCAGCTGAAGAAGGAGCCCCTACTGGTATGGATGGAGGGGCCCTGCGTATGGTGAAGGAAGGAGCTCTTCTAGACCCGGATGTCCAAGTTATTTTTGGATTCCACGCTAACAACACTTGTTATCCGGGACAGGTCATGATCCGGGAGGGACCCACTCATGCCAGCCAGGACAGTATCTTCATACGCATATGGGGAGAACAGGCCCATGGATCCCAACCATGGAGTGGTAAAGACCCTATAGTTGCCGGAGCCTCTTTAATTAACTCTCTCCAAACTCTTATCAGCCGGGAAGTGGACCTGCAGAAAGGTGCGGCGGTGATTACAGTGGGTTACTTCTGGGGTGGTATCAAGGTGAACATCATCCCCGAAGGGGCAGAAATGGGACTCACAGTCCGTTCACTGGACGAAGATAACCGTGAAATACTAGTAACACGTATTAAAGAGTTAACAGAGCTTAAAGCAGAGATGCATGGCTGCCAGGCGGAGGTTATTTTTGGCCAGCACTATCCCAGAAATGTCAACCAGGAAGAACTCTACCAGACCATGCTCCCCACATTAGAAAGAGTGGCCCAGGCCAAAAATGTCTTATATTATCTGGCTTCAACCAAATCCGAGGATTTTTCTTACTTTTCACGTGAAGTTCCTGGCCTTTACATGTATTATGGTGCTGCTCCCAGTGACAGGCCATTATCTGAGGCTAAACCCAGCCATCACCCAGAGTTCATGGTGGATGAGAAAGCACTGAAATTTACCACCACCTTGGAGTGTAATCTGGTATATGACTGGCTTCATAATCACTCCAAATCAACCCCTTAACAATTATTTCAAAGAATAGTAAGGTAAAATTATTATCTTTTTCATTATCAACTATTCAAAAACTCGTTATTCATTTAATAACGGTTTAATTATCCTATTTTCTAATAATGCTTATGGTATGTTAGTATAATAATTCTAAATGGTTTTTAATACTGCAGATTTAAATATTCCTAAACGCATAATTAATAATGATAATTATAATGGGTGGTTAAATGAAAAGGTTAATCTACGTTTTGGCAATACTTTCACTGGTGGTTATGGCCTCAGGCTGTACTACCAGTACTGATGAATGGTCTACGAACAACACATACACTGGTAATGGTGTGACTTTTGATTATCCAGGAACCTGGAATATAAGTTCAGATTCAGGGATGGATGATATTTCAGGAGCAACAGCTGGTGCGGCTGTTGAAGGCAGTGATGCATGGTTTGGTTTTGCAACTATAGATGTTAGCAGTCTTTCCACAGAACAGAGGGACTCATTGAAGACTACTCTCACTCAGACCTACAATAACATGAACTTAACTACAGAAAAAGCAATAACTGTTGATGGTGTCAGTGCCACACTACTTTCATCACCTGAACAGAGCTCCTCAGGAATTTATTCCAATGTTGCCTTTTGGGTAAAAGATGACAAAGTCTATATTGCTGCATACACATCTACAAACGAAGGCACAGAAACATTCGAAAGAATTCTGGGTAGTTTTAAAACAACCTAACCCTTTTTTCTTTTCCTACTATTTTTTTTAACTTAGATAAACGAGGTATCCATGCCATCCCCAGATCATAAATTCATGAAAGAAGCAATTAAAGAAGCTGAAAAGAGTTTAAAAGAGGGTGGAATACCTATAGGGGCAGTGCTCGTGGAAGATGGTGAAATTATAGGTCGTGGCCATAACCGTCTTCTTCAGGATGATTCAGCTATTTTACATGGAGAGATGGACTGCATCCAAAACGCTGGACGCATCAAAGGATCAGATTACCAGAAATGTACCCTTTACACTACCCTATCCCCATGCAGTATGTGTTCTGGTGCAGTATTGCTCTATAATATTTCCAGAGTGGTTATTGGAGAGAACACTACTCTAATAGGGCCTGAAAAACTTCTAAAAGATCAAGGAGTTGAAGTTAAAGTCCTGGGGATAGATGAGTGTAGAGAAATTTTGGAAAGATATATTGAAGAGAATCCGGAGACATGGGAAGCTGAAATGGAACGTGTTGGTTATTCCACAGATTAAAAATAAATCCATTACTTTTTATCTCTTAGTCCTTATCCCTTAATCCTTA
>JAHKLQ010000175.1 GCA_020854975.1 Methanobacterium sp.
CATTTCATGGCAAAATTCATGATTCTGTCATCTTCTTTTTCCATGCAGAGCTATTTTTAAGATAGTCTGCTCCGCAGCTTTTAATGAAATCATCACATTCTTTTTCTGGGTTTCCATCACCTATCAATCTACCATCATCCATGCGGATAGCCCGAGTGGCCAGTTCCTCAATGAAGTCAATATGATGGCTGACCATAAGTATAGTGGTGTTGAATTCCTGGTTTATGCGTTTGAGAGAATTTGAAACCATACGCAGGGTAATAGGATCCAGATCCCCAAAGGGTTCATCTAAAATCAGAACCTTTGGTTGAGAGGTCAGTACCAGAGCCAGGGTAGCTCTCACTTTCTGCCCACCAGATAATTCATAGGATCTCCGGTTAAGTATCTCTATGGGGAGATCTAAAGCTTTGAATATGGGTTCAGCATATTCTCTGACTTTGGTCTCTGGGAAACTAGGAAATAGAGTGTCCAAAATATCTGGAGAAAGCCCTATTTGTTCTAAACGCTGTTTAGCTTCGTTTTCAGGAAGGTCAGTGAGCTGATATAAGACATCAAGGGCCAGATCACTTATGCCCAGTTCTTCAGCTTTTTTCTTAGCTTCATCAACCACCATTATTCCTTTAACACCTAATCTTGCTGCAATCTGGTCTCGGATCCGGGCATGGTGTACCAGGGCAAATTCCTGATGCATGAATCCCATCTGCCGTCGAATATTCATCCTGCTGATTCCAGGCTGATGCATATCCACCCATTCACCATCAAGTTTAAAAGAAACTGTACCTGCATCTGGCTGGTCTAAACCACCAACCATACGGAGAAGAACAGTTTTACCAGCTCCACTGGGTCCAATAAGAGAAACAACCTCCCCTTCTTTAACATCAAAGCTCACATCCTTCAGTTCTAAAACATTACCTGCTTTTAAGAGGTAAAATTTCCTTTCCAGATCCTGGGCCTTGATTATTTCCGCACCAACATCTTCCGGGTTCCGTCTAGGGATTTGGGGTTCCATCTTCTTTAAAAACCTCTTTATTATTTTATCAGGTGATCCTTCATCCACTACTCGGCCTTCTTCCATTAACAACAGACGCTGGGATAGGTAGTGATGAACTTCTGGAAGATGGGATACCAGAATCACAGTCACACCCAAATCCTGATTGATGTTACGTATAGCGTCCAATATTTCCTGTTTTGTTTTGGGACAGGACATGGTGGCAGGTTCATCTAATAAGAGAACTTCAGGCTTTTTAGCAAGCTGTCTTGCCATAATAAGTCTTTGTTTCTCACCACCACTTAAGACCGGGGCAAAGTGATCAGCTTTATGCTCCAATCCCACCACTTTCAGGATCTCCATGGCTTCTTCAGAAAATTCATCATAGGCAAAATCAAAGTCAGTTAAGGCTTCATCACCATATTTAGTCCCGTAAAGTTTCCTTATAACATTTGAAAGAGCGGTTTCAGACCATAATCCAAAAGAACGTTGAAGATGGATGGCTGTTGCCTCACGTAGTTTTCTTGAGTAATAAGGAGGAGAATCTGGACTTACAGTAACATCACCAATGGTAATCTCTCCCTCGTCAAATGGTTCCACACCTCTGAGAACTCTAAGAAGGGTAGTTTTACCTGATCCACTGGTTCCAATAATACCCAATATCTCCCCTTTTTTCGCTTCCAGGTTAACTTTGTCCAGTGCCTTGATCTTTGACCCTTCTTTCATATGATAAGTTTTTGATAGATTTTCAACCTTAATCATCTATAATCACCATTAATTACCTGTTGATCCCTAATAAAATCCGTTCATTCCTTAGAAAATTTTTTTATGCATTGAATTATGAAACCTGATCTCTTGTTAAACATCTCTTGATATATAGGTTGTTCTATAATTTTAACCTTGCTTTGTTAATCTTTTAAATCTCTTAAAACTCTTACTTTGCATATTTATTAGAAATACTAACTTAAAATCAATGTATAATGTCATTAAAATTTTATCATTCCATTAAAATAGTTACATTACAGCATCACCCCTATTTCCAGTACCCAGATTACGAGTGGTATGATTAAACTATTTAGATTAGAACTTCACCCTAATTTATTTGGTTAATTATTTATGCCGGTAGAAAGAGAGGTAATCAACAGAGCTTATCAGAGTATAAAGCTTATGAGAATTTAGCGGGTTATCGGAAGAAAATAACAGTTTTCGAATGATATTTTAATTGTTGAAAACTAATAATTACTTTATATTATAACAGTACATGATTAATCACATGATAACCAATCATTCCATTAAACTGATGATGAATAGTTACTAATAAAATTATTACTCTATAATAATGAATAATTGATGGTGTATTGATTATGAGAGGACTTTTAGTGGGGAGGATGCAACCAGTACATAAGGGGCATCTTCAAGTGATCAGAAGGATATTGAAAGAAGTGGAAGAAGTGATCATTGTAGTTGGCAGTGCACAGCTCAGTCATACTCTGAAAGATCCTTTCACTGCAGGGGAAAGGGTGATGATGTTAACTAAAGCCCTGGCAGAAAATGGTATACCCCCTTCACGTTACTATATAATTCCAGTACAGGATATTGAGTGTAATTCCCTATGGGTAGCTCATATCGAAATGTTAACCCCTCCATTTGAACACGTATATTCTGGTAACCCCCTGGTACAGAGATTATTCATAGAAAAAGGTTATCTGGTTACAGAACCCCCATTATTCAACAGAAAAGTCTGTTCAGGGACAGAAGTTCGTCGTAGGATTTTAACAGGGGAAAAATGGGAAAAACTAGTACCAGAATTAGTTGTGGAAGTTATTAATGAAATCGATGGAATTTCAAGAATTAATCACCTGGCAAAAAAGGAGGTAAGTGAATCATGATCATCGCCAGAATCATTCCTGATGGTGAAAAAACCAGCACTATAACTGATTTAACTCAACAAATTAAGAACAGCCCCTCAATAAATGAGTGCGGAGCCATATTCACCTTTGAAGGAATTGTAAGGGGTAAAGAAACCCTTAAAACTACTGATAAAATAGTTCTCACCACTCCCAGCACTGAAAAAACTGAAAAAGAACTTGAAAAGATTCTAAAAGAAGTTCAAAGTGAACATGGAGTAAAAGACATTGCAGTGGTTCATTATCTGGGCCAATTTAAACCTGGTGATTCCCTCTTTCTGGTTGTAGTGTCTGGGTCCCATCGTCATGAAACCAGGGCTGCCTTGGAAGAAATCGTTGAAAGGGTTAAATACGAATTGGACTTTAAAAAAGAGGAAATAGGCAGTGCAGGAAGTAAAGTTATCATGTCTGGTGGTTAAAATAAGGGTTCGAACTTTCAATTCATAGGGAGTTTATTTTCAATTCATGGGGATTAATTTCATTTTACAACGGTTAAAAATGAAGTTAGTTACGCTTTATTATCAGGGGGTAAAAGTTTGAAGTTTATTAGAGATAGTGTACATGGAAACCTCAAGTTAGAGGAATTTGAAGTACGACTTACTGATACTCCAGAAATACAACGTTTAAGGAGGATCAAGCAGCTTGGATTCACATATCTAGTCTATCCTGGTGCTAATCACAGTCGTTTTGAACACTCCATAGGAACCATGTACCTGGCTTCACGACTGGCCAAGAATCTCCAGTTAGATGAAGATACTGAGACCTTAATCAGGAGCTGTGCCATTATCCATGATGCAGGTCATGGACCATTTTCCCATGTGTCTGAAAGAGTTCTTGATTCATCCCATGAAGAACTCACTTCCAAACTTATTAAAGAATCACAGCTGGGCGATATATTATCTGAAAAATTTTCATTAAAAAAAATATTGAGGATTATCAGTGGTAAAGGGTCTTTGGGTCAGATAATTTCTGGAGAACTTGATGTGGACCGTATGGACTATCTTCTCCGTGACTCATATTATACTGGAGTGGCATATGGTGTAATTGATGTGGAACGTCTTATATACAATATGCAAATTGATGATGGGCTTGTGTTACGGAGTAAAGGAGTTCAAGCAGCTGAATCCATGCTTTTGGCACGTTATTTTATGTATCCAAGCGTTTATCAGCACCACACTACCCGGATCGTTAATTCCATGTTCAGACGATGCCTTAGAAAACTCCTAGAAAAAGAGATTGTTAACGCCCATGAAATCTACCGTTATGATGATACAGATATCATTGCCGCTGCCAGGTCACAATCGGGTTATATTGAGGATATTATGAGCAGATTGGATACCCGTCAGTTATACAAACGGGTTTATTCCCTGAAACTGGATGATATTACCCATCCTGAAGCTGTTTTTCAAATGGATTCAGCTAAAACCAAAAAAGTTGAAAAAGAGATAGCCAATGATCTGGGGGTAGATATAGACTGCGTCCTGGTTGATGTTCCTGAATATCCATCTTTCCATGAAATGTCCACACCAGTTTCTCTTAATGGGAAGACAGTGAAGTTAGGTGATGTTTCTAATCTGGTGAGAGCCTTGAAGGATGCTCGTTTCAACCATGCAGATCTATGTATATACCTACCTGAAGAACATGCAGACCAAGCTGCTAGCCTAAATTTCCAGGATTATCTGGATATTCATAAATAAAATATTTAGATAATTTCCCAATAAAAACAAAAATAGTTCATTGTAACTGGGGGTCCCATTATATACAGTTTTGAAACTGCAAAAAATAAGAAAATAAAATTAAAAATTGTAAAATTAATTAAAATATAACCATAAACAAACTCTTCAAGTTAAAAATCTTTAAAGACTCTGAAATCTTAAAGATAAAAGACTTCAAAATCTTAAAAATAATAATGTGATACGATGATAGTGGTAGCCATTACTGGAGCAAGCGGTGTTGCCTACGGTGTTAGATTACTGGAAGTTCTAAAGGAAATGGGAAAAGACACAGCACTGGTGGTAACAGAACCTGCACGGATCATCCTGAAGCATGAGATGGGAATTGATGAAGATCAGCTTAAAAAACTTTGTTACAGATTCTATGAGCCAGGTGATCTTACCAGTGCAATTAACAGTGGTTCATGTAGGTTTGAGTCTATGATCATTGTACCCTGCACTATGAAAACCATATCTGCCATTTCCACTGGTTTTGCCAGCAATGCCGTTACTCGAGCTGCAGATGTGGCTTTAAAGGAGAGGAGAACCCTGTTACTGGTGCCAAGGGAAACTCCCTTACGATCTGTACACCTGGAAAACATGCTACGCATCAGTAAGGAGGGTGGCATAATATTACCTGCCATGCCTGCTTTTTACCATCAACCCCAAAATATTGATGAACTGATAGACTTCCTGGTGGGTAAAATCCTGGACATTCTAAATATTGACCATAACCTTTATCAGAGATGGCATGAGGAGGTCCCATGATTAAAGATGAAGATTTCATCCAGTCTAAAGAAGTACCTGGCCCCACCAAGGAAGAGGTACGATGTTTAGTCATGTGTAAGGCACATATCTCCAAAGAAGATGTAGTACTGGATGTTGGTTGTGGAACTGGGGGATTAACTGTTGAATCTGCCCAGAGGGCCCAGGAAGTCATAGCAATTGATAAGAACCCTGAAGCCATATCACTGACCCAGAGAAATATTATTAAGCATAAACTTCTGGAAAAGGTTAGACTTATTGAAGGTGATGCACTCAGTGTCCTGACTGAACTTGCCTCCTTCGATGTACTATTAGTTGGAGGTAGCAGTGGAGACCTTCCCCAAATAATCAGTCGGGGCTATGAAAAGCTCAATTATAATGGTAGACTGATAATCACTTCAATACTTCTTGAAACCCGTGTGGAGGCTGTTGAAGCAATCAAAAAACTTAATATGACTCCTGAGGTGGTTGAAGTTACCATTGCCAAGGGGAAGGTTACTGATAGAGGTACTATGATGATGGGTCGAAACCCTATAGCCATTATTTC
>JAHKLQ010000127.1 GCA_020854975.1 Methanobacterium sp.
CGCAGTGGTTAACTTCCTATGGAAAGCAACTACCACTGGAACACACTACCTACAAATCATCGCTGACCCTGCAAACAGCATAACAGAATCAAACGAAGGCAACAACCAACAACTATCTGTGGTAAATGTGGCTGACGTACGACCAGACCTTGCAACCAGCAACCTCACAACACCCAGCAGTCCACTCGCAGGTACAAGTTATCCTGTAACTGTGGATGTGGCCAATAACGGAGCCAGCGATGCCACCTTCACCGTACGACTCTACGAAGATGGAATTTCAGTGGGAAAACAAGTCATCACCCTAACTGCTGGAAGTAGCACTACTTTAAGCTTCACCTGGACACCCAACACTACGGGCAGTCATGATTTGATGGTATGGGCTGACCCTACAGGTAGCATTACTGAACTCAGCAAAACCAACAACCAACAGACTACATCAGTAGTTGTGAGTGACGTCCGACCAGACATTGAAATCAGCAACCTGGTAACACCCGAAAGCCCAGCTTTAAGCACCAGTTACCCTGTAACTGTAGACGTGGCCAACAACGGAACAAACGATGCCACCTTCACAGTACGACTCTACGAAGACGGAGTTTCAGTGGGAAAACAAGTCATCACCCTAACTGCCGGAAGTAACACTACTTTAAGCTTCACCTGGACACCAACAACCACTGGGTCCCATGATTTGATGGTGTGGGCTGACCCTACAGGTAGTGTTGATGAAGTCAGTGAATCCAACAACCAACTGACCACATCCCTTTCAGTGACTGATCTTAGACCTGACCTAGAGGTTACCAACCTCACAGTACCCAGCAATCCCACCCTAAACACCACCTATCCAGTGGTAGCAGACATCACCAACAACGGAGCCACAAGTGCAACTTTCACAGTACGGTTCTATGAAGATGGTGTCTGTGTGGGAAAACAGGTCATCAATCTAGATGCAGGAAGCACCACCCCAGTGCTATTTGCCTGGACACCTACCACATCGGGTTCACACGAACTCATGATATGGGCAGACCCTGCAAACAGCATCATAGAAACCGATGAAACCAACAACCAACAAGTGGCTACAGTTAGTGTAACTTAAGAACCCCAAAAAAACAAAACAAAATAGGGAATAACATAAAAACTTCCCCTATTTTTTCCCTTTTTTATCTCTTTTCTTGCAAAATTACATGCCCTACCCAATCGACAAATAACCATTTAAATAAAAAAACATACCATACTTTTTTATTACTTTTCCAGAGTTATTACTATAACCACCATTTTACACCTTAAATTATTAATATAGATAAATAAAAAAGTATTATATAGTTTGATATTGGAAATTATGTTTTGTAGTAAATATTATACCATAAGGGGGTGATTTTGCAGGTGGCGGCGAACTATTGAATTGAACTATTAATTTTGAAAGATCCTATTGAAAAAAGCCTTATTGAGAAATATGAAACCTGATTAAATTTTGATTGGGTAAAATATGGGTAAAATAAGGCAAAAATAACAAACACGATACTTCAATAAGTAAAATAAAGGAGAGACAGATTAAAATGAATGTTTTAAATGAAATTGGGGAGGTGATGTCACTATGAAGGGCAAATCAGCCTTGTTGTTTTTGACTGTGCTTATGGCTTTGGTATTGTGTGGTGCAGTCTCAGCAGAAAATGTACCTTTAAACACTACCCATAATGGCACAGTGTCAGGTGATCTGTATATCAATGCTACCCAACCTGTAGCATGGAATGATCAGCCCACTGATGCTACTTCCCGTGAATTCAACACAACCTATAACCTGCCCACTGATGAGTCTGCCAATGGAACAGATATCCAATGGGCACAAGTATACGTGAACATCTACAGTGGAAGTGGAAGTGCCAATTGGCCAGCTAACGCCACTATACTGCTGGATGGTGATGGAGACGGAGTATATGAAATCACATTAGGCAACGAACTACTTACCAGCGATAACTATTCCACTGATGGGACCATCTACTGGATCAATGATCATTGCTTCAGAGTATACTCTGATTACCAGTTATGGTATGATGTCACTGGACTCATCACTTGCACCAATCCATCAGTTTACGTGAAAACCGAACAGGTAGACACAGAAAGCTTCGACGGCAGATTGAAAATGATCGCCCTGGTGGCAGCCTACAATGACGGAGATTATGATAAAGTGGATTACTGGGTTAACGATGGACAAGACTGGATTAGTAGTGGTGAAAACAGCCAAACAACATTTGAAACTAGGACAGTTCTTGCTAATGCAACTAATGCTACATTGAATACTGTGGCTTTATCAAGTAAGGATGGAAGCTACAACTTCAACGGTGCAGAATTTAATGGAACTGACCCTGTATCACCAGTAAACTACTTCGAAACACACACCTGGGATGTTACCAATCAGATCACCCCTGGAGCAAACAGCACACTAACCTACACAGCAGGAAGCGGATCATTTAAAGCTGTTCTGGCCACACTCACCATACTTAAAGAGTATTCAGAGGCACCCGTGGCAGATTTCACAAGTAATGTTACTAGTGGATTGGAGTCGTTGACTGTGCAGTTTATTGACAATTCCACTAATGCAATGGTATGGGAATGGGATTTCGACAATGATGGTGTGATAGACAGCTATGAACAGAACCCCACTTATATCTACAATACATCGGGTACTTTTACTGTGAGTTTAACGGTCAGAGGATCTGGTGGATCAGACACAGAAACCAAAACCAACTACATCGCAGTCATACCCATAAACTACGCAACTTACCTTGGAGGAACTTCAGACGAAGTGGCCTATGGCATTGCAGTTGACAATGAGGGAAATATTTATCTCACTGGACAAACAAGTTCCACAGATTTCCCCACCACAACAGATGCTTACCAAACATCACATGCAGGAGGTACCTATGATATTTTCCTAGCTAAGTTCAATAGCAGCGGAACCTTAGTGTACAGCACCTACCTCGGAGGAACCAGCACAGACTCTGGGCAGGATATTGCAGTAGACAGTGAGGGAAATGTTTATCTCACAGGATATACAACATCCACAGACTTCCCCACCACAACAGACGCCTACCAAACATCAAATACCGGAGGTTATGATATCTTCATAACTAAGTTCAATAGCAGCGGAACCTTAGTGTACAGCACCTACCTCGGAGGAACCAGCACAGACTCTGGACGTGATATTACAGTAGACAGTGAGGGAAATGTTTATCTCACAGGATATACAAAATCCACAGACTTCCCCACCACAACAGATGCCAACCAAACATCAAATACCGGATCTTATGATATTTTCTTAGCTAAGTTCAATAGCAGCGGAAATCTAGTGTACAGCACCTACCTCGGAGGAACCAGCGGCGACTATGGGTATGATATTGCAGTAGACAGTGAGGGAAATGTTTATCTCACAGGATATACAACATCCACAGACTTCCCCACCACAACAGACGCCTACCAAACATCAAATACCGGAGGTTATGATATCTTCATAACTAAGTTCAATAGCAATGGAACACTACTATACAGCACCTACCTCGGAGGAACAGGAACTGATTATGGTTCTGGTATTGCAGTAGACAATGAAGGAAATGTCTACATAACAGGACAAACAACATCCACAGACTTCCCTGTGACAACTGGAGCATTGCAAACATCAAATGCTGGTGTTGATTATGATGCTTTTGTATCAAAATTAAACGCCAATGGAACCGATTTAGTGTACAGTACCTACCTCGGAGGAAGCGCTGATAACAGTATAGAAACAGCAAAGGATATTGCAGTGGATAGTGACGGAAATGCCTACATCATTGGATATACAAATTCTTCAGATTTCCCAATAACTACAACTGCTTATCAAACAACAAACCAGGGAGGTTTTATGGGTGATGTCATATTAAGTAAATTGAACTCTGATGGTACGGACTTAATATACTCCACATTTTTTGGAGGAGACAGAAATGATTTAGGCAATGCTATTACAATTGACAGTGAGGGTAATGTCTATTTTGCAGGATACACAAATTCTGCAAGCTTTCCAGTAACATCTGGAGCCTACCAATCAGTCATAAGCAGCAGTTACATGGAGATTTTCCTGGCGAAACTAGACTTTGTGTCTCCAGTTGCGAATTTCACTGCTGATATTTTGTCTGATTATTCGCCTTTAACCGTGCAATTCACTGACACCTCCACAAGCGAAACTGATCTAACTACATGGGAATGGGACTTTGACAACGATGGAACCATAGACAGCACAGAACAAAACCCCACCTACACCTACAATACACCCGGTGTTTACACTGTTAAATTGACAGTATCTAATGTGGGTAGCAGTAATTCTGCAGTTAAGACAGATTATATCACTGTGATTACCCCCCCAGATGATACAGAAGCTCCAACAGTAACAGCCAGCCCTACAAGTGGGAATTTCAGTTCAGCAGTACAGGTAACTTTATCTGCCACCGACAACTACGACATAAACCCTAAGATTTATTATACCACTGACGGCACAGACCCCACCACCAATAGCACACAATGTAATGGTGCTATCGATATCATTGCAACAACTACATTGAAATTTATGGGGGCAGACAGGTTTGGTAATGTATCACCAGTGCAAAGTCAGACATACACCATCAATGATACAGAGTTACCCACTGTAACCGCCAATCTGGTGGGTGGAACCTACAACATAGGTACTCAAGTGACTTTATCTGCACAGGACAACATAGACCCCAACCCAACGATCTATTATACCACTGACGGCACAGACCCCACAACCAGCAGTACATTATACACAGGTCCTGTCACTCTTCCTGAGAATGTTACCACTATTTTGAAGTTTATTGCAGTGGATGCCAGTGGAAACATCTCTCCAGTGCAAAATGATACATACACTATCGCGGATATTGAGGCTCCCACAGTAACAGATAGTCGGAATGGCACCACAGTGACTTTATCTGCCACAGATAATGCAGATCCTAATCCAGCGATCTACTACACTACTGATGGAAGTGCGCCTACCACCTCAAGCAAACCATATACTGAACCCATCACAATTCCACAGTATGTTATTACCCTTTTGAATTTCATAGCAGTGGATGCCAGTGGAAACATCTCCCCAGTGCAAAACAGAACTTACAATACTTATACAGGTGATCCATGGAATGGTGGAAGATACTACAATGGAATAGATATGGAAACTGGTTACTATGCCGAAGGAAACATAGGAATAGTCATATCCAATGGCGGCACTGGTTACACCTGGTTTGCACACAACACCCCAGGTACCGGTACTGTAACATACACTGCCAGCGCCCTGAACATACCAGAAGGTGCAACTATATTAGCCGCCTATTTATACCAAGCCTGGACATGGTATGGTTACCCTGGATATACTCTGGTGTTTAATGGTTACGATATGAATCAAACTGCTCACTACGTTGATGGCGATGATGGCCAAGACGTATTCGATGTAACTGCATATTTCAACGCAACCGGAAACAACACCGCTGTCTTAACCTCAACTGGAGGTGCCAGCTACGCTACCATCCTCATCGTAGTCTATGAATCTGCCAGCGAACCCTACCGACAAATCTGGATAAACCACGGATACGACATCCTCTACCACGATCCAGCCACAGGTTACGCTATGTTCAATAACGTAACCACTGATAAGGTAGCAAATGCAGAGGTTACAACCATCACACCTTCAGGTGGTGGTGATTGTGGAAGCATGCTCTTTAACGGAGAAACCATCAACATAAGTGGAGGCGGCGGCAGCGACCCCAATTACAACTACTACGACGTCACAACAGCCTTACAAAATGGTACCAACGAACTAGGAGTATACGGAGGATCATACTTAGCCCTAGCCACAGCCATCATGACAATTACACTGGATACTACGGCTCCAGAAGTTTCCGCAGATATCACAGGTGGAGTGTACAGCACTCCCCAGATTGTGACACTGACTGCTACTGATGACTATGATGCTGATCCAGTGATCTATTACACCCTTGATGGCACAGATCCCACAACCAGCAGCTCACTGTACACCGAACCAATTAGTATAACTGATGATGTTACATTAAACTATGTTGCAGTAGACAGTGCAAATAACACCTCACCCGTGCAAACAGAAACCTACACCATCGACTACATCGACGCAGACTTCACTAGCAACACCACCAATGGTCTGGCACCTTTAACAGTACAATTCACAGACACATCAAATGGAAACATAACCACCTGGGAATGGGACTTCGACAATGACGGTGTAGTAGACAGTACTGAACAAAACCCCACCCACACCTACGATATTGTGGGTACTTATACAGTGAAGCTCACTGTAACTGGTCCCGGTGGAAGCAGCACCACCACAAAAACTGGTTATATCAGTGTGAACAGTGCTGCACCTGTAGCAAGATTCATATCTGACCTTGCCAATGGAGTAGCACCATTAGAAGTGCAGTTCATTGATCAGTCTACTGGTGATGTGACTGGTTGGGAGTGGGACTTCCAGAACGACGGAATCATCGACAGCACAGAACAAAACCCCACACATACCTACGGTACTCCGGGGACTTATACTGTGAAGCTCATTGTGACTGGTCCTGCTGGCAGTAGTAGCACTACTAAAATGGATTACATCACAGTCAAGTATCCAGTTCCTGTGGCAGAATTCACAGTGGACAATACTACAGGTGATGTGCCTTTAACTGTGCAGTTCACAGATCAATCCACCAATGCAACCAGCTGGGAATGGGACTTCCAGAACGACGGATTAGTAGACAGTACTGAACAGAACCCCACCTACACCTATGATACTGTGGGTACCTATACCGTTAAGTTGACTGTGAGTAATCCGGATGGATCCGATGAGGAAATTAAGACGGATTACATTACGGTTAGGGCGCTTTTTGTTCCTTGGAATGATGCTTGCGAGTCTCTTGACGGATGGACCACCGTAGGTTCCTCTCTGAGTACTAGCAATGTTTATGAGGGATCTTCTAGTATCACTGGTTATTCTGGTGGATCAACAGTTTCTGCTGAACGTACCATCAGCATCACCGATGATAGAGCAAAAACCCTGCGTTTCGATGCAGCTGCAACAACATCCTATGGTTTCAACAATGGGGTGAAGGTGTACATGGATGGTCAGGAAATGCTTTCCATCCCACTTAACGGAGCCTGGAACCTGTACACCATCGATCTATCAGAAATAGCACTAGGTGACCACACTTTTAAAATACAGGCCTACTCTGAATACAGTTGGGCATCTGCCACCTTCTTCCTTGACAATATCTGGGTGATATCTGACGAAGAAGTGTTCAGTAACATCGAAGTCACACCAAATGAGGTTAATGTGACTATAGGTGATGATCAGCAGTTTTCAGCACAGGCTTATACTCAGTACCTTGAGAAACTGTCAGGTAAGGTGTTTAACTGGACTTCATCCAATGAAACAGTGGGAACCATCGACAGTAACGGATTGTTCACCGCACACACAGCCGGAACCACCACCATCACTGCCACCGCAGATGGTATTAACAGCACCACTTTAGTGACAGTTAATTATCCAGTTCCTGTAGCTGATTTCACCGTAGACACCACCCATGGAGTTGCACCTTTAACTGTTCAGTTCACGGACACATCCAGTGACGCAACCAGTTGGGCCTGGGACTTCGATGGTGATGGAACCATTGATAGTAACAGCCAGAATGCCACTTGGACCTACAACAATGAAGGAACATACACAGTTACCCTCACAGTAACCGGCCCAGGCGGCAGCGACACCACCACCAAAACCGACTATATAAGTATAGGTAAACCTGACCTAGAAGTCACCAACCTACAAGTGCCTGCCAGTGCAGTATTGGGTAACAGTTACCAGGTATTGGTAGATGTGGCCAATCTAGGACTTAGCGACAGCACATTCACAGTAAGACTCTACGACAACGGAGTATCAATCGGAAAACAAATTATCAACCTACTGGCCGGAGATAACACCACCCTGAACTTCAACTGGACACCCAGCACAGTGGGAACACACTACCTACAAATTATAGCCGATCCTACCAATAGTGTATTAGAATCCAGTGAACTCAACAACCAGGTCTTAGAAGCTGTGGAAATAACTGAAACACGACCAGACCTACAGGTAAACAACTTAACACTACCTAACACACCATCCCTAGGAACCACTTACACTGTAACTGCAGACATCACCAACAACGGAACAAACCCAACTACATTCACAGTACGATTCTACGAAGACAATGTCTCTGTGGCTAAACAAGTCATCACCCTCGATGCAGGAGCCACCACTACGTTGAGCTTCAACTGGAACCCCAGCAGTAGTGGAGATCATGATCTGAATGTGTGGGCTGACCCTACCAACAGCATTGATGAGAGTGATGAATCCAACAACCAGCAAAACAGCACAATAACTGTACTGGGCATGCCAGAACTAGCAGCCAGCAATTTACAAGTACCCAACAACCCAGAACTAGGCACCAGTTATCCTGTAACTGTAGATGTATCCAACAATGGACCAAACACTACCACATTCACCGTGCGATTCTATGAAGATGGTGTCTCTGTGGGAAAACAGGTCATCACCCTCGATGCAGGAGCCACCACTACATTGACCTTCAACTGGAACCCCACCACCACAGGCAATCACGACCTGAAGGTGTGGATAGATCCCACCAACAGCATAACAGAAACAAATGAAATCAACAACATACAAAACCAGACCGTAACAGTAACCGACACAAGACCCGACATAGAAGTCAACAACCTGACAACACCAAACAACCCAACAAACGGAACCAGTTACCCTGTAACTGTAGACGTGGCCAATACAGGAGGAAGTAATGTTACTTTCACGGTCAGACTCTACGAAGATGGAGTTTCAGTGGGAAAACAGATCGTCACCCTGGCACCAGGTGCCAGCACCACCCTGCTCTTCCTATGGACACCCACCACCACCGGATCACACGAACTCATGATATGGGCAGACCCTGCAAACAGCATCATAGAAACCGATGAAACCAACAACCAGCAGGTAAACACAGTTAGTGTGGCATGAAAAAAGTAGAAACAAAAAAATGGGGATTATTATATTTCCCATTTTTCCATTATTTTTCTTTTTTAAGAGTTTTAAGATATTAAAAGGAGTATTAAGTTCCATTACAAATTTGTGGGCTTATTTTCACTTAATTTTATTTTCGCTTAACCTTATTTCCACTTATCTTCCCATACCATGGTATTCAAACCCTTCACTTTCCATTTTATCTCTGTTGAAGATGTTCCGACCATCAACAACAATGGGCAGTTTCATAAGTTCTTTTATCCTTTTCAGGTCTGCTTCTTTGAATTCATCCCATTCAGTAAGTACCAGTAGTGCTTCAGATTCGTGGAGGGCATCATATTTATCTTCAACATAGTTCAACTTTTTACTTTCAGAGAAAATAGTTTTAAAGTTCTCCATTGCTTCAGGATCATACAAGCATAGTTGGGCACCGGTTTCAAGGAGTCCCTTGACAATACCCAGTGATGGAGCATCTCTCACATCATCAGTGTTGGCCTTAAATGCCAGTCCCCACACTGCAATTTTCTTATCACGATTTATCCAGAGAAGCTTCTCCACCTTTTCCAGGAACTGCTTTCTCCGGTTCAGGTTGATCTTTTCTGTTTCTTTAAGGAGGCCAAAATCCAGACCATAGTTCTCTGCCATGTGAATGAATGCATTAACATCTTTGGGTAGGCAGGATCCACCGTAACCAATCCCTGCGTTGAGGAAGTCTCTCCCAATCCTTTTATCTCTTCCCACACCCTCTGCAATCATATCCACATCCACACCAACTTTTTCAGCCAGATCAGCCAACATGTTGATGTATGAGATTTTAATGGCCAGGAATGAGTTGGATGCATATTTTATTATCTCTGCAGCCGAAGTTTTGGTTACAAAGAGGGTGTTACCATTTTCCGTGAAAGGCTGATAGATCTCTTGGAAGATCTCCACTGCCCTTTTGCTTTCAACCCCTATCACGATCCGGTCAGGGTTCATGAAATCATAAACTGCAAAGCCTTCCCTTAAAAACTCAGGATTGGATGCCACATCAAACTCCAGGTCTTCCCTGGCATATCTCTTAATAGTACGCCTGATTAATTCATGGGTTTTCACAGGAACAGTTGATTTTTCTATTATGAGCTTGTATTCTCCCATGTGCATGGCAATCTGTCGGGATACTTCCTCTACTTGGGATAGATCAGCCATTCCATTTTCACTCTGGGGTGTTCCCACACAAATAAATATGACCTTACTGAAATCAACACCTTCCTTAATACTGTCTGAAAACCTTATCCTCCCTTCTTCAAGGTTTTTATCCAGGATTTCAGTTAAACCTGGTTCCTGTATAGGGGACATTCCACGACTTAGTTCATCCAGTTTAGAGGAACTTTTCTCAACGCACAGAACTTTGTTTCCCAGTTCAGCAAAACACACTGCACTTACCAGTCCCACATACCCTGCTCCTATTACAGTTATTTTCATAGCATGTGTCCTCTTAATTTAATCATAAAAACATGTTAAAAATCATTAAATATTAAAATGATGAATATAAATCTTAAACTACGGATTATATAAAGCTAATCTTTACTGGAAAGTAATACTAAAATTCAGACGTTACATGGGAGTTTTTTATGAAAGCATTGGTAACTGGCTGCGCTGGGTTCATAGGGAGTAACTTAACTGATTACCTCCTGGAAAATGGGTTTGAAGTATATGGACTAGATTGTTTCACAGATAATTATTCCTACCTAATTAAAGAATCTAATCTACAGAGTGCCTTGAAAAATTCCGATTTTAAATTCACTGAAAAGGATATCATGGATGTGGAAGAGTTCCCTGAAGTAGATTATGTTTTTCACTTGGCTGCACAGGCCGGTGTCCGGGATTCATGGGGTGAAAACTTCCCAGTTTATACCCGGAATAACATTGAAGCCACCCAGAAGTTACTGGAGTTTTACAAGGACCTGAAAATTAAGAAGTTTGTCTATTCATCCTCATCCTCTGTTTATGGTGATGTTGATCTTCCCATGAAGGAGGGAATCCTCCCGAAACCAGTTTCACCATATGGGGTGAGTAAACTGGCTGCTGAACATCTTGTTTACCTTTACTGGAAAAATTACGGCCTTCCTACTATTTCCTTGAGATACTTCACGGTATACGGGCCAAGACAGCGTCCAGACATGTCTATACACCGTTTCGTCAAATCCATCCTTAAAGGTGAGGAAATAACAGTATATGGTGATGGAGAGCAGACCCGTGATTTCACCTATGTAACTGATGTGGTTAAGGCCATTGCGATTGCTGCCGAGTCTGAAACCAATGGCGAAGTATTCAATGTTGGAGGAGGCAGTAGAATCAGCATAAATAACCTTTTAGTTGAAATAGAGAAAGTATCAGGTAAAAAAGCCAGAATCAATTATTTTCAAAAGCAAAAAGGTGATGTTAAGGACACCTGGGCAGATCTAGCCAAAATTGAAAGTGTTCTTTCCTGGAAAAGTGAAACTGATGTGAAAACCGGGATCAGAAACTATATTGATTGGTATATAAATTTTTATGATATTGGGGGGGGTAGGTAAAATGATACTAGGGGTAGATAAAGATTTTTTTAACACAGATGAAATAAAATAAATATTCCAACTGATTTTTATGGACCATAACACCAAAAACATGAGTCTAGCCCTTTTTTTCACAGTGGGCATATCACTGGAAAGATGGCACCATCTGGGAATGATAGACCGCGAAGTTACCTTTTACAACGAGCTAAGTAAACATTTCCAGAGGATCTACCTTTTCACCTATGGAAACAGGGAAGATCTAAAATTCAGTCCATATCTGAGGGAAAATATAAAAATAATCCCCAATGAGAGATCACTTAACCCCTTCCTTTATTCAATTTTAATCCCTTTCATGCATCGCAAAATACTCAAATCTGTTGATGTGGTTAAGACCAACCAGATGATGGGATCATGGAGTGCAGTTTTATCCAGATATCTCAACAAAAATGTTCTGATAGTTAGAACTGGCTATGTTCTTTCCCTCTTTAAAAATGATTGGATATCCAGATTAATTGAAAGATTCGCTTACAGGAATGCTGATGGTATTATAACCAGTTCTCTAAGGGGATATGATTATATAGAAGAAAAATACAGTCCTAAAGGGTTACATTATGCTATACCTAACTATGTAGAAACTGAAAGATTCAGACCATTAAATATGAACAAGGATGAAACTTCACTGTGTTTCGTGGGAAGATTAACCCGGCAAAAAAACCTTTTTGCACTTATTGAGGCATTAAAAGGCCTCCCCTATTCATTAAATATCATTGGAACTGGAGAGTTAAAAGAAGAACTGGAAAAATTTGCAGAAGAAAATGACTGTAATGTACATTTTATGGGAAATATAGCCAATCAAGACTTACCCCCGGTTTTAAATAAACATGAAATATTCATTTTACCATCAATGTATGAAGGAATGCCCAAAACATTACTAGAAGCCATGTCCTGTGCTTTACCAGTTATAGGAACCAATGTTGAAGGTATAAAAGAGGTAATTACTCCAGGGCATGATGGGATTTTATGTGGCATAGACTCTGATTCCATAAGTAAGGCTATTGTAATGTTGATGGAAGATGATGATCTCAGGATTAAACTGAGAAAAAACGCCAGGCATACTATAATTGATAAATATAGTCTTAAAAAAGTATTCCAAAATGAACTGGAGTTAATCAAGAAAATTTCAGTAGGATAAGAGGTTAAAAAATATTGAACCTTAAAAAACTCACTTATGATATAATTTTAGAGAAAAATGATAATAAATAAGAGTATAAGCCCAAGATATTTAAAAAGGGATTCCTATGGTAGATGAACTTAAAAATAAATATTCATTTGGAGAAGAAACCCGCACCTACCAGAAAGGAAGGCCACAATATGAACTGGCCTTAAAGTTACTGGAAGACTTTAAAACCAGTGGCAGTGTCCTGGATCTTGGTTGTGGTCAGGGTGAATTTTCAGATACCCTCCATGATCTGAACTTTCAGGTGAAATGTGCAGATGGTACACCCAAATTGGTGGAACAGGTTAAACAAAGGGGATATGAAACATATTTAGTTGATTTTGAGGATGAATACTTACCATTTGATGATAATGAGTTTGAACTGGTGGTCAGTTTGGATGTTATAGAACATCTCTGGAACACTGATCATTATTTAAAAGAGATATGTAGGGTTCTAAAGCCAAATGGTCATATTATAATCACTACCTTAAATTACAACAGTTGGAATTATCGGAAAAAACATTTATTCGGTAATTTTGAAGATTTCACCTACCAATCCCGCCATAAAAAGTTTTTCACATATAAATCTTTCAGAGAAGAAACACAGAAATATTTTGATGTTAAATCCAGTGTAGGTCTAATTTACTTTCCAGTGCAAACCGGTTTAAAGTTTACCAGCAAATTCCAGAATTTTCTTTCAGTTAACATTGGAATTCTGGGAAAATCTAGAAAATGAATAATCAAGTTTCAGATTTATATTAAATCAGAAGTCAGTTTGGTTTGATATGAATCTGTTAAATAGATCTAAGTTTTAATGTATGTTTAAAAAAATATCTCTGATTTAAATGAAGTTCATAAAACATATAATAACCACTTTCTTAACCACAGTCCTGATTTTTATCCTGAGTATTGTTTCCAGTGTTATCATAGCCCGTGCCCTGGGACCTGAAGGACAGGGAATTTACACTTTGGTAATGCTTTTACCTTCTTTAATACTCATATTAACCAATTTAGGAATATCCCGTTCAGTTATTTATCATTTATCCAAAGGAGATCTTCCAGGTGATGTTTTAACTGGAAACTTTTTGATAGCAGCGTTTATACTAATGGCAGCATCAGTGTTAATTGGATATGGTTTGATCCTTTTCGGAGCCGATGAAATATTTCCCAACGTTCCCCACTACCTCCTTTTAATGGGTCTGGTTATCATCCCATTGCAACTCCTTTTTTCGCAATTCTACAGCGGTATACTATATGGATTACAAAAGATAAATACCAACAACCTATTTAACCTGATACAATCTATATTTCTCGTTATTTTCATTTTTCTCCTTGTTTTGGTGTTTAAAGAGGATATCTCAGGGGCCTTAACCGCAACCATAATCTCCCTGTTTATTACTGATATTTTAATGACTCTCTGGATAATCCGAAATGTTCCTATTTCATTCAAGTTCAGAAAGGATATTCAAAAATCTATATTCAGCTTTGGGATAAAGGTACATCTGACTAATGTCATGTATTTTTTCCGTTCCAGAGTAGATGTTTTCATACTCAACTTTTTTTTGAATCCCCAGGCAGTAGGTTTTTATGGTATAGCCTACGGAACTGCAGAAACAATTTGGATGTTGTCACAATCAGCAGGGAATGTTTTATCGCCTAAAATAAGTTCAATGAGCTCGGAAGAGCAGAAAAAATATCTGACACCTATCATTACCCGGAACATATTTTTCATCTCACTGATGGGTGCAGTTGCTCTATTTTTAATGGGCTACTGGTTAATTGGATTTTTATATTCGGAAAGTTACCTTCCATCGGTTGAACCAATGAAAATCTTGCTTATAGGGGTGGTTGCCATCAGTGCCGAACGTATTCTAATGTCAGATATCATTGCACGGGGAAAACCCATAATAAGTACTTATTTGACTGCCATAACTGTTGTTCTTAACATAGGACTGAATGTACTTCTGATCCCATGGATAGGTATTTTAGGTGTAGCCTGGGCAAGCAGCATAGCCTACAGCATAAATCTGATTCTCACTCTGGCTGTTTATTGCAGGATATCAGGAAATTCTGGATGGGATGTGATTATAATTAAAAAAGAGGATATAAAATTGTATAAAAATTTTATAAAATCATTGAAAACCAGATTCATTCCCTGAAGATTCTCTTGAACCTGTTAAATTTGTTGAAAATATTTGAAGTTACTTTCATCCCTGATAAACCCATGTAGGATCGGAGCAGGTTGAGGTTGTTACTGGGATCCCATGGATCCAAACGGAAAATGGCTTTATATTCCTTCCGGGCCAGTTCAATATCCTCATTTTCCAGGTGGATGCCACTTTTTATTATATGCACACTTTTTTTTATTTCACAAATCTCATCATGACTTAAAACAGAATAGAAACTTTTAATACCATTTTCTTCTATTTTAGCAAGTATTGTGGGGCTGGTCTGGTTGAGGGCCATTTTTTTTGAAAGTAAAGAATACAAACGGCTTTCTTCAATCTTTCTGGAACCTATACTTTCATTATGGATCCTTAGTTTGTATAGGGTCTCGGTGAGGTTCATCACTGGATGATCCCTGGAAACCCTGATCCACAGATCATGGTCCTGAGCATACCTGAAAAGCGGGTTGTAACCTCTAAGATCGCATATGATGCTCTTATTAAACATAACTGAGCCATGTTTGAAATGATTCCAATCCAGCATATCTGAGAATGAGGGTTCTGTGCGGTTAACTACTTCACCAATGATCTTCCCATTTTTATCTATACGGAAAACACTGCTTCCCACCAATGCAACCTGGGGGTGTTCATCTAGGAAGGATACTTGTTTTTGCAGGCGTGAAGGAATGGAAACATCATCAGCATCTTGTCGTGCTACATACTCTCCTTCAGCATACTGTAATGCTTTATTTAAAGACCTGGTCAACCCGAGGTTTTTTTGGTTATTGATGAGCTGTATTCTCCCGTCTGAATATGTTTCTATGATCTTTTGGGAATTATCAGTGGAAGCATCATTTACAATAATAAACTCAAAGTCTTCCCATTCTTGATGCAGAATACTTTCTATGGATTCAGAAAGGTAAGGCGTGCCATTGTAAACCGCCATCAATACACTTACTCTGGGATTTCTGGACATTTAATCCGCAAGCCCTGATTTATTTAGTTGAAAACAATACATAAATTCCATTACCAAGATCCCCTACCTTATCATAGGACTCTTCCATTGTGATCAGGTCCATGGTCTTTTGATAAGTCTCAGGATTTTTAATTTTTATGATATTGATATCTTTTAAGAGGAGAGGTTCATTAATTATTACAATTTTATCCATAGTCACAGCTTTTTTCCCAAAGTTACTGCTATCCTGTCCTAAAGTGTATTGTTCATCATAAAGAGCGTTCCTACTGCCTTCATATCCATAAAAAAGTTTTTCATATACTAAGGAGTTATTTGAACTGATATTACTCTCAGGAATGATAATGGTCTCAGCTAAGGCATACTCTTTTTCATTGGCTATTCCCAGCGATTTGTAGTCTTTGTTTATATATTCCTGCTGGATATTGAATAAATTGAATATCATAAACGAGATTAAAAGGGCGAAAAAAACCTTCTTATAGATAGGGGAATGGTTTTTAAGAGTTAGGAGGAACCCAACCAGAGGTATAACACCAAATAACCATCCATGTGTTAAGAGACGGTCAGGACTTATTAAAGATGTGAATGCGTAAACTGATAATAAACCATAGCCTCCACAGAAGAACAGGAAAAATGTGAATGTTAAATCCTCTATTCTAGTTTTTCCCTGGTCAATTCTCAATTTTATGAGTAATATAACAGAAAACAAGATCATGTAAATGAAAAATCCGTAAAATATTATTTTACCCTTTAATGTTACCACAGTACCTGTAACACCTGTGTTGGCAGAATAACTGGGTAATTCTCCGAGGGTTATTAAGTTTGCAAAGAACTGACCCACATTGGTCCAGATCTCCACGGAACAATACAGCCAATAGGCCAGTAAAATCACCATGGCAATGGTAAAAACTGTGCGAACATTTATTTCTCTGGGAGGGGATGGTTTTTTGCTTTTAAATATATGGTAATAGATATGGGGGTGTTTATAGATGTAGGGGAGAATAATAGATGTGGCAAAAAATAGAAACAACAAAACCAAAAACATAAAGGATGAAAAATGATGAGCTAAAACAATTAAAACAAAAAATACAATGGCAAAGACGGTTAATCGGACATCTTTATTATTTTTTGAAGCATAAACCAGATAAAATCCAACTAAAATCGTAAACAATCCCATTATTTCCCTTATAAAAAATGATTCAAAGATCATGAACTTGGGAATGGTTACAAAGATCAATGGAGCCATAAGGGCCACCTTTTTATTCTTGTAAATTGTATTGGTTAAAATATACAGAAATATGACGATTAAAGATGTGAAAAATGAGGCGAAATATTTCACAAACTGGAAATGATCTAAACCTGTGGTCTGTATAATAGATGCTGAAAATACGTGGAGTAAAGGCCAACCACTGACCCCTGGGTCCTGATTTAAACTGAAAAAATGATTATTTAGAATATATTCCAGAAACTTAAGGTCATCATAAGAGTCACGACTATTTAAACCTATAAAACCGACTTGAAATACCAAATGAAGGCAGATGTTGATTATGATAACCTCAAAGAGGACCACCATGTGATCGTTCTTTTCCAGGTGTAGGATCTGGTAAATGACACTACCCATCATTCCCAGAATAGCAATCCAGAACAGAATAATACCGACACTGCCTTCCCCATAACTTAGGTTGGTAAAAAACAGTGTCAGTGAAAAAACAAAAATGGCTATTACAAGTTTTTTATCTAAAATTATCATAATCTGAACCTTATTCCTTGAAACGTATCATAATTTATAAATTTAAACTAATTACCCTATAAAACCTGCTCAAATAATCCTTCATAATCATCCATTATCTTAGAAGGAGTATGGTATTTTTTTATATAATTCAATCCATTTTCACCCATTTGTTGTCTTAAGTTATCATTTTCCATCAATGTTTTAATATTTTCTACCAGGATATTGAAACTATCAAAACTGAACCCTAATATTTCTTTTTCTATTATGTCATCTGGATCAAAACCCAAGGAAACAACGGGTGTTCTGCAGGACCATGCTTCCAGAAAAGTGTTTGGAAAACCCTCTGAACTGGAAGTGCTCACGAAAATAGCTGCTTCAGAGTAGTATTTTGCTATTTCATGGTGGGGAATGAAGCCTAGAAATTCCAGATTTTTTATTCTCTCAGAATCCTTTTTTATTTTGTGAAAATAGTTTATTTCAGTTTCAACTGGGGATCCAATCATTTTAAACTGGTATTCTGGTAGACGACGAGCCATTTCCAGGTATCTTTCGGGATTTTTACCCGGGAAAATTCTACCAACCCATAAAATATTTGTTTTCAATTCATCCACACATCCACAATTACTGAGGGGAATTATGGTCTTTATTAGCACTGATTTTTTTATGTGGACTGATTTTGTAGATGGATTTTTGATCAGATCTTTTTGATGATGAGTCTGGGCAACAATACAATCTGCATTTTTTATTCCATAGGTGTAGGGAATTTTCACCAGGTCCCGGGCATGGTCTATAGTAATGGCGCTACTTAGATTTGCATCTGAGGATGAGACAAAAATGAACTTTTTTCCCTTTAATTGGGAGAATAACGAGATCAACCCAGTAAGGGGTGTTCCAGCACTTTGAATATGGATATCCGCATTGATTTTTCCCAGTAAACTGAAAAACCTGAGGAAATTATGGGGAAATAAATGGGTAAACCCTGAACCTTTATTATCATATAATACATGGACTTTCAAGCCCTCAATTTCTTCATAATTCGTTTTTGAAGTGGCAAAGGTGATTAAATGAACAGAATAACCTCTTTGGATAAGCTCTCTGGCAAGCAGGATCATCTGTAATTCAGCACCTCCTGCTCCACCTCCCTTCAGGTAGGGATAGGCGTATTCAGCCACCACACATATCACTGGTTTAGACAAAAAAAACCACCTTCAATTAATATATCTATTTTTAAGCCAGAATGTTTCTTAATAATATCTCCCCTAACTATTTTCTTTTTTATATATAATCACTGGATTCTCCCCTAATTTTGAAAGTTCAACATCAGTATCTAAAAGATATATGTCCAGGGGGAAGCGGGCTAAAAATGCCCGGGAACGTTCTTTTAAAATAAAAACACAAGTTTTTATTCCACTTGAAAATCCCTGCTCTCGAATCACCCTAATATCCAGATCTGATGTCTCTTTCAACTCTTCCCGGGCAATGCTTCCAATAGTGGCAACTAAGAGAATGCAATCCTCTTTTTTAGCCCTCTGGTAAAATTTCTCCAGATATTTGTTGAAATCTTGATATTCATTTCTGGCAAACCCAAGATTTTTAACTAAAACAAAGATCTGACCATTAAAAACCCAGTTTATGGTATGTGCACTGATTATGGAAATTAAAAGAGATTGAACTGGATTAAGGTAACTGGAAATATAGATGTAGAAAATTGTGAAAATCATAATATCCAGGGAGATTTTGAAAATTCTTTCAGTTTTATCCATGTACAGTAAACCCTGAAATAACCAGGAAGAAACAGTTAACAAAATCACCCGTATAAAAAAGGGATGTTTGGATTCCTTTACCATCTTCCTGTGAAAATTATTGATATCCATGGGATCAGCTACATTCTAATTAATTTTTTATTTATGGTGGTAACTGGTAAACTGGCATTTAATATGGGTAGACCAAATTCTTCAGCCAGTTCTTCGTAAAGTTGAATTTTTTGTTTAAGATTTTGATCATGGCCCAATTCGTATCGTCTTTCCTGTAATGTCTTTTCATCAGTAATAAGGAATATGATTTTACAATCTCCTGGCAATAATTTTAACAGCAGTTTTCCGGTTTTTGAATTGTGGATTTCACAGTCTCCAGTGGATATGGCCAGATCAACCAGAGTATCATAAATGAACCTATCACAGACCAGGCGCTTTTTAAAGAGGGTTAATGGAATGTAAACTTTACAAATGGTGTAAAGGAAAGTATCCAGAAACATGGAAGCTTTATATAAATTTGAAACAACCTTTGATCTGTAAAAGTAATGGTAACCTATTTTTTCCCCATTATCTAACTCTACTACTTCACTGAGACCCATGACACGTGCCAATCCAAGTAAGGGGAGTGACAGGAAGTGGTGGAAGCGCAACCATTCATATTCATAACTGGATCCAGATTTTTCCAGGGAATCAATTAGAAGTGATGCCTGTGTTGTTTTCCCAGTTCCATCTGGTCCAGAGATACAGATCAACCTAGATTTCATTAGTTCACTCTTTAATGGTATTTTCCATAAGTTTACCCACATCCGTCCATGTGGGATAATTTTTCATGTACTCTATTTCTTTAAGAGACATATCCTTGGATAATTCTTTATCAGACAACAATTTCATAATCTTCTCTTTTAATTCTTTTTCATCATTCACCTGAACCATAATTCCATTTCCATTAAGTAATTCAGGAATAGAAGCAATTTTTGTAGATATAACAGGTTTTCCCAGGGCCATTGCCTCCAGGATACTGATGGGGACGTCAGAGATGACAATTTTGAAGGGTAGACATACCAGGTTTGCGGTAGATAAATACTCTTTTATTTCCAGAAAGTTGAGATCTTGGGATATGAACTCCACAGAATTCTTAACATCCTCTCTTTCTGCAATGTCCATTAACAGTTCTTCTTCTTTTTTTAGTTTGTCATTATCGAGTCTTGAAAGAAAAATCAGTTTACAAGGTTGTTCTTTTCTTACCCTAACGAAAGCCTCCATAAGGGTATCTGTTCCCCTCAAAGTTAGAGGAGAAGTGAAATACATTATCAGAGGCACATTTTCAGGGTTAATCGTATTTGTTATGGCTTTAACTGCACCTGGATTTGGTGGTTCGAGGAAATCAGTGTCCATGCCCACTGGAATGAAAATACTTCTTTTTTGGATAAATCCCTTATCTATCATCTTTGCCCTGGTGTCCTGGCTCAGGAAGATTATTTTTCTAAAGCTCTTTCCCCACTTTTTAACCATGTAATCAGGGATCAGTGCGTTCAGATAGTGGATGGCTGTGTATCTATGGTATTTAATTGAATTTAAGAGGCCCATATTTTTTATAAGTTCTCGGAAGGAGTACAGGGGACTGGTGAAAATGCCGTAAACCGGGATGTTCATCTGGAAGCTGTTGCGGAGAAAACTGGTTAAACCCAGGAGCATTAGACATTTATCAGGTTTCATCTTTTCCAGAACATCTAAAAGTTCCTGGGTTTCCCCTTTGAAGGGTGTGAACAGTTTTTTCACCTGGATTAAAGGAATTTCATCTACTTTCCCTTCATGGGTATTTGTGATGATCACAACTTCAAATTCCCTGTTTTTAAGATACTTAGCTATTTCATAAATGTATTTCCAGGGCAACCTGTTTATATTTGGTTGTTTGAAGTCCGGGCAGATAATGGCTATTTTCAACTCCTCACCTTTAAATTAATTTTCATAAAACCTCTTCTAATCTTCAATTGTCAACACTTGCTTGTAAAGTTCTTCAAATTCTCTGCTATTTTTGTCCCAGGTGAAATTCTCCATCACTGTTTCACGAGCTCGGTTTCCCAGTTGTTTTCTTAAATCCCTATTTTCATATAGTAGTATGATTTTTTGAGATAGGTCCTCTACTGAACCTTTTTTTACCAGAACACCATTATCAAAGTCCTTTATGAAAGCTGCATGGGCTGGTATGTCACTTACCAGCACTGGAAGCCCGGAAGACATGGCTTCCAGAACCACTGTGGGGAAACCCTCATAATGGGATGGAAAAATGAAGAGTAAGGCATTCTGGTAGATTTCAACCAGTTCTTGATGACTCTTTTTCCCAGTGACTTGTACATCATCTTCCAATCCTTCTGATTTTATAAATCTTTTCAGGTGATTTTCAAGTTCTCCTTCACCCACCAGAAGAAGTTTTAAAGGGCACATCCTGCAAACATTCTTAACTGCCTTTAATAAATCCTTCAGTCCTTTGCCATAGGTCAATCTTCCCACATAGAGAAGATATTCATCTTTAGGTTCAGATGGGGTGAATTGTTTTTCATCTACCCCATTGGGGATGATTTCCACTTTATCTAAACCATAATGTTCCTTTAATTCACAACTAACAGGTTTAGATACTGTGGTAACCCGGTCAGACCTCATGATCAACTTTTTAATCAGCGGAAAGCTCACGTACCTGGTCATGATCCTGTTTCCGGCTGATTTTAAATCAACCAGTTCTATGGCCTGTGCATTTCCCAGAAGAGACCCGTGGATGGTGCTGATCATGGGTAAAGATGTTTTTAAGACGGGTACTAAGGGGGTGTGTAAATGGACAAGATCGAAATCATTTTCAATGGACCGGAAAAATCGGTTCATTAGAAAACCATGGATTTTAACGTGGAAAGGGTATAAAGGGATGAAAGGCACTTTAATTATTTGAATGCCTTCAAAGAAACTGAACTCAGGCCCCAATTTTCCCCTAGTAATAACCGTCACTTCGTGTCCTTTTTCAATTAATTTACGGGAAAGGTTATAAGTGTAAAAACCAATTCCTTCTTCCGGAGGAAAAGGTGTTGATATGATCATGGCAATTTTCATTATTCTGTACCCTTGAGATAATTTTCTAAAAAAATCACGAGATTTTTATTATTTTCATGATTTGGAGGGTTATTATTATTTTTAATCAAGTTTATGTCAGTTTCAGTTTCTAATTTGTTTTTTGGTGTGGGTTTCAATTCATTCTGTAGTTCAGGGTTCAGTCTGTTTTCCAGTTCGTGTTTCAATTCGTTGGTATCCAAAACTGTGGTCACTTTACCCTGTATTTGTAGGGCCAGTGCAAGATCTATCTGCTGATCATCAAGGTGTTCATTGTATTTTTTAAGCCTGGGAACCACAATTATTGATGGGGAGTACTTAAGACAGTCCAACAGGGAGCCAGCACCACCGTGGGTTACTATCACATCAGCATTTTTGTAGTACCCCTTAATCCTAGATTCTTCTACAAAATCGAACCACTCCGCATTTTCTGGTTTATAATTAGTAAAACCAGTTTGTATGATAACCTTCTGATCGATTTCAGCAGCAATACTGTCCATTTCCTTCACTAGTCGTGGAAATCCTTTGTAATGGGTACCCACAGTTACGAAGATCATATCATTACACCAAAGATCATGCAGTTTACACCATCAATTCCCTTACACCATTAATTATGATCACTTACTGAACGGTACACTTTCACCACGCCAATTATAAGCAACACCAGCTTACACCATTGATTTATATCCACTTACTTAAACTTCACAAATCAACTATACTACACTCTAAACATTATTAAAATCTCATATTACCGCACCTTCATATTTTGCCTTTTCTCCATAGAACTCCAACAGTTCTGGCCATTGCACCAGGAAAAGGTCTGAAAAATGGTATAATATTTTTCCTGTTCCTGATTTTGTTTTTACCCGGCACCAGCTTTCAATAAACACTGTTCTGATTTTCATGGTTTTGGCCAGTATAAACGCAGGGATGGCTATCTCTGAACCTGTGCTGATGAGAATATCCGGCTTTTCATTACGCAAGATGTTGAATATTTTAAAGAAAGCTTTTACCATCTTCCAGGGGTTGGTTCCAATGTTTTCCATGAGATATTTCCTCTCTTTCAGATCCCTGGTCCTGAAGTTATCGTAACTTATGAAGAAGATATCATGACCTTCAAAGGCATCTTTTAGATTTAAAATTTCAGTCAGGTGCCCCCCGTGGGAACATATTAATGATATTTTCATGGTGTAACATCCATCAGATACCCAAAATTTATACCCTGTTTAAATTATACTGAACCCTTTTAAATTTCGTTAATATCCAAATTTAATAAAGATTAACCTATTTATTTAACTAAAAAAGATTATGTGACACTTAAATTCTCCAAAGTATTTCTTATAGTCTTTCTTATGGTCTATTTTTTTAGTTGAATAAGTGATTAACATCTTTTTTCCATAGTTAAACAGGGGTAAACTGATTTTGTAATTTTTATATATCCTCTTGTATATCCTCTAATTTTCTTATCTATTATTAAACTTTTATTATTACCATTACAGTTAAAACCCGTTTATTAATAATACTCCAATTTCTATCAATAATTTCTATCAAATAATTCCTTTTTTTGTTTCTTTTTTTGGAATATTACATGCTTACATGCCCCACCACTCAACAGATAACACTTTTAAGAAAAACTATACTATATTTTTTATTACTTTTTTAGAGTTATTACTATAACTCATATTTTATGCTTTAAATTAATAATATGAATAAAATAAAAAGTATTATATATGGTTGAATTGGAAATTGTGTTTCATAATAGATTATACTATGAGGGGGTGATTTTGTAGGTGGCGGCGAACTATTGAATTGAACTATTAATTTTGAAAGATTCTATTGAAAAAAGCCTTATTGAGAATTATAAAAGCTGATCAATTTTTGATTGAGCAAATTATAGGTAAAATAAGGTAAAAAAACAAAAATAGTATTTTAATAATTAGAATAAAGGAGAAACGGATTAAAATGAATGTTTTAAAAAGAATATTGGGGGTGATTTTGCTATGAAGGGTAAATCAGCCTTGTTGTTTTTAACCGTGCTCATGGCACTGGTGCTTTGTGGTGTGGTTTCTGCAGCTGACAATAGTATAGTCAACAACACAACAAGCACTTACACTACCAGTGATTCAGGTACCTCCAATGAAATCACCCCACAGGACTGCCTGCCCACAGTAGCACATGACACAATTAATGGTGAAGTGTATATATCATCCATTGCTAATTGGCCTTCCAAGAACACAACCAATAATTTTGATGTGCCCAATGGGACTGTAGTTTATGCAAAATATTATGTAGGAGCTTGGATGCCAGGTTCAGTATCCAGCACCTTCAATGGAAATGCAATTGATATTGAAGCAACTTATCAGTCGGGTATGGGTGTAACATGGGTATCATATGATGTAACAGGCCTTGTAGTTGCCGGACAGACAAATACTGGTAACTCTGTCTCATCAGGGGGGGATGACAGACAATACGGCAGCACCCTGATAGTTGTACTTAAAAATGAAAGTGATCCATATATTGAGTACTGGATCACCGAAGGCTTGGACTGGTTGGAGGGAACTGGTGCTTCTTCTACCACTACTCTGGCAGGAACAGTGGATCTGAGTGTTGTGCAGACTGCCAGTCTCCACTCAATAATCCTCACAGGATACAACTCTGAAACCCTGAACGGTAACACTCTACCCAGTGCAACTGAACATGTGGGTGGAAGTTACTTCGATGCTATCCGCTGGGACAACATACAAAGTTTACTGGTCCCTGAAAACCAGAGTGTCTATGTAGAAGGAGATGGTTTTACTTCATTGGTATCCCACGTCTTAACCATAGAGTACCAAATTTATGATTTAGTACCAGTAAATTTAACACCGAACATTGTGACCCCCAACACCAGTAACACCATGACTATCAGCATTGAAAACAGAGGCAGTACAGATTCACCTGCTTTTAATGTATCACTCTTAGTGGATGGCACAGTCATGGACACACAAACTGTAACTAGTCTAGCAGGTGGGAACAGTACAAATGTTGATTTCCAATGGACACCCGACGGCACTAAATACAGCTACAACCTAACAGTGAGTGTAGACCCTGATGATGTAGTTCATGAGGTTAATGAGGCCAATAACATTCTGGACGCACTAGTAGGGACAACTACAGCTCCAACACCAGTCGCGGACTTCACTGCCACACCAACTACAGATGATGCACCACTCACAGTTAACTTCACAGACGAGTCCAGTAACTCACCAATCACATGGGCCTGGGACTTTGACAATAATGGTGAAACAGACAGCAAAGAACAGAACCCCACCTACACCTATGAGACAGCAGGAACTTACACAGTCAAACTCACAGTTACCAATGCCGGTGGAAGTGATGACGAAGTAAAAACAGATTATATCACTGTCAACATACCAGTAACACCTGAGGCTAACTTCACTGCCACACCACTCAATGGAGATGTGCCACTCACTGTGCAGTTCACAGATACATCCACCAACAACCCCCGAACATGGGCCTGGGACTTTGACAATAATGGTGAAACAGACAGCGAAGAACAGAACCCCACCTACACCTATGAGACAGCGGGAACATATACCGTCAAACTGACGGTGGGCAATGCAGCAGGATCAAATAATGAAACCAAAACAGATTACATCAATGTTTCAGCAATCACTCCCATCGCTGCTTTCACAACATCAACAGCTGCAGGCATATATCCACTCACCGTACAATTCAACGATACATCCCTCAACGATCCTATATCATGGGCCTGGGACTTTGGTGATGGAACCAGCAGCACAGAACAAAACCCCACACACACCTACACAACCGTCGGAAATTATACTGTGAAACTCACAGTCACCAACTTAAACGGTTCTGATGAAGAAGTTCAGACCAACTGTGTTAGGGTAACCAGTAGCACTGCACCTATCGCTGACTTCGCTGCCACACCAACTACAGGTGACTCACCCCTAACAGTTCAATTCACCGACCAGAGCACCAGCAGTGGAAGTTCCGACCGTATCACAAGGAGAAGTGGATCGCTCTACCTTGGATATGACCCCAGCTTTTATGGGAATGATTCTACCAGCTTCTCACAGACCGTTGACTTGACTGGTGTCAACTCGTTGACATTTTCTTACAAGAGCGGATATTACACTGAAGGTGGAGGTAATGTATTCTATCAGGTATACCTAGGAAATGACGTCATCTGGCAGACTTCTGACAGTACCGACTGGAAACCAATGACAATTGACATCTCATCTTATACCGGATTACAAACCCTCAAATTTACTCTTAGGGTAACAGATTATGGTGGTCCTGCAGATCTCTGGTTCAATATTAAAGATATCAGTGCAGTGGGAACTAACAGTACAACCTCCTGGTTGTGGGACTTTGGTGATGGCACCAGCAGCACAGAACAAAACCCCACACACACCTACAACACCACTGGAGCTTACACAGTGAATCTTACAGTTACTAGTTTAGTTGGTAGTGACAGTGAAGAAAAAACAGACTACATCACTCTGAATGGTCCTGACTTGATAGTTACCAGTATCAGTCCTAATGTGGGAGCTGGTGATTACATGTTCGCCAACGAACCCAACACATTCACCATAACTGTAACCAACAACGGAACTCTACCTTCAAATGCAACCACCATGGAAGTAACTATTAATGGTACTTCACAGACTGTGGATGTGCCTGCTTTGGATGCAGGAGCCAGTACTACCGTCACTGTAACTGATCCTACAGGATATACGGGTGGTAGTAGTGTGCCTGTTAGTGCCACACCCGATCCATCCAACAACATACCTGAAACCAATGAAGCCAATAACATCTTCCAAACCACCATGACTGTGTACAATAATGGTTACAAAGGTAAACAGTACACCGATGATGATTCCGTGGATTATATAGATACCAGTGCTACCTTCACTGGTAATGTGGATATAATTTACTCCACTGGAAGTTCCGGATATTTGAGTGGAAGCAGCTGGTCTGACCCTTACACAACAACCTGGACCAACACCGACCTAACCATACCCACCAACTCCAACCTATTACAAGTGAGATTGTACCTGCCTTACACTTGGAGTTACGTTACAGGCTTACCTGACTTCACAGCCACCTTCAACGAAAACACACTAAACTACATGGGTTACTACAGTGACACCAAAGGATACGGAACCAGCAACTACCCATCAGGACTTGTAATTTACGACGTAACCAACCTATTCAACATAGCAGGCAACAACCTAACCCTGACTAAAGGGTCTGACACTGTCAGTTTGTATGGTGCTTATCTGATGGTTATCTATGAGAATGCAGCATCCACCTACAAGACCATCTACATCAACGATGGCTGCGACATGTTATGCAGCAAAGAAACCTACTCCACCAACAACACCGAAGCAACCGCATATGCCACCTACAACAATGTATCAACCACCAATTTAGAGAACGCCACAGCTATTGCCATACTAGCCTCAGCCGGCGACAACGGCAAAAGCAAATTCTTCTTCAACAATGACGAATACACCGGATTCTGGGAAGACTACATAGGCAGCCCCGGACCACAAACCGGCTTCAGCACCTACGATGTAACCAACAGCCTCCAAGATGGGAACAACCTAGCAGGAATACAAAGCTACAACAACGGCACCAACGGAGACAACATGCTAGCACTAGGAACCATCCTAATCCTAACTAAAAACGCCACACCCGCCGACCTACAAGTAAGTGACCTAAACACAACTGAAAATGCCAACCTAAGTGAAACCAACACCATAAACGCCACCATAACCAACCTAGGCGAAACCGGAGCAACCAACTTCACCGTACGACTGTACGAGGATGGAGTGTCAGTTGGAAAACAAATCATCAGCCTAGCATCAGGAAACAGCGCAGTGGTTAACTTCCTATGGAAAGCAACTACCACTGGAACACACTACCTACAAATCATCGCTGACCCTGCAAACAGCATAACAGAATCAAACGAAGGCAACAACCAACAACTATCTGTGGTAAATGTGGCTGACGTACG
>JAHKLQ010000030.1 GCA_020854975.1 Methanobacterium sp.
TTAGTCATGAAAATTACTATGCTCCACTTAATATAAAAGCTTTTAGGTTTTTATTTCAGAAAATAAGAAATTTTAACAGAATAAAAAAAATTTATTTATCAAAAATGGAAAATCAAAAACCATCAAGTTTTTGACAGTGCCATAATTACATGATTAAAATATTTGAGAGGATTTCATGGTTTCCAACGATGAAATTAAGTTAAGGCTTGAATGTAAAAAAGAGGGATTAGATCCAGATAAAACCTTGGGAAAAATTCAAGTGCCCTATGAATGGACAGGTGCATCTTATTTATTTAATTTTGGTTCAATGCCTGTTGAGGAAGTAACTAGTCGTATTGATAAATTATTGACTAAACGAGGATATTCTTTGGAAGATGGAACACTTTCACATGGTGTTTGTATAAAATTAACTTATTCAGGGGTATGTGGAGATATACCTAAATTGTATCGATTTGAGTTTGAAATATATTCAAGTAGAGGAAGAACGTATTTTACGATTACCAAATCATTTAAAGGATTAATCATGGCAATGGACAAAATATGGAATGGAAAAAATTATCTTGATAGCGAATTAGAAAAAATAGTTAATAAAATCAAATATTTAAAACCATTCAAAGGTTATCTAGTATGTAATAAATGCAACAAATACTACAAACTACAGTTTGGTGAATCACCTTATGACTTCACCGATAAATGTGAATGCGGTGGAAAATTAAAATATTATGAAAATATAGATTTCCTATTAAAATAAGAATGATGAATCCATTTTGTGGGGATGATTAACAAATTAAAATATACTATAGAGGAAATATTTTTGGTTTTATTTTTATAACAAATTATATTAAACTTCTAAAGATATTGCTAAATTAAAACACATTACTCCACCTAAAGAGGATTAACAACTCCAGAAATGTTTATAAGAATAAAACATAGTCTATTATATGAATAAAACTTAACCTATTTTATCTTTTTGAAGATAAAGCTATATCAATCTGTTATGTTACTAAAACTCGTTACTGGGAGACTTAATAAATGAGAAAATATTACCTGGATAATCTACGCTGGCTTATAATTTTGATCCTATTCCCCTATCACGTGTTACTCATCTACAGTAGCATTGGATCCTATTATTTCCATGTTGCTAACTCAGTTATTGCCAATGCATTCATTCTAACTTTTGCACCCTGGTTCATGCAATTACTCTTCACAGTTGCTGGAATCGCCACCTATTACTCATTAAAAAAGAGAGATGCAAATCAATATCTAAAAGAAAGAGTATCCAAACTCCTCCTCCCTACCGTGGCAGGTGTTATTCTGGTGATTCCAGTTAGTGTCTATTTTGGTTACCTTTACATGGGATACACTGGAAACTTCCTTAACTTCTTCGTAAATCATTTCACCAACTGGATACCTAACTTAGAGTCCGGAATAATTATAGGCCCCTTATGGTTCTTATTATATCTATTTATCATCTCTCTGGCTGCACTACCATTTATCATGAAATATAAAAATGGAAAATGGAAAATCCCCCTAGAAAAAGTTACAGTACCTAAATTATTATTACTTATTATCCCCTTAGCCATTGGAAGTTTTTTCCTGGATTTATATCCAGAAAAAAGCATATTGCAATTCTTCCTACTTTTCGTCTTCGGCTACTTTCTACTATCTGATGATAGTGTTCAGCAAAGATTGGAGGATAAAAGATGGCCACTTTTCATCTCCTTTGTAGCTATAACCATCATTTATCTGTTGTTAAGTGTACCTAACATAGATTCCACTGGAAGTGCTGCCAGTACCTCTGCATTCACTTTCTACACTATTCTAGGTGCATTCATCATGAAACTATTTGAAAACACTATCCTGTGGCTGGGAGTCCTGGGTGTTATGGGAATGGGTAAACATTATCTGGAATTTAAAAACTCTAAAACACTGTATCTATCCGCAGTTTCCTTCCCTATATACATCTTCCACATAGTCTGGATCAACCTGTTTGCCTATTATATCATCAACTGGATACCCAACCTCATGGCCCTGCAGGTAATTCTCATCATGGGACTGAGTTTCGTGTTCACCATAGCCACCATTGAAGTGGTTAGAAGGATCAAGGGAGTTAGATTCCTGTTCGGAATCAAAGGTTAAACCTTATCAGCCCAATAATAAATATTCTCCCTACTTCTTTTTTTATCAAATAATTTGGATAACAACTTTAATTTTATAGCATAAAAACCAGATTAAAAAGTAACCAACACCTCAGGCATGATCTATGACTTTAAAGAAAAGAAGTCCCAGAGAATTTCTGGACAAGCGTTTATTCACCCGTTTACGAATTTTAACTGCACTATTCATTGTAATGTTTGTTGCTTCTGTTTATGAAGTGGCATTTGAGGGTTTTTACATATTATATGCTATTATAAGTATTATTATAGGTGTGGGTGTGGGGATTATAGCCAGCCGGATGTATCACCTGAGCTGGGATGATGAAACCCATAAGGTGGTAAGTAATATGGACAGGCTTGGTGCTATCATCTTTATTTTTTACATGATCTTCATGATCAGCAGATCCATTGTGGTGGGTTACTGGGCAGAGGGAACCACATACATGGGCATTATTATCAGCATAACCGCAGGAGTTACCTTCGGCCGAATATCCGGCACTAAACATACTTTAACCCGGATAAAAAGTGATCTGGAAAGTATTAAAGAAGCTCTGGTTAATTAGTTTAAAAAAAAAGTAGGGAAATATTTTATTACCCTAAATTACCCAAAAGTCCACCCAGGTCTGTCCGGTCCTCTGCAGAACTCTGACCAGAGTATTTGAAGAGTGTTTTGGATAGGGAATAAACATTCATGGACTGGATCCATACCTTTCCATTTCCACTCAGTTTGGCGAAGAATATTCCTTCTCCACCAAAGACAATGTTCTTCAATCCCTTCTTGTCCAGGCCTCCAATGAATTCTATGTCATAGTCAATGCTATCTTCAAAGGCCACCAGACAACCAGTGTCCACATGTATGGTTCCCCCATAGTCAGCTGGGTTCAGTTCCATGAAATTCCCACAGGATCCTATGAACAGAGTCCCTTTATCTGAGAATCTTTCCAGGATGAAACCCTGCCCACCAAAGGCACCAGCCCCTAGTTTTTTAGTTAATGCAATGTTGAAGTCTATGGTGCTTTCGGCGGCCAGTAAACCATCAGACTGGACAAACATTTCCTTGGATCCATCCAGTTCCATGGCTATTATTTCACCAGGAATCATCTGGGCAAAGGACACCTTTCCATCTCCACTTCTGGGTGAAAAATGCACAAAGGCCACACCTTCTCCAGCCAGACTTCGTTTACCCACATCAATAGCCGTACCTATGGCTTTATCCAGGAAACTTTTACCCTCATGTTTCTGACTCCCGAATCGAGTGTCCATATCCACATTGGAAGTTTTCCATAAGAATTTACCAGACTCCCCATACACTTCATCTGATGGGGATAATTCAGTTATAAGCATCTGCATGGCGTTACCAACAATACTGTGTTTTATCATTTACAAATCACCTTTAAAATGAAATACAATCAGGGGATATATTAATAATTTCCCAAATAATTCCAAAACGAAAATTTTAAAACCTTAAAAGTTTCATCAGTCAACAGCTTGCAAAATTCCTTGTTTAATTAGTTGAACCTATTATTGAAAGCCAGGAATCTGTTGAATAGACTGTACAGTTGCTGCCTGGGATGTTATAAAGCTTTGCTGTAGACTATATAGCATATTAGCGAGAAGTATTCCCTGTTCTTGTGCAAGAGACAGGTACAAGTTCATAGAGGATACTGCTGGCTGAGTATAAGGTGAATTATTAATACGGCTGTAGGCTTGTTGAACTATTGGTTGATTAGATACTTCCTTAATCACTTTTTTAGTGGCATTACTAACTGCTGGGTTTTCAGATAGTTCATGAAGCACGTTAGATGTATTTAACTCTTCTGTACGGGTAGTGTTATCTGCTGCAAAAACAGCACTACAAAGTGGCAACATCATTATCAAAAATAAAATAGAAACCAGTAAATCTTTCCCAGTCAAAATGTTCACCTTCCTATGGAATCTAAGAATGTCTTCACCATCATTTATAGACTGTTGTGAAATTTATCACCAAATTATTAAAAGCATCCTTAAAGATTCAAATCTGACCCAGGGTAACCCACTGGTTAATAATAAAGAGGAATGAATTTTCTTCATTTAAAGTGATGATTTCCCATCACCATAACTATACTGCTAAGAGTACCCACTACTCTCTTTTCTACTTTGATGGTTTTCTCCACTGCCACTTTCTCATACTTGATCACAGTTTTTCTCTTGTTTTTAAGTCCAGCCAGTGATAGGAAGGCCATAACAAAACTTAGGAGGGCTCCGAAAAGCACTACCAGGTGCAGTCCACTGGTAAGGTCCTGGGCTGCTTGACCTACCAGTTCTGTAGATTGCATGAGATCCGGGGCTATGGCAGTGTGTATCAAGAGTCCGGCATAGCATACTGCAAAGACCATACCCAGATTCCGGGTGGTGGCTATGATACCAGAGGCCACCCCTGCATTTTCTGAGGGTAATTCACTCATCAAAGTCCGGTTGGTGGGTGACTGGAAGAGGGCTGCTCCCAGTCCCAAGAGTGCCAGTGAAAAGAAAACATCCCAAGCACTGGAGGTGACAGTTAACTGGGTCATGTGAAGCAGTGCCAGGGCAGATACCACTGAACCCAGGAAGGCAGGTAATCTGGAACCGAATCTATCGGCCACCATCCCACTTATAGGGGATACAGTCATCATCAGTATGGGTGAGGCAGTTAACACTAAACCGGTAGTTACAGAATCCAGATGCAGCACCTTCTGTAAGTAGAAGGGCACTGCGAAAAACATCATATACATACAGATGTAGTTAAAGTGCAGACTCAGGTTAAAGGCACTGAAAGTTCTATTCTTAAATAAATCAAGTTTAAGCACGGGATTCTGGCAGCGTAGCTCCTGATACACAAAACCCAGAAGTGTAACAATCGCCAGGACCCCAGTGATGGTAGCCAGGGGGAAGTCACCATTTTCCACCAGATTCAAAGTATAAACTATTAAAAAAAGACCCACGAACTGTAATGCTGTTCCTGGGAGGTCCCATTTAACTTTCTGGCGTTGGCTGCGTTTTAAAACCCGGAAGCAGAATATGAAGTCCAGTATTCCCACAGGTAGGTTAACCAGGAATATGGCTCTCCAACCCATGAATCCAGATATGGTTCCACCTATGGCTGGTCCCAGTGCCAGGCCAGCGGCTATGGCCACAGCATATATTCCTAGTGCCCTTCCCAGTTCTGGGGAAGGGAAGGATCTGCGTACCAGGGCCATGGAGACACTGATCATCATGGCTGCGGCCAGTCCCTGTAACCCCCTGAAAACAATGAGAGCCTCAATTGATGGTGATAGACTACAAAGTAGGGAAGTGGTTACAAAGCCGGCCAGTCCAGCCAGATAAACCCTTTCCTGTCCATAGAAATCTCCCAGTCGGGAGAATAAGAGTACGAATCCTAAAAGTGTGATGAGATATGATATCAGTACCCATTGTGCTGTGGCCAGGCCCACTCCAAAGAATACAGAGATGGTGGGTAGGGAAACATTGGTAATACTGGCATTGATAGGAACCATCATGGTTCCCAGAGATAGTGCTAGCAGGATCTGCCATTTCTTATTAAAACCAGTAATAGTATCATGACCTGGCAGAATGGTATATGCAAAGGTCGGATGCCTTATATCCATTAACTACTAAAGTAACAGTTAAAAAAAACCTGTCTAGAACTTTCAAAAAATTATATTGCGTTTTTATAGTTTTAAAATTAAATTTTTCCCTGAATTTCAACTAAAAATACACCCTCATAATAAAACTTATAGTAAAAAATTGGTATTACTTCCCTTATAAAGGTTTTTATCAGGCAAGAAAAAAAATGAACTTTTTTTAATGTAACATAAAAACCTGGTGGTAACTATTAAGTATCTCAAAAAACATAATATTAAAGCGAGTAACAGTCAGGAACACTGATATGAGGCTGCAGTGTATCCTGGATTATAAAAATTCTGGGAGGATTAACATGACTGAGAAAAAAGGAACTGCAGAACAGATATTTGGTGACATTGTTCAGACCATCAAGGACCGTCAGGTGGAACTGGATAAGGCCATAGCCGAGTACCGGGGTGGACCAGTTAAACCTGCCATGGATGTTATGGAAGATGATGAAAACATCATGGTTAAAACTGACTTACCAGGGGTTAACCGTGAGGATATAAAAATCGATCTCACCGAGGACACCCTGGAGATCAAAGCAGAGCATTCAGAAGAAGTGGAAACTGAAAGTGAAGAAGAAGGAGTAACTTACCATAAAAAAGAGAGACGTTACGCTTCAGCTGCCCGTACTCTGATACTGCCTGCTAAGGTTAAACTGGATGAGGTTACTGCTAAATTCGATAACGGTGTTTTAACCATCACCATGCCCAAATTAGAAAAAAAGGAAACCTTTGAAGTTAAAATAGACTAAAAACCTTTTTTATAAAAAAAATTGTTAATGGGGAGAATTAATATCACAACTCCATTATTTTTTATGGATTCAGTTCCCTAGTTCATGAACCAAATTTGAAATCTTCCAAATTCCTTGATATAGGAAACCCTCCATTATATAATTATATGAAATTATAGAATGTTACATTCCTTAAAAAAGGACGGTGTAATAGGGTTTTTAGATACTTCTGAAGGGGTAAACTCTTTTTTCTGTGTATTCTTTTTTTAACCAGGCTTCTAAGATAGGTTCAGATATAGTATAATGGTTTTCCTTTAATTTTACCAATCCTGTGTCCTGTAATTTGTTTAAAGGTTTACTTAAAGAACCACTGGTAACATTCATATTTCCAGATATGGTTTTTCTTCGCAGGGGTTTATCCAGTAATTGAGTGATTATGCCCTGTTCCTGTAAAGTTAACCTGCTCCACTGATTTATCAAGTGAATAGCCAGATAAGGGAGAGTTCTTTGAAATTCATCTTTAACCTTGTCCTCATCAAGCTTTACATCTCTTTCCAGTAGCTTGGCAAAGGTGTTCACATAAAAGGGTATCCCCTTGGTACAATTATAAAACCTTTCAAAACCAGTTTCATCAAAAACCAGGGAAGGAGACTTTTCTTTTAGATAGTCTTTAACCGTTTTTCTACTGAAAGGATGTACTTCCACATTCAACATCCTACCACCGAATGCCCCCTCTGAACCTGCTATTTTACTGATAACATTGTCAGATGAAGTTAATGAACCGGAAAACACATAGCTCACGTTTTTTTGACTCTGTATCACACTTCGAAGATACCATAAAAAAGCATCCAATCTTCCTCCAAGATCCTTCAATACCTGGAACTCATCAATGAATAGGATGGTGCCTTTTATCTCGTCTTGATGTTCTTCATAGATTGCCTGTGGCAGGTCCAGTACGAAACTGGAAAGTTTTTTATAATTATCAGCAGTTTTTAGAAGGGGTAAGGGTAATCCCCCTGCATCCACTACATCCGCCACACTAAAATCTTTGGTCTTGAAATATTTACTTAACTTCTTGAATGTTGAAAAAAATTTCTTACTTTTATATTCTTCCATGAAACTTTCATAAAAATGTTCCATTATGCCAATTTCAGTTAATTCGCCCATCTGATAACTGGAGGTTGCTGATAGATCAATATAACATGTGAAATAATCATTATTCAAGTCTTTTTTTATTTTTTTAAGCAGAACTGTCTTTCCAATTCCCCTTATACCTGAAACCATAATTGTGGGGGAAGATCCTTTCGATGCACTTTCTAATAA
>JAHKLQ010000135.1 GCA_020854975.1 Methanobacterium sp.
GGAGGTTACAAAATTGCAAGATAAGATTGGAAAAGTGATTGAAGATATTGAAAAGTGCGGTACTAAATTCGTTAGACTGCAATTCGTGGACATACACGGAACCCCCAAAAATATGGCCATTCCATTGGTAAAACCTGATGATATCGAAGACATCATCAAAGACGGGCTCTTATTTGACGGTTCATCAGTAGAAGGATTTGTGAACATCAACGAAAGTGACTTGGTCATAAAACCCGACCCTGACACCTTCTCTTCCCTACCTTGGAGGCCTGAAGAAAAAGGTGTTTGCAGGTTTATCTGTGACATCTACTGGCCTGATGGAAAACCTTTCGAAGGAGATCCACGATACATATTAAAGAAAACCCTGGCTAAAGCTGAAAAAATGGGTTACGAATACAACGTCGGCCCAGAACCAGAATTCTTCATAGTGGACATGGATGAAGATGGAAATGTTTACCCTCACGATGAAGGGGTTTACTTCGATGTGGAACCTGTAGACCAGGGAACTAACATGAGAAGGGAATTAGTTCTGGGACTGGAAGAACTAAACTTCGATGTGGAAGTAAGCCACCACGAAGTAGGGCCTGGACAGCACGAGATCGACTTCAAGTTTGACAAAGCACTCAAGACTGCAGATGCAGTTATCACCTTTAAACAGGCCATAAAAGCCATAGCAGATAAACTTGGCTCCATGGTCACTTTCATGCCTAAACCATTCTTCGGAGTTAATGGTAGTGGAATGCACTGCCACCAGAGTTTATTTAAAGATGGAGAAAACGTGTTCTTTGATCCGGACACTGAGACTCAGCTTTCAGAAGAAGCATTGTACTTCACTGGAGGTTTACTCAAACACTCCAAAGCATTAGCTTCTATTGTAGCTCCAAGTGTTAACTCTTACAAACGACTGGTACCAGGATATGAAGCCCCAGTGTACATTGCTTACGGACTCAAAAACAGATCCACTCTGGTCAGAATCCCTGCTTCTCGTGGTAAAGGTACCCGTGTGGAATTCAGATGCCCAGACCCATCTTGTAACCCCTACCTGGCCTTTGCTGCCATGTTAGAAGCAGGTATGGATGGTATCGAAAACAAGATCCACCCTGGAGAGCCAACTGAAATCGATGTATTCCAATTAACCCCAGAAGAAATGGCACCATTAGGTATAGACACCTTACCATCCAGTCTATGGGAAGCATACCACGCCCTGGAAAAGGATGAAGTGGTTAAAGCATCCCTGGGAGATCATGTCTACACCCAGTACATGGACTTGAAAAGAAAAGAATGGGACAACTACCGGGTACAGGTATTCCAGTACGAACTGGATAAATACCTCCAGATTTAACCCCATGAATTTCTTTTTTTCTTTTATTTTTATCCCAAATTATGCATCATATTTCCAAGTTTATCCAATTTTAACCATAACTATTTAAAATCAATCCTGATAATTAAGAAATAAGATTTCATATACAATAATATAAGTTACACTACTACTATCCATAAAAGAAATTAGTATTAAGATAAAATAAGGAATATCTCATTAAACTTAAAAATTTTTACTAATATAAAAGGGTGAATTGATGCCACAGGAAACTGATCGTAAAATGATGGAGATCTTGAGGATCCTGGCAGATAGGAGTGAGGTTTTGGGTGCAAAAACCATAGCTGAAGAGCTCCGTAAAAAAGGATATGACCTTGGTGAAAGAGCAGTACGCTACCATATGCGGATTCTTGATGAAAAAGGATTTACTGAACGTATAGGTTATGCTGGGAGACAAATAACTCCTGAAGGCATTAAAGAACTTGAAAAAGGCCTTATTTATGATCAGGTTGATTTTATTTTCTCTAAATTTGAAGATATGATGTATCAAACTACCCTTAATCCTAAAACAGGGTTTGGGAAGGTTGTGGTAAATACTTCAACTTTCCGTTATGATGAAGAAGTAATGGATATCATTAAAGACACTTTTAATAAAGGGATAGCAGTTAGTCCCTATGTTAAGATCAACACTCCCCCAGATGGAGATTATGAAAATCTGATGGAAATGGAAACCATCTGTGGTACTACCATAGATGGTATGCTGCTTAAAGCAGGTATCCCTGTAGTTCCTAAGTTTGGAGGGTTAGTTGAGATTGAAAATTATGTCCCCCAGGGCTTTACCGAACTAATCGCCTATAAAAAGACTTCAATGACCCCACTGGAAGCTTTCACTGATAGAGAAATGACTTCAGTTTTAGGAGTGGCAGTTGAAGGTAATGGAAATATTCCTGCCAACTTCAGACTTATACCTGCCACTGCAAGGGATGATGCCACCAATTTATTCAAAGCTCTTCAGAAAATAGGCATATCTGGACTTTTAAAGATTGGAAAACCTGGAAAACCTGTTTTGGGCGTTCCTGTGAATAAAGATATGGTAGGCATCGCAGTCATCGGCGGAATATCACCTCTATGTGCTGCTAAAGAGTCAGGCTATGAAATTGACATTAAAATGGCTGAAAATACAGTGGAATTCTCTGATATGGAACCAATCAGCCAGCCTAAGTATATAATCAAAAAGGTAGGACCTGAATCCCATAAGAAAGTTGAATTTCTTCTTTCAAAGGCATGGAATCTTATCCATAAAGTAGATCTAGACCTGGAAAGTAGGGAAGGTCATGTGATTGTGAACATCTCCTATCTAAAGAAGGAAGACTTGGAGGAGGGTCTTAACATATTTGATCGGGTGATGGCATCTCGTCCAGAATATTGCACCAGTCGATACTTCCAGATACTCCCCGGAGCTGATGGGAAAAAAGGACTGGCCACAGTTTGCAGCCTTACCATTGACGGAATTCTTACCAATCATGGTATTGCCTCAACACCCCATTATGGCGGAATCCTTGAAACAGAAGGTAAAGCACCTCGATTTATAGAATTAACCGCATACAATGGATCATCACTTGATCCTCATGAAATCTATTTATCAAAGGGTTTAACTTCCGTGACCAAGTCTTTAAAAAGAAGCGGAAGAATTCTGGCTAGTTTAAGGGAAATTCCCTATGTAGCTCGACCAGAAACTCTTGATATCCTGGATGAAGCAGAAGAAATGGGTTTTTCTATTTTAAAGGTTGGCAAACCAAGTGAACTAGTTTATAATGCTAAAGTAGAACGTTACCATGTGGGAATCGTTACCCCTGGTGGTTTAAATCCGATAGCAGCTATTAAAGAAGCAGGAATAAATATAGATGCCAAGGCTGTGGAAACTCTCATGGACATATCCCAGATGGAAGAATTTTAATTAACCTCCCGCTTTTAAATTGATTTTAACCTATTAAATTATTATTTTCTCCTATTTTCTAAAGCTCCCTGTTTAATCTTTCTTTTTAGATTATTTCTTAAGATTGACCTTTCAAAACTATTTAACAAAATATTTCAACCAGGTGAATAAAAAAAATCGTATAAACATAAAATCATGAATTTCCCTGGTAAAAATGAAACTAAATATTGTGCCCACCATATGCCCTTACTGTGGTTGTGGATGTGGTTTAAACCTAGTTAGCATTAATGGAAAGATTAAAGGAGTGGAACCCTGGAAAAGGAATCCTGTAAATGAAGGTAAATTGTGTCCCAAGGGTAACTTCTCCCACGAGTTCGTTAATCATCAGGAAAGATTAAAAACACCTTTAATCAAGGAAAATGGCAAATTTAGGGAAGTATCATGGGATGAAGCATTGAATAAAATAGCCAGTAAGTTTCAGGGAATACTTGATGAAGATCCAGACCTTATTGCTTTTCTTTCCTCGGCAAGATGCACCAATGAAGATAATTATGTGCTGCAGAAGTTCGCAAGGACAGTTATTGGAACCAATAATATAGATAATTGTGCAGCACTCTGTCATGGACCCACAGTTTCCGGACTCAATCTGACACTTGGTTCAGGGGCCATGACCAATTCCATCAATGATATAGAAAAATCAGAATGCATATTTATTATTGGATCCAACCCTCTGGAGCAACATCCTCTTATTGGGAGGCGAATTTTAAAAGCCAAATCAAACGGAACTAAAGTTATAGTAATTGACCCCCGTTACACTCCCACTGCTAAACACGCTCACTTATATTTACCCATGATCCCTGGTACTGATGTGGCTCTTATCAACTCTTTGATGCATGTGATAATCAGGGAAGGTTTAGAAGATAAAGATTTCATTGTAAACAGGACACAGGGTTTTGAAAAAATACATGATGTGGTTAAACATTATTCCCCTGAAGTAGTTACAGAAATAACTGGAATTCCCACTTCTTTAATTGAAGAAACAGCCCGGATGTATGGAGAAGCTGAGAATTCTTCTATATTTTACTGTCTGGGTATAACTGAACATACCATGGGAATGGATAACGTGATGTCCCTGGCCAATTTAGCTATGCTCAC
>JAHKLQ010000159.1 GCA_020854975.1 Methanobacterium sp.
ACTCAAACGTATTACTCAGGTTCTTTTTGCTTTCGCCAACCAACTATCATCCATGGCCTACCAAAACATCCAGCAAGCTCGGTTCATCACTGAACGAGAAGATGCTGAAAAAAATCTTGAAAAATCTCTTCATGAAAAAGAAATAATCAACCAAGTGGTAATACAACTTGTAAAAGGAACTAACACCAAAGAAATCTATTCAATTATAGGAAGATCTGTGAAAGAACTTCTACCAGATTCATATGTACTTATCAGTGCTGTAGACCCTGATGGAAAGAACATTCGTATAATAGAATATTTTGGTCTGGAAAAATACTTAGAAAAATTAGAAAATATCCTGAAAATGGGTCTTTGCAAAATGAAGTTCCCTCTGGATGAAATGAATAAAGAAGATATCAAAATAAACCGAACAGATGTCTTAACCAAAGCAAAAGATGGTATTTATAATTTAGCCAGTGAAAAAATTCCTTTACCTATTTGCAAGGCCCTGGAGAGACTATTGAATATTGGGAAGGTTTATACTGTTGGTTTTTCAGGACATGGTGAGAATTTTGGGGCTTTGACCATTGTTCTTAGGAAGGGTAGAAACCTGGAACATAAAACAACCATAGAAACAATTGTCTATCAGGCATCCATAGCATTACAACGTTCAATTGTAGAAGATACAATCAAAGAGTCATTGGAAGAGAAAAGTGTTCTTTTAAGAGAAATTCATCATCGGGTTAAAAATAACATGCAGATTATCTCCAGCCTCCTCAACCTGCAAAGCCAACATGTGGATGAGTTGGAAACACGAAATGTTTTAAAGGAAAGCCAGGGAAGAGTCAGATCTATGGCTATGATACATGAAAACCTCTATCAATCACCCAGTTTAACCCATATCAATTTTAAAGACTATATTGAAAAACTCACATCCCATCTATTTTACACTTATGGTGTGCAAAACTATGAAATTGAACAGGTTCTTGAAGTTAAGGATGTGAAAATGAACATTGAAACTGCCATACCCTGTGGTCTGATTATAAACGAACTGGTAACCAATAGTTTAAAATACGCATTCCCCCCATCCAAAGGAAATAGTAAAGGAATGATAAAAATAGAGCTTGATCAAATAAAAGATCAACTGAAACTAGTTGTCTTGGATAATGGAGTGGGACTGCCTTCACATATTCACCCCGAGAATACAGAAACTCTTGGCCTGCAACTGGTGAATAATTTAGTTGGTCAGATTGAAGGCACCCTTAAAATCGATAGAACATCCGGGACAAAATTCACCATACTTTTCAAGGAATTAAATTATAAAGAAAGAATATGAATTCTTATTTTAATGTATTAAATGATTTTTTAATAAAAAAAGAAATATTTAAAAAAAATAAGGGTTTTATCTTTGAACTATAATTATTCAATACAGGAGTGTCGGGTTTTCACGTTCTTTATCTTCTTTAACTCCCTCTTTTTCCAGTTTATCACAGACTTCCATTAAATCTGAGAGAAACATTTCAACCATATCCCTACCAAAGTTCTCTTTGATAACTATTCGTAGAACTGCAACATCTTCTGCATCTTTAGGGAGGGTGTAGGCAGGTACTATCCATCCTTTCTCCCGGAGTTTGTCGGAGACTTGGAATACTGTATAATCCTCATCTTTCAGGTTAACAGCTACCAGAGGTACAATGATGTTCTTATTTATAAGTTCAAATTTGCCTGATTTTTCCAGTTCCTCGGCCAGATATAAAGTGTTGTCAAACATGTTTTTCATTATGTCTGTATAACCCTTTTTTCCCAGTCTGATGAGGTTATAGTACTGGGCAATGATGGTGTTACTTCCTTTGGAGAAATTGAGGGAGTAATTAGGCATTAATCCACCCAGATAGTTAATATCAAAGATTAGATCATCAGGTAAGTCGGATTTGTCTTTAAAGATCACCCATCCTACTCCAGGGTATACTAAACCATATTTATGTCCAGATACATTGATGGATTTCACTTGTTCCAGTCTGAAATCCCATTCCAGATCTGGGAAAATAAAGGGTGCTACAAACCCTCCACTGGCACCATCCACATGTATGGGAATGTCCCATCCTTTGGATTTTTTTACCTCAAGTAACATGTCATTTATTTCTTTAATAGGATCCATCTGCCCAGTGAAGGTGGTTCCAATAACTGCACCCACTGCTATGGTGTTCTCATCAATTTCTTGAGCCACATCTTCTACACTTATAGTGTATACCTCATCTTTTAGTGGAATTAGCTTTAGTTCTACATCGAAATATTTGGCAAACTTCTCCCATACTGTGTGCACATCTGCCCCCATCACAATGTTAGGTTTATCAATTGATTTGCCTTCTTTCTCTCTGCGTTTCCTCCAAGTCCATTTATGGGCTAAAAGTCCCAGCATAACCGCTTCTGATGATCCAATAGTTGCTGTTCCCACTGATTTACACTCATGCGGAGCATTAAACAGGCGTGCAAGCATGTTAACCACTCTATCCTGGATTTTGGAGGTTTGAGGGTATTCATCGTTATCCACATAGTTTTTACCCACACTATCCATAATTAGCTGGTCTGCTTCTGGTTCCATCCAGGTGGTCACAAAACTAGCCAGGTTTAAAACGGGATTTCCATCCAAATTTAATTCTTCATTTATCAGTTGATATGCTGCTTTTGCAGGCATACCCTCCTCGGGCATTTCATATTTGGGAATGCTTTCACTAAAGTATCGACTTCCATAGGTGGTAGTGTATTCCCTTTCTGATTTTTTCATCTTCCCCAGATCTAGTTTTTCAGATAACATAACATAACCTCATGTTTTTATTAAGGAAGTTATAACACTTAAATTTATCAACAGTATGAATTTAAGTAAAAGGATCAGATTATTAGCTCAATATATTTCTAAACAACAAATTCCACGGGTTAAATCTAGGATTCTTTAAAAATGTGAATCTAAGTACTCCTATATGATCATAACTATTCCTTGAAAGTTTTCCTGAAACTTTTCTGGAAATATAATCCCCATTTATAATCTATCCTACTTTTTCATTTTTAGGAGAAAATTTTATTTTTGAAATTATGTTTTATAGTTGTGAAATTGTGTATCTTCAATGATTTACATACGACATGGCAATACATACATTTCACTTTAATCAGTTAATTAGCATATAATATAATACAATTAACACTTACAAAAGCCCCACCAACCATTGATCATTGCCCTGAGACTTAAAAATTATTTCTTAAACTCTATTTTTAACGCTGCGAATACATTGAATAGAAATATAATAATATTATTTCCATAATTAATCTATTTTTAATATTTATTATCAATTTTAGGATAGAAACTGTTTAATTATATATTAATTTTATTTTTCATGAATCATTGAACCAATTTGTATGATTTTCAGAAATATTTATATATTATTAGTACTAGATCAATAGGCAGTTGTATACAATTCGTTCATTTCGTTGGAATGAGAAATCAATGAGATGTGTACAACGAATAAACAAAAAGGGAGAGGGTATACAGATGAAAATGAGTAAAATAGGCATGTTAG
>JAHKLQ010000080.1 GCA_020854975.1 Methanobacterium sp.
AATGTTCTCCTATATAAACCTTGTTTAAAATTTTTAATAGAAAACTTTATCCTTAGAACCGATACACCCTACATCATAAGATTAGATAACTATCACAATGTAGAAAAAAATAGGTGATCTAATTGGCAGATGAAAATAAGCAAGAAGCAACTGAAGAACCAAAAGTTGGAGTCTACGTGTGTCACTGTGGTATCAACATAGGTGGTGTCGTTGATATTGAAGCAGTGAAGGATTACGCAGCAACCCTGCCTAACGTAGTAGTATCCAAAGAATACAAATATTTATGTTCAGACCCTGGACAGGACATGGTCCAACAGGACATTAAAGAAGGTAAAATTAACCGAGTAGTAGTGGCAGCATGTTCACCTCGACTTCACGAACCAACTTTCCGAAGATGTGTTCAGGAAGCAGGACTGAACCAGTTCCTGTTCGAATTCGCAAACCTAAGGGAACATGATTCCTGGGTGCACATGAATGAACCAGAAAAAGCAACCGAAAAAGCCAAAGACCTGGTCCGAATGGCAGTTGCCAAAGCCAAACTACTGGAACCTCTGGAAGCATCCAAAGTTCAAGTGGACAACAAAGCCCTGGTTATAGGTGGAGGAGTAGCCGGTATCCAATCCGCACTCGACCTGGCTGACATGGGATTCAAAACCTACCTGGTGGAAAAACAACCAACCATAGGTGGACGAATGGCTCAGCTGGACAAAACCTTCCCTACCCTGGACTGTTCCATGTGTATTTTAGCTCCTAAGACTGTGGACGCTGCTAAACATAAAAACATCGAACTCATCTCCTTCGCAGAAGTGAAAGAAGTTCACGGTTACATCGGTAACTTCCAAGTAGTAATTGAAAAGAAACCCCGATACGTTAAAGAAGAAGACTGTACCGGCTGTGGAAGCTGTTCCGAAGTATGTCCAATTGAAATGCCCAACTACTTCGACGAAGGTATGGGTATGGTTAAAGCAGCTTACATTCCATTCCCACAGGCAGTACCACTATGCGCTACCATAGACAAAGATTACTGTATTGAATGTAACCTCTGTGACCAGATCTGTGAACGTGGAGCAATAGACCACAACCAGGAAGTTGAAACCATCGAAATCGACGTAGGTACCATCATCGTGGCCACCGGTTACGACCCATACGACCCTACTGAGAAGAAAGAATATTCCTACGCAGATGCCAAAAACGTCGTCACCGGTCTGGAACTGGAAAGATTGATCAACGCATCTGGACCTACCATGGGTAAAGTTTTAAAACCATCTGACGGTAAACACCCCAAAAGTGTGGCTTTCATCCAGTGTGTGGGTAGTCGTGATGAACAGATACACAAACCATACTGTTCCCGTGTGTGCTGTATGTACGCCATGAAAAACGCTCAACTTATCATAGACCACGAACCTGACACTGAAGTTGCCATTTACTACATGGATATCAGGGCATTCGGTAAAGGATTCGAAGAATTCTACAAAGCCTCACAAGAAAAATACGGAATCAAATTCATCCGCGGACGACCGGCCAACGTCCTGGTTAACCCAGACGAAACCCTATCCATCCGTGCAGAAGACAGCCTGCTGGGCAAAGTCACTGAATACGATTACGACATGGTAGTGCTTTCTGTTGGTTTAACCCCACCAGAAGGATCTGAAGAACTCAGACAGACCATCGGACTATCCAAATCAGCTGACGGATTCCTCATGGAAGCTCACCCCAAACTAAGACCTGTGGACACCCTCACTGACGGTGTTTACCTGGCTGGTGTGGCTCAAGGACCTAAAGACATTCCTGATGCTGTAGCCCAAGCTTCTGGTGCTGCTGCACGAGCAGCCATACCAATGGTTAAAGGTGAAGTGGAAATCGAACCAATCGTCGCTGTTGTCGATTCTGACGTCTGTGGTGGATGTGAAGTCTGTTTAGAATTATGTCCATTCGGAGCCATTGAGCGGAAAGATGAAAAAGCAACCATCAACGTTGCTCTTTGTAAAGGATGCGGTACTTGTGTAGGTGCCTGCCCATCCGGTGCTCTGGACCAGCAGCACTTCCGAACCAACCAGATCTTCGCCCAGATCGAAGCCGCTTTAAACGAAAGCAAATAAATCTGTAAGGGTTACCCAACCCTTCTTAAACCTTTTTTTCTTTTATTAATTATTTTTGAGTTTTTTTGTTCGATTTTAATGGATTACAATTCATAAAAAGTTAATTATAGCATATTCTACATACCTTACAAACAATAAAAAGGTAAAAAAGAATTTTTCTACATTCAAAGGCCAAAAAGAAGGTGATTGATTTATGGATTATCAAAAACTGGGGAAAAAACTGAAAAATGTTTTGAAACTGGAAAAAAATCCAGTAGCTATTAAATGGGTTTCCAGAGAACCGCGGAATATTCATAAAGAGGAAGGAAAATCCAGATTCTGCACCAAACTAGACAAGGCCATGAATGGGGAGGTTTTTTATTCCACCGCCGATGAAGAAGAGTGTATGGGTGGTCTCAGATACACCGGAATGAAAGATCCCAAAGAATTCCCTAAAAATATGCGCAGCGGAGCATTTTTAGTCCCCGGAGGAGTGTATAAAACTATTCCTGCAGTGCAACGATCCTGGAAAGGAAACATGGCTATTGAACCCAACATATTTAATGCCATAATATTTTCACCACTAATAACAGTTGAATTTGAGCCTGATGTGATATTCCTCGTTGCCAATGCCCGTCAAGGTATGGAAATCCTCCATGCTAATGCATACGACTCTGGTTCCCATGGATTAGGAGCTGATTCCGGTCCTATCTGCAGTTCCATGGCTGCCATACCCTATCTTACAGGTAAAGTCACCTATGGCTTTGGAGATATTGGTTCCCGTAACAACATGAACTTGGATGATGAAGAGATCCTAATCAGTATACCCGCAAGCGATCTGGAGAGAATCACCAACAACTTGGAGGAAATGAAAACTAAAACTTTCTTCCGGCGGAAGGATTCCTAAACCATGAAATAATAAAAATTATTCATTAAATTAGCCATAAACACTTTTTTATTATTAATTGAAGTAAGTGATTGGAAAGTATTTATATTCCCTCAATTTATAGTTCCCTATACCAAACCCGTTAATGCCAATTATACCCTGCTTTGGCCGGGAGGAAAATAATGTCGGATAATAAAAAATATGCTCAGGAAATAAAGGACATCACCAAAAAACATCATGAATGGATGCAAAACAGCATCAACCTCATAGCCAGTGAAAACATCACAAGTATTAGTGTTAGAGAGGCACTGGCCACTGATCTTTCCCATCGTTATGCTGAAGGAATTTCAGGTCACCGGTTATATGAAGGATGCCAGTACATCGATGAAATTGAAAACATAACCATCGACCTTTCCAAAAAAATATTCAAAGCAGAACACGCTAATGTGCAACCCATATCAGGAGTAGTTGCCAATCTGGCGGCTTTCTTTGCATTAGCCCAATATGGCGATGGTATGATGGCCCTGGAAGTTCCAGTAGGTGGTCATATCAGCCATGCCCATGTGAGTGCTGCTGGTATCAGAGGCCTTAAGGTATCTGCACATCCTTTTGACGCGGACAAAATGAACATTGACCCTGATGCCATGAAAAAAGACATACTGGAGAAAAAACCAAAAATAATCCTCTTGGGCGGTAGTTTATTCTTATTCCCTCATCCTGTAAAAGAGGCTAGAGAAGCAGCAGATGAAGTGGGAGCTAAAGTAATGTATGATGGAGCACATGTTCTGGGTCTTATTGCTGGAGGTCAGTTCCAGGATCCCCTGAGAGAAGGAGCTGACTTGATGGCAGGAAGCACCCATAAAACCTTCCCTGGACCACAGGGAGGTATAATCCTTTGTAAAGAGGAGTTAAAGGATGAAATTGATGATGCTGTTTTCCCTGGTGTGGTGAGCAACCATCACCTGCACCATCTGGCTGCTCTGGGTATAGCCACCGCTGAAATGCTGGAATTTGGTGCAGATTATGCTAAACAGATTATTTCCAATGCACAGGCACTGGCACAAAGCTTCCATGAATTGGGTTTCAATGTTCTATGCGAAGACCTGGGCTTCACAGAATCCCATCAGGTGGCCATGGATGTTTCTAATATTGGTAGAGCATCCAAGATGGCTAAAGATCTGGAAGCCAATAACATAATCCTTAACAAAAACCTTTTACCCTGGGATGATGTTAACCGTTCTGACGATCCATCCGGTATAAGAGTGGGAACCCAGGAGTTAACCCGCCGAGGATTAAAGGAATCACACATGAGTGAAGTTGCTGAATTTATAAAACAGGTAGTCGTGGATGGTAAAGAGGTTAAAGAAGAAGTATCCGAATTTATAAGTTCGTATAACACTGTTCACTATGCGTTCCGTGGTGATCAGGCTTATAAATACATAGAATTTTAAAATCAGCATATTTCATTAAATTTTTTTTATTTTGTTGACTTTTTATTGGATATGACTTATATTTGATAGGACAGTTAAGTGATGAAATAGGGGCTGACTCATCTTCAGCCACCATGAAATTAATTGGTGCATGGATTATGAAAATCGCCTGGGCCTTAACCGGAGCCGGTCATCTGCTCCTGGAAAGTGTAGAACTCCTGGAAGAAGTTGCAGGAAGAGATGAACATCAGGTTACTGTGCTGCTTTCCGGAGCAGGTGAAGAAGTATTGAAGATGTATGGCCTTTTCAATCGGGTTAAATCTCTCACTGGTGGTTATTATCAGGAATTAGTTCTGGAAAAGGATCAGATGTGGAGTTACCCTATATCTGGCCGTTTTTCCCTGGGAAGGTATGATTTATTGATTGTTTCCCCCACCACCTCCAACACTATTGCCAAACTGGTGCATGGTATAGCCGACAGCCTGGTTACCAATGCTGTGGCCCAGGCAGGCAAAGGGAAAATCAGAACCCTGCTGGTACCTGTGGATCTGGAATCAGGAGATGTGGAAACAGTTCTCCCCTCCAAACTGGAGCTGGATCTGTGCCAAAACTGTGACACTTGTGAGGCTGCGGCAGCCTGTCCCCCTGATGCCATCACCCCTGGAGTTGAAATTAACCTTCTGAAATGTCAGGGCTGCGCTGCCTGTCAAGTGGCATGTCCCTTTGGAGCGGTGAGTGGAGGAAGCATAATCACCATTCATATGCGGGAAATTGATGTGGCTAACAGCAGGAAACTCCAACAACTTGAGGGTGTAGAAGTGATTCAGCACCCTAATGAAATTAAAAACCATTTATACTGAAAATGGGTATTTTTTGTTCTATTAACCCCCACTACTTCTACTAATATAGCTTTTAAGGGAAAGAATAGTTTAATCTGGTTGACATCTCGATTTAATATCCTAGATTAAACTCAGAGATCCACTTCATAATTAATTAAAGGATCAAAAACATAACAATGAATGCTCATTACTATTTACATTAATTCATTGAATTAATGGTGAAAGTGAATGGTAAATAGCCATATACAGGGGGTTGGAAGTTGGTTGAAGAACATAAAAGGATAGATTTTCTTTTGAATGAACTGAAAAGTGATGATTGGAAAGTTCGTGAAGATGCTGCCGAACTTTTGGCTGAGGTTGGAGATTCAGATGCAGTTGAACCTTTGATCGAAGCCTTGCAGGATGATGATTGGCATGTTAGGGAAGCCAGTGCCCTAGCCCTGGGAATTTTTGAAGATAAAAGGGCTGTAGAACCTTTGATTAAAGTTATGGATGATGAAAAAGCTAATGTGAGGTATGGAGCTGCTTTAAGTCTTTCCATGATAGGTGATAAGCGGGCAGTTGATGTTTTAAAGAAAGCCACGGAAGATGATAATTCTGTGGTGCGAAAAGTTGCCAGTGTTGCACTTAAAGAGGTTAAAAGTCGTTTGTAGTCTAAATTTTTTTTATTTTGTTTAAAAATTGGAGATGAACCCATGAAAGCCAATAGTAAAGTTCAAGAAGCAGTGTCGGAACTTTTGGATGATTATGCTCAAGCATACCGTGACAAAGATCTTGATGGTATGCTCAAACTTTTCATTCCAGATGATGATCTGGTGGTGATTGGAAGTGGTTTTGATGAATGGATAAAAGGAAGTGAAGAGTTACGATCTGGATTTGAAAGGGATATGGCACAAGCTGATGATATTAGAGTGAAATTCAGAGATATCACCGTGTCTGCTGCTGGTGCAGTGGCCTGGATATCAGGCCATATGAACATGGAAGCCATGGTAAAGGGTCGGGATGTGTACTTACCCGGTCGTTTAAGTGCTGTAGTTGAAGAAAGAGAAGGTAAGTGGCTTTTTGCCCATCTACATTATTCATTACCTGCCTCTGATCAAGAAGAAGGGAAAGCCTGGCCTGAGTAGAAACCATTAAATCCAACAGGTAATTCATTTTTACCTATTTTACTCAACAAATTTATTATTTTTAATGAATCCTTTTTTAATCTTCTTGGAGAAGATCAAGAAGGTAGGCTGTCATTTCGATCTCTTCCCGGGCCATGTAATCTTCCAAGCGGATTTTTGAGTCTTCGGTACCAAAGGGATAGTACTCTTCTTCAAAATAAACATTCA
>JAHKLQ010000079.1 GCA_020854975.1 Methanobacterium sp.
CCTGTAGAAAGAAACACTCTTTATGAGCGGGTAAGTTAAATTCTCCTTTAAAGTAGATTAATCTTTAATTTTTCCTAATAAATTATCCTTTTTTCTTTTATTCTATTAATTTTTAGTTTTTTTCAATGATTTAGGGCTGTTCTCTGTTAATTTATGGTAAATACCACCAATATCAATTGTTAATGATTAATCAGTCTAAAATCTATTTATATTATGAATACCCATGATAGAATTTAGATATTTTGAGATTTTATTTTGAAGATCATGATAATCTAAATTTTAAGGATGGTTTTAATGATAAAAGGAGTAAGAGAAATCTTTAAAAATGATATTAGAGCTATAGCGAAAAATCCAGTAGTTATGTTTGTTTTGGCGGTTATAATCTGTATTCCTTCACTTTATGCCCTGCTTAATATCCAGGCAACCTGGGATCCTTATGCTCAGACTTCCAGTATTAAGGTGGCAATTATTAATGAGGATTCTGGTTCCACTTTCAATGGAACCCAATATAATATGGGAGATATGTTTTGTAACGAGTTGAAAAATAACACCAGCTTCAACTGGCAATTTGTTGATAGGGAAACTGGATTAAATGGTCTTAATACAGGGGAGTATTATGCGGCCATTGTTATTCCGGGTAATTTCAGTGAAGACATTCTGTCTATTGAAACTTCCAATCCGCATGCAGCCAGTATGGAGTACATTTCCAATGATAAGTTAAACCCGGTTGCTCCCAGGATCACCAATGCCGGAGTTGATGCTATACAGGCTAAGATCAATGATGAAGTTGTGAAAACTGTTGACGGCCTTATTTTCGGTAAATTGAGTGATATTGGTGAGCTGGCTGCAGCTAACAAAGCTGATTTCCTGAAAACAAAGGCAATGGTTAATGAGTTAAATGGGAAATTAACTGTTATAGACTCCACTTTAAACAAGGCTAATTCAGATTTGACCACTGCCAGTGGAATCTGGTCTAAAGTTAGTGAAAATCTACCCCAGATACAGAGTAATGCCAATTTTGTGAAGGAAAAATATGATACTCTCTATGGATATATTTCCAGTGGGGACACTCAGAAGGCTTTGGAAACTGTTCAGTCCATGGAACTTAAAGTTAACACTGTTATCACTGCCTTAAAATATGTGGATGCTATTTTAACCACCCTGTATAATGCTAGTGGTGATGAAAATCTTAAACCTATCATCACCGAGGTGGAAACTGATATAACCAAAGCTGACACTGTTCTTACAGTCTTAAAGGAAGTTGAATCTGACATTGAAAATGGACAGGCCAGTAATAGGTTGGCAGAATTGAAAACTACCATTGATCAGATGGACAGTGCAGTTAACCTGCTGGTTGATAATCAGGATAATATAGATCAGACCATAAATGAAGCATCGGCAAAGCTTGATGTGGCTAACTCTAAATGGCCCACCTTCAGAAGTGCTATTCAGAATGCTGCCACCAAACTCAACTCCATTAGTGAGGAGGACCTGGATAACCTGATAGCCCTTTCTGAAGTGGATCAAAATGGTGTGAAAAGCTATTTTGAAAGCCCTGTTCAGCTGCATAAAACCAGCATATATCCTGTAGAAAATTATGGTTCTGCCCTTTCTCCATTTTACATTGCCATATCCTTATGGATCGGGGGTATAATATCGGTGGCCATGATTAAAATGCGAGTTCGTTCCACTAAAAAATATCATACCACCAGTGTCTATCTGGGTAGAATGGGAATATTCTTAATTATCAGTTTCCTGCAGGGACTGGTGGTTGCTTTAGGAGTACTGTACCTGAAAGTTCAGATTTCCAACGCTCTCCTCTTTGTTCTGACCACTTTATACATCAGTGTGTGTTCCATGGTGATTATCTACTCCCTTACTTCATCCTTTGGAAATGCAGGTAAGGCCCTGGCTGTCATAATCCTGGTTTTGCAGATAACTGGAACTGCAGGAATTTTCCCACTGGAACTTTTACCATCCTTTTTCCAGACCATACATCCTTATCTTCCCCTGACTTATGCTGTGGGAGCCCTAAGGGAAGTGGTGGCTGGAGTATTGTGGAGTGAATTCTGGTATAATATTGGGCTTTTAACTGTATTCCCAGTACTGGCATTTGTTTTAACCTTATTAATCAAAGAAAAAATGGATAAACGTGCCCAGTGGACTGAGGATAAATTAAAAGAAAGTGGATTGTTTTAAAATCCATTCCCCCCATTTTTTTACATTATATCTTATATAATCCTTAAGTTTGCTTAAAAATTAAATCAATACTCATTATCCTAGATTCCCTTAAAGATTAAAACAGTAATCACTATTCTTAGATTTCCTTAAAATTTTCCTTCCATAAAACTCAATGGGATTATGAATAACTATTTATTTCAAGTTGATATTATCAGTATCTTATGCACAGGGAAAGTATTTATAAACGATATACACCAGCATTAAATCCACCTGAGGATGATAATGATCCTTCTTACTGGTTTATTTTCCATTCTGATAATTTGATGGTTGAAGTTGAAAATAACCTGGTGAAAATCCCTTTTACCAGTGATTTCAGCCAATTGAATGTATCCCTTTTAAGGAAAGTGTACATGGGAACTGTGGATGGTTTTTCCTGCTACTGTGGAGAACTTGATCCTGAAACTGCACCTGAGAAAATGGTTTTCAGGGATTTAAGGTCCCTTTATTCTGACCTGGATGAAGATATATTTCTATTGGCTGGTCGGGCCATTCAGGTGGTGAATTGGGATAGGACCCATCAGTTCTGTGGTAGGTGCGGTACTCCTACTGTAACCAAGGATGATGAGATGGCCAAGATCTGTCCAGAGTGTGGTTTTATTAGTTTCACCCGTCTTTCTCCAGCGGTGATCACTGCTATAGTTAAGGATGGTAAGCTTTTAATGGCTAAACACTCCCGTATTCCTGGAGATATGTATGGCCTTATTGCCGGATTTGTGGAGGCTGGTGAAACCTTAAAAGAAGCTGTGCAAAGAGAAATCATGGAAGAAGTGGGTTTAAAAGTTAAAAATATCGAATATTTTGGAAGTCAACCCTGGCCTTTTCCCAATTCTCTCATGGTTGGATTTACTGCGGAATATGAAAGTGGTAATATACAGGTGGATGGTAATGAAATAACTGATGCTCACTGGTTCACTGCAGATGAACTCCCCCGAATACCATCCAAAATGAGCATTGCTGGAGAGCTTATAGAGTGGTATCTTGATAACCATTCCAAATAATTACTATAACCCATTGGGGATTATAGAAGGTAAATAGGGAGTAAATTGTTTACAGGTTGCAGGAAGTGAAGGTATCCAGCACACCTTCCCAAAATTGGATTTAATCTGACAGATCTGGAAAGATGTCCCTCAAAGTACTTATAGAGTTATAACCTAAATATGTTAACATCTAACAGGATGTAAATGTACACAGGGAGATAGAAGAGGTTCACTGGTGATAGAATGGCTGGAGAAACAATTTTAGTAGTTGAAGACGAGGGAATCAGTGCCATCGAGATCCAGGACTGTTTAGAATCCCTGGGTTATCATGTGCCTTCCCTTGCGAAATCAGGTAATGAAGCAATACAGGAAGCTTTTGCAGTTAAACCTGACTTAATTCTTATGGATATCACCTTAAAAGGAGAGATGGATGGAATAGATGCTGCCACCATTATTAAAAGTTTCATGGATGTTCCTCTTATATATTTAACTGCCCTGGATGATGTGGAAACTTTTAACCGGATGATTGAAACCCAAGCCACCGCTTATCTTATAAAACCTATAGAAGAAGCAGAATTGCGTAATAATATTGAATTAGCTCTGAAAAACTATGAGTTAAAGAAGAAAGAATTGGAAGATGAGAAAAAAGCGGGTCTTAAAGATGTTCAGATCTTCATGCGCAGTGTTCTTCCTGAACTGGTAGCAAACATACCCATCACTGAAAGGAGTGCATTCCTATCCCGTTTCATGAGACTTTTTGAGCAAAATATGAAACCACTTTTCTATAGATATGCCAATGAAAAAAGCCAGAACTCCTATGATACTTTAAGTGATGATGAGAAGCTGAAAATTTACCTCTCCTGGGTAGAACATTTATATGAAAATCTCGGTTTCAAGGTTCATGTTCGTTCACGATCAGACCGGGGTGCAATGACTGTTAAAAAATGTTCCTGGTCACCTACCAGACCCCAAGATGTTTTTCTCTGTCTTATTTGCCAGAGCATTATGAGATTAACCTATTCCTGGGCCAACATACCTGGATCTGTAAAAGAAGAACCAACCTCAGGTATGCTGCAATCTGTGTGTAAATTTGACTATGATATGGAAAGTTAACTATTTTAAGGACAGTTTATCTTATTTTAATATGTTACTTTACCTTTTTTTAATAATACGGTTAATTTTTGCCACCTTCATGTGGTAATTATCACTAAAGTTCACCCAACATTATATTATTTTGTGAAACCAAGAACATTATATATAAAGTTTTTAAAAATTGAAGGAAAAATGTAACAGAAAAATATTGTAGAGGTATCACTGCAAGGTCATTAAAAGTTGCGGGAAAAATTAATGACAGAACAAAATATACATAATAAGGATTCAGATAAAATTGCTCTTTTAAAAAAAGAAATTGAAGATCTGAAAAAACAGCTAGCCTTAAAGAATCAAATATTTGAGATTTCTCCCAATTATCTACTTTTGTTAGGATTAAAAGGTGAGATCCTAAAGGTGAATAACTCGGTTAGAAATGTATTTTTTGATGGAAAAACTGATGATATCCCCCCACAATTTTCTCAGTTAAAGATTATACCTTCTGAAGATTTTCATAAATACACTGATTCTGTAAATTCTATTTTAAATGGACTACCCAGTAAACCATTTAAATCAAAATTTTTATTTGCTAATAATGAACCTGGAGATGGGTTTAGATGTATCAAAGTATACATAACTCCAGTTAAATCCCATGAACAGATTACTGCTATTTCCATATTTGCCAATGACATCACAGATGATGGATCATTAGAAAATTCACTGGAAAAAGCAACTCTAATATCTACTGATAAGACTTTAATTGATAATAATCCAGAAACTTCTACCACTGATCTTACCTCCACTAAAGACACTGGAGAATCTGAAAATTATTATAAAACTATATTTGAGAATAGTACAACTGCCACTATTCTGGTTGAAGAAGATAATGTTATATCTCTGGTTAACTCTGAAACAGAGAACATCTTCGGGTATAAACCAGAAGAAGTAATGGGGCAAAAAACCTGGTTAGAATTTGTAACACCAGATTACCGGGCACAAATGATAGAATATCAAAAATTAAGGCAGGATAATAAAGAGATGGTCCCGGATCAATATGAATTCTGCCTGGTTGACAAGAATGGTGAATTTAAAGATATTTTCGCGAAAATTTGTTTGATACCTGGAACAAAGAAAACTCTAGCTTCCATCATGGATGTAACTGAAGAGAACAAGGCCCTGAATAAGATTCTGGAAAGTGAAACTATGTACAGAACCTTAGCAGAGGCCATGGAAGAGTTTGTATTTATTTTTGACCGTGAAGATAGATTAGAATATATAAATAAGTATGCTGCAGACAAATTAGATGTAAAACCATCCCAGGTCTTAGGTAAACAAAGAAAGGATCTGGTAACTAAAAAAACTTATCAATTACAGCGTAAAGATTTTGAAAGAATATTTGAAAAAGGAGATTCATTCAGACAGGAAGACATGTTTTACCATAAAAATAAGCCCCTATGGTTAGATTCCCTTTTTATTCCTCTTAAAAATGGTGAAGAAACTGTAGAAAAGGTTTTATTAGTTGCCCGGGACATTAATGAGCGAAAAAATCATGAAATATTAATTAAACGGCAAAACAAAATTCTCAAATGCATGGGCACCATACTTACCCAGGCCATAAGCTCAGAAAGTGAAGATGAATTTAACAAAACTTCTCTTAGCATGTGTGAAGATATCACTCAGAGTGAACTTGGTTTCATCTGTGAAATAAATCCAGACGATGAATTTGACACCCTGGCTATCAATGAATCTATCTTAGGTGAATACCATGAAAATGTGGACATAGTTCCTATGCTGGAGAAGTTGAAGATCCATGAAAGCTGGAAGCAACTGAAACAAACCAAAAAGCCATTTATCTTAAACCAGCCACTTGGATTGGATCAAAGTTCCATGCCTGAAGGTCATCCTTTTATTGAAAACCTCATGTTAGTGCCCCTTTTGCGAGACGGTGAACTTATGGGCATGATAGGTCTGGGTAATAAGGGATCTGATTATGAATCTTCTGATGCCAAGGCCATTACAACCATTTCCACAACTATTGTTGAAACTATAATGCGTAAAAGGGCTGAGAAGAAACTGCAAAGAGCTTTAAAGGATAAGGAAATGTTGGTCCGGGAGATCCATCACCGTACCAAAAATAATCTGATGATCATGGTCAGCCTTCTCAATCTCACCTCCAGTGATATTAAGGATGAAAAGGCCAGGGAGATCTTCAATCAGATCCAGACCAGGACAAAATCTATGGCTCTTATCCATGAGAAGTTATACCGGTCAGATAACTCTAAACAGATCAATTTTGGAGATTACATTCGAAATCTGGCCCAGGATCTTTTTAATTCATTTTTAAAAGATCCGGAACGGGTACAACTGTCTATGGAACTGGAAGATCTGAACCTTGATATAGACACTGCCATACCTCTGGGTCTTATATTAAACGAACTTTTAACTAACAGTATGAAGTATGCTTTTCCTCAGGAAAAATATGGAAATATCTTCATAAAATTCTATAAAGATGGTAGTGATTATGTTATAGTAGTCAATGATGATGGTGTGGGACTACCAGCTGATTTAGATATCAATAAAACAGATACACTAGGCTTACAATTGGTTAAAAACCTTATTAACCAAATTGATGGGGTGATGATTGTTGATTCAGAAGAAGGAACTCACATAACCATCAGATTCAAGGAAGAAGATTATCTTTCCTAATCATTTTTTTAAAGGTTTATGATAACACTTTCCATAGAATTTATCCATTATTTCGTTAGGTTAATATCACAGAAAAATAAAATAGAGTTGAGAACAACAAGAGGGATTATTTTGTCAGATAACGATAATAAAGACTTAAATATTTTATTAGAAGAATTAAAAAATGAAGATCCAGAAGTAAGGAAGGAAGCTGCAGAATCACTGGGTGAATGCCAAGATGCTGGTGCAGTGGAACCACTTATAAAAGCATTGGATGATGATAACCCCCATGTTAGATTTGCTTCAGCTAAATCTCTGGGAAATATTGGAGAACCAGCCATTGAACCACTGGTTAATATACTGAAAAATGAGGAGGGAAATATCCGCCGCTATGCTACTCTGGCTCTTAAAGACATTAAAAGTGATAAAGTAGTGGACCAGCTAGTGGATGCACTTAATGATGAGGATTGGAGTGTGCGTAAGTTCGCTGCCAAAGCCCTGGGTGAAATAGGAAGCACCACTGCAGTAGAACCACTCATTGAAACCTTAAAAGATGAAGATTGGGGTGTGAGTGTGGCAGCAGTTAAAGCCCTGGGTGATATAGGGGATGAACAGGGAATTGACCCTATCAAAAAAGCCCGTCGTGCTGCTACAGGAGACAAAGAGTTTAAAAAAGCATGCAATAAAGCCTTGAAGAAGATTCAAAAATAAATTCTAAAATTGAATATTTATTTTTTTAAAAATCTTCCAAAAATAGCTCCCCGAATAAATTTTTTTATCTGATTATTATCTTTTCCCCATTGCATTGAATATTCCATAACCCCTGAATTTTCATTGGGTTGCTTTGATTTAATTGAAAACCCACAATGCTTATAAAAATTAACTGCTTTAATGTTTTCTACATAGACAGATAATTCTAAATTTGAGTATAAATATTTACATGAATTTAATAATTTTTTTCCTATGCCTTCCCCTTGATAATCTTCTAAAACAAATAATGCACCAATAAAAGAATAGTTTGTATCCTTCCCAACACTTATAAATCCCTTAATTACATTGTCCTCTTTATAGACTAAGGTTCTGGAAATTGGCAGATACTCCTTTTTAACAACGTTATATTTGCCAACCCAATATTTTTCGGGTATGAAACTGTGAGCACTGATATTGGTCTTTAACCATAGATCCATAACTTCTTCTATCTCATAACTTTCCAGGGCTTTAATCATATTTTTCTCCTTCATGTTCCAACAAACCGAATAATACTAAATAATAATACTCATTGAATGAATAGAGGGAAATATAGATTAATTGAATAATTATAATGATGATTTAGGTATTGTATCCTAATTACTCCTTATTAAATGTTGATGATCAATAAAAACATTGCTTTATTACCTTATTTTAAATCTACATAGAATTAGTAATAATTATATTTTCTTAACAAGATAAAGGTCAGTTCGTCGATTTTGCAGGAGTGGAAGGTTATCTCTAACCTTATTTACCATTAAAAGATCAATATGACTATAAATTATTGTTTCCCCAGTTCCAGCCTCTTTAAGGATGGTCCCCCAGGGATCAACAACCATAGAATGACCATATGCAACATATGAAGCATTTATATCTCTTGCAGGTGAAACACCCACCATGAAAACCTGGTTATCAACGGCTCGAACCTGAATCAGGGGCTTCCAATGGGCTGGGCCAGTGGTGAGGTTGAAAGCTCCGGGTACAATCACCAGCTGCGCTCCCTGGAGGGTCATGAGACGTAAAAGTTCAGGGAAACGCATATCATAACATATACATATACCAATTTTACCCAGTTCTGTGTCTATCACCGTGATTTTGTTACCTGCAGTGAGGGTTAAAGATTCCTTGAAACTAATTTCACCTGCAACGTCAATGTCAAAAAGGTGAACCTTACGATGCACCCCTATAATCTCTCCCTGGGGGTTGAAAAAGAAACTGGAATTATATACGTTCCCCTGGTGTCTTTCAGGAATGGAACCTGCCACAATGTAAACTTCTTCCTCCTTCGCAGCCCTAGAAACAGCATCAAGAGTGGGACTGTTATCTTTTTCCTCAGCATATTCTGGGAATAAACTGGTTTCATAGGGACAGTTCCACATTTCAGGTAATATGACCAGATCTGCATGGGAAGCGGCTTCCTTGATCATCTCCACTGCATGAGCCACATTCTGAGTTTTATCCTCAACCACCTGCATCTGACACAGTGCTACCCTGAAATTGTTTTTCATGAAAACTAACTCCTATAAAATCATACCATATAATATACTATACAATATTAAGATTCTTAATCTTTTAAGACTCTTGATCATTTATCCCTTTAATAAGTGGTTGTAAATATTTTATTTGGTTATTAGGGAGGTAGACCCCTATGAGTTGTTATCTGAGACATGTGAAAGATGTTCTTCTGGAAGCAGATCTCCATCCTGAAAATCGGAAGGAACGAAAAGAGGTGGATCTGGCCATTAGAAAAGTGGTGGGGATGAAATCAGAAGATAAATGTAATGTGGTCTGGAAAGAAGTGAAACTTTGGCTCCATGATGAAAATAAGAAAAAAGAACTGATAACCGGATTAAAAAAATAGTTAACTCTATTTTAAATGGGTGATTAAATGTTTGAAGATGATTTAAAAGAATACCCCTTATTTATCAGTCACAATGGGGAGGGTGATGAGGAATATCTCACCTTCATACGTAAACTCATTGAAGCCCCTGATTTCAAATGGCAGGACCATGGCCTACCTGGAAAAAACAGCCCTGATGAACTTTTAAGGCAAATAGAACCAGCAGATATGGTGATAATCCTTACTGGTCTTTATTCTAAACACCGTGATCTTATTAAAACTCAGGTGAAGATTGCCAGAGAGTTAAAAAAAACCAATTATCCTTATCCGGCCTTATGGGTTGGAAGAAGTTCCTGCAGAGCTGGAGGAGATAGCGGTGGATGTGGTGGGATGGAATAGGTTGTGTATTGTAGAACGGATCCTGGAGTCTTTAGAAGAAGGATAAAACCTTTTTTTGTATATTTTTTAACTAATCCTTTAATTTTAATTTTAACTAATCCTTTAATTTTAAAATTATAGTAAAAATGTAATCGAATATTTATATTTTTCTATTTGACCATGAACGTGCTTATTTTATTATATACTAACATGTAAACAATGTTTCGATAATAAATATTATTGAGATTTATTGGACATAAAGGAGGTGAAAAAATACAAAAAATTACAAATAATATTCTTATTGCTATACTGCTTCTATGTTTAACTGTACTTTTCGGTGTTAGCACTGTTTCAGCTGAGACTATCTATGTTAATGACTCATCTGGAAACGATGACTGGTCTGGTGCTGATTGGACTACTGCAAAAAAGACTATTGGAAATGCTACAGGAACAGTTCAGGCAAATGGAATAGTACAAATCGCCAACGGAGAATACAAAGATACCAAGAACGTTAACTTAACCCTTGATAGGAATATGACTATTGTTGGTGAAAGTCAAAATAGTACGATTATCAATGGTACAGATTCCAGTTGGATGTTCAACATCATAGATGGAGTGAATGTCACCTTCTTTAACCTAACATTTACCAATGGAGTTAATGTTTATCCATATGGTGGTGCAGTAACCAACCAAGGTACCTTAACAGTTAACAGCTGTATTTTCACCAAAAACTCAGCGCAGTTAGGCGGTGCTTTAAAATCTTCAGGTGATTTAACCGTGCTAAATTGTACTTTTACTGAAAATAAGGGATCCAATGGAGGCGCAATTCAAATTTCATCTGGAATATGCACAGTAACGGGATGTAATTTCATAAATAACTCAGCACCACTAGGCAGTGTAATCTATAATTGGGGTACTTTAACCGCTAATTGGAATAGATTCTACAACAATTCTGGAACCAATGTTATTAGATTAGGATTTTATGGTTCTGCGAGTGCAGAAAATAATTGGTGGGGTTCAAATAATCCTAATTGGGGGAATCTTATATATGGATTTACTCCCCCTACAAATTGGGTTATTTTAAGTGTAAATGCAACACCAACCACAATCACAAACGGTGAAACATCAACCATAACTGCGGATTTCAACCATGTCAATGGCGGCGGCGATTTAACTGGTGGTCACATACCTGACGGGCCCATAACATTAGAAATACTATGGGGTAGTTTAAACACTTCAGGACAGCATTTAATCACTCTAAACACTGTTAATGGATCCATAGACCCTGTAACATTTTATGCGAATGAAGGGGCTATTAATCCCTTATTCAATCCAGTTAGAGTCAATGCAACTGCAGATGGATACACAACCAGTGAAAGTGAGTCGGCTTATATTTACATCAATCCCGTGGTTAACTTAACTATCAACAAAACCGCCCCAGGCACAATTATTGCCGGAACACCCATAACCTATACCGTAACCATTCATAACGAAGGACTGGACGATGCCACGGATGTTTTATTCACTGACACCTTCATAACCGGTGACAACGCATTTAACACTGGAACACTCCAATATCGATGGAAATCCAATGATGGAGATTGGAGTGCGTGGAGTGATTGGACAGATCCCAACACACCACTCAGTCTGGATCTGGGAACTATCCTTACAGGTAAAAATGCCACTATCCAAATCAATGGAACCATTAACGCATCAACCACGTGGGGAACTCTTATAAACAACACCGCAACCACTAATACTACCACCACACCTGGAGATAAGACTGCAAACATAGAAACCACTGTACACACACAGGCAGATATTGATATAAGTAAAAAGGCCCCTGCAACTGTTATAGCAGGTGAACGAATCAGTTACACCATCACCGTGACCAACAATGGACCTTCAGATGCGCAGAACGTTGAAATATTGGATGTGATACCTGCTATTCTAGAAGGTGTTACCCATGATTCCTTTAATTTGGGAACCTTAGCAGCAGGAGAATCCAGAAACATCACCATTAACGGAACTGTTCCATCTAACATTATTAAGGATACCATTATTCAAAACAACGCTTCTGGAACCTCATCTACTCCTGGAACAGTAACACCATCACAAACTGTCACCACCATTGTGGACACTATTTTTGAGGTGGTGTTGACTAAAATAGTGGATAATCTCCGACCGGATGTGGGAGGCATCGTAAACTTCACTGTAACCGCACACAACAATGGACCCAGCGACGCATTAAACATACAAATACAGGATATAATGCCATCTGACTTCACTGATATTCTTATAACACCATCTAAAGGAACATATGATGCAGGAACTGGAATTTGGACTTTGAATCTTATCAGTAGTGAAACAGCAACCTTGAACCTTACAGGGAAAGTATCCAGCACTATGGCAGGTAAAAACACCACAAACATAGCAACACTCATGGGAACTACCGAACAAACCAATGCCACTATCTATGTGCCTAAAGCAGACCTTTACATCCAGATAACCAGTGACAAAAACAACCCACAAGTAGGTGAGACATTCACCCTTACCTATAAACTGGGTAATAATGGACCAGATGATGCAACTAACGTTAGCATAACCATCCCTTTACCTGATTCCTTCGTGATACTGAAGATTGAGGGTGATGGTGACTGGATCATTAATGGAAACATTATCATCTGGACTTTAGGTAATGTTACTGTGGGTGATCCTTACCTCTATATCTCAGGTCGGACCACATCACCCGGAACCTACCAATTCAATGCATCAATAGCTTCAGAAACTTTCAGCATCAATAGCAGAGGAGTTATTTCTCTCAGTTTAAACGCACTGCCACAGGTGAATGCAGCAACCAGCAACACTGTTGGAATGCAGAACACTGGAATGTCACTGGTAAAAATAGTATTTACCCTCCTGATGGTGTTCTGTGGATTTATTGGCATCAGAAAAAAACAATGAAAAGGGGATCTGGTAAATCCCTCTTTCTCACTTTTTTTATTTTTATTAAAATATTGTAAAACTATTGATTATATGTTAAATGCATATTGTAGAACGATCCAGGACTCAACATGCTCAGTTTTAATTTTATCCTGATCAAACACTCTATTATTAACCATGCAAATTGAAACACTCTACTATTAACCATGCAAATTGTATATCGTTGAATTAACTACCTCAACCCTGAGTGTTCTTCCATAAAGTTTCCCCTTAAGTAACTGATCCAATTGTTCGATAGGTGGTAAATTACCATTTCCTACAACTGCAACAACCACAGTATCGTTGAAAAGAGCTGTATTAACTGAGACAACAGTGTATCCTGTGCCATTTAACCAGGTATTTGAGTCTTCGTAAACATTTTCTTTTAAATTGTTATCAATTAGAGTTTGGTAACTGGTGTAAGCCAGAGGCACCGCTATCAAAAGAATCAAGATCAAAGCTATGCTAATACCTTTACGCCTTGCTCTGAAAGACTGACTATTAAAGGCTACTTTAGGAAAGCCCATAATTCCATAAAGGGCTGCTCCAGTAAGTAGGATGGCAAAATAGTTTGTTAAAAATAGTAGGAAGCTTCCCATGGCCAGGGAGAAATTAGAGGTTGCCAGTAGGATGCCTGTATTAGCCAGTGGAGGAACCAGGGATATGGCAATGGCCACTCCTGGTAGGGTATCTGAAACATCCTTACGTGACATGGCAAAAGCACCAGCAAGACCCGTGACCAGTGCAGCTAGAAGATCCAAAAGTTTTGGTGAAGTACGAATCATTATCTGATCAATGCTTAGTGGGTGGACAAAGCTGGCCACGGGAAATGTTAAAAGGAAACCAACAATAATGGCTGCTAAAATTCCTCCCACACTGACGAGTAATGAATTTTTCATAGCATGACTATCACCAATGCTAATCCCGAAAGCAAGACCCATAATAGGCATCATTAGTGGTGCGATAATCATTGCTCCTATAACTGCAGCTACAGAGTCGCTCAATAGGCCATAGGTAGCAATGCCTGCCGAGAGAATTAAAAGACAGAAAAATTTTACCAGACTTTTTTTTAGATCTGGCTCTTCAAACAATATAAGATCCCGCAGTCGTTTTACTTCCACTGCATCAACAGGATCACCATGTAAAAGTGTGCCAATTGATTCTAACATCGTTAAATTCCTCATTTAATTTATAATCTAAAAATATTTCATCCTATTATCAAATACTCGGCATTAATCCTCATTAACATTTTATTACCTATTTTATGAATGTATCTTGCATGTTTTATATAAATTAATATCATTAATCCTCTAGATTACAGTTATCTTTCTTTATGAGAAAATAGGGCTTATCCTACTAATTGAATTAAAAATATGCTTAATTTTAAGGTACCTTTATCAATAACTTGATACATGGCTGCAAGTTTAAAAAGAATTTATCATTACACCCACGATCCCAAAAGAGTAATATAGAACAAAGTTATTATTTACTAAATAAGACTATGCTTTTAAAAAGGACCATGTTTTAAAAATAATCATGTTTAGAAGGTGAAAATTTGGGAAAAAGGGTTGATCAACGGGTAATTAAGGCTTTATTTCTTATTACAATTCTTTTTTTAGGCATTAATAATGTATCTGCAGTTCAATGGGATGTTGGTGCTGGACAACTCTACACTACCATTCAATCAGCAATTGATAACCCAAACACGGTTGATGATGATATTATCAATGTGTACAGTGGAACCTACACTGAAGATGTTACAGTAAATAAAAAACTGACCATACAGGCCAATTCTGGTGATGAAGTAGAGATACAGGCCACAAATACAGGTTTTACTGTGGTAAATGATACTACTGGTGATGGTAGTGGAAGTACCATAGATGGTTTTAAAATAAATAATTCTGCCACTGGAACTGGAATTAATATCAGTGCAGATAACTGTACTGTGAAAAATAATGAGATTAGTGGGGGTGCCACTGGAATTGCAGTTTCAGGTGCTGACACCACCCTAGTTGACAATGTTATAACTGGCCAATCAGAAACTGGTATTTTGGGAAATCTCACTGGAGGTTTTTTCACAGTTTCAGGAAACGTCCTCTCAAATATAATTGGTGGAACTTTGGCAAATGGTATTACAGTTAGTACCAACGGTAGTGTAACTGATTTAAACATTACAGGAAACACTTTTTCCAACATCAACGCACTGGGAGTTAATGGTAGTGTCTTTGTAATTCAACTGGGAAAAAGTAAAGGTGGTGATGGGAATCCAGAAGTGGCTAACATCACCAATTTAATAGTAACTAAGAATATGATTAGTGGAATCCGCAGTAACATCGCTATTATGGGAATGGAATTAGTTACCAGCAGTGTTAATGCTTTGATTACAGAAAATGAGTTATCCAACCTTGAAGCAGGGAGTGGTAGTTCAGTTTATGCACTTGAAGCTGCCATAATTGGAAATGGAACTGTTGTGGTTGCTAAAAACCAGATATCTCAAGTAACTGCAGATGAACAGGCTGTGGGGATTGTGGCAGTTGCTTTGGGTGATTTAAAATTAAATAATAATTTAGTTTCAGGTATCAGTAATGCCAAAGCAGCTGTGGGGATTTTGGGTCTGGGATTGTTCAACAATGCCACCTTAGAAAATAACAGTGTTTCTGATATTACCTCACCCAGTATAGCCGCGGGAATTGTGGGCACAGCCTTACAACACCTTAACATGTTTTATAATACAGTTATGGGAGTAAATGGGGCTCAAGATGTTTCCATGGTAACTGCTGGTTTTAACACCACCACCATTAATGGAAACAACCTGGAGGGTGATGGTTCAGGAATTGGTATTGTTATATGTTCATTTAATGGGACTATAAACTATAACCGGATTGTAAACTTCGATTCTTATATTCAGAACTTTTTATTCTCATCCTTTGGACCCAGTATTGATGAAATGCTTAAGCCCATTGATGATGCTATTAAGAACCATCCTGAACTGGAGCCAATTTTAAAACCTATCCGGGATGATCTCGATAAATTATTCCATGAACTGGAAAACAGTAACACCACTGCCACCTATAACTGGTATGGTACCAACAGTCCGGATGCTGCTAAGTTCTTTGAAGGTAATGGGACTTTAAACTATTATCCATGGTTGGTTTTAAATATCAACGCCGACCCCTCCACTATAAATACCAGACAGAGTTCTACCATCACTGCTGATGTTTATCATGATGTAGAGGGTGGTGATCATAGTGCTGATGCAGCCCTGTTTTTCAGTGGACCCCAAGTGACTTTCACCACCAATCTGGGTAATGTGGGAAGTAAATCCATTGTAGTTCAATGGGCCAGTGGCCTGGCCACTGCTATTTTAAGAGCTGATGAAGGTCCGGGTATTGCTACAGTTACTGCTGCTGATTATCAGACAGTCAAAACCATGGTAACCATTCTGGGAGCATCTGGCACTTCAATATCCGAAGTTAATGCCCAAACAGTAGGAATGCAAAACACTGGAATACCACTAGCAGGAATAGTTCTCGCTATCTTAATGGTACTCGGTGGATTTATCAGCACACGGAAAAAACAATAAGGGATTTATACAATCCATTTCCCCCAACTTTTTTTATTTGATATGGAAAATGATGATTAACCTTATAAATCAATTAAATACCTATTTACTAGTTTTTAGATGACTTTTATCTATTATTTGACCTTCAATATGCTGCACTAAATTTGACTAGAGGAACTAAAAAATTAATAAACAAATTACCAATAGATGTGTATAATTAGTATTTGTTTACCATAATCTGTATAAGTTTAATATCATCCATTGAAAGAGTTCAAATAGAAATATTAGTTATAATCATAGCTTAAAGGAGTTCAAATGAAGGCATTATTAATAGTTACAGGAAGAGGGATTGGAGGAGACGCAGTTATCGCCCTCAACATTGCCCGAGCACTAGCTAAACATGGTATTGAAAGTGAATTTGCATTAGACCATGA
>JAHKLQ010000186.1 GCA_020854975.1 Methanobacterium sp.
AAAGCACCGGAAGGATACACATTTGACGATTTTTTACTGGTACCATCCATATCAAACGTTGAACCCAAAGACGTGGACACTGAAAGCAGAGTTTCCAGAAATTACTCTCTTAACGTCCCCATTGTTAGTTCTGCTATGGATACTGTTACTGAAGCAGAAATGGCCATTGCAATGGCACAGGAAGGGGGTTTAGGAGTTATCCATCGTAACATGACCATTAAAGAACAGGTTACAGAGGTAAAAAAGGTCAAAAGTTTCGAGGACCTCACCATCAGGGATGTTATAACCATTTCCCCAGAAAATTCAATTAAAGAAGCTCATCTTATCATGGATCAGGAAGATGTCAGTGGACTTCCTGTTGTAGATAATGGTAACGTTATTGGTATTATCAGCCGCCGTGACATTAAACCCATTATAAATACTGATGCTCAGAAAAAAGTCCGTGAGTTTATGACTGAAGAGGTGGTAACCATCAGTGAATCCACCACCCCTGAAGAAGCCCTGGATATTGCTTATGATAACAAAGTGGAAAGACTTCCTGTGGTTCAAAACAACCGTATCGTAGGTATAGTTACTATCCGAGATATACTAGAGCGTAAAAAGCATCCCAGTGCTGTTCGTGATGATGAAGGACGTTACCTGGTTGCTGCAGCCACTGGACCCTTTGACCTGGAACGGGCCATTGCCCTGGATGAAGCTGGAGCAGATATCATTGCTGTGGATGTAGCCCATGCACATAAACCAGGAATCGTCAAATCAGCTCGGAAGATGAAAGAAAACATCGAAGCAGACCTCTTGGTGGGTAACATTGCCACCAAAGAAGCTGCCGAAGCCCTCATAGCAGGAGAAGTTGATGGCCTGAAAGTAGGAATAGGCCCCGGGTCCATCTGCACCACCCGAATCATAGCTGGTGTGGGAGTACCACAGTTAACAGCCATATCCAGTGTTGCAGATTTCGCCAAAGAATATGACGTTCCAGTTATTGGTGATGGTGGTCTGAGATACTCTGGAGATATGGCTAAAGCCATAGCTGTAGGAGCAGATGTTGTTATGATTGGAAGCCTATTGGCAGGTACCTTTGAATCCCCTGGTGAAGTGGTTATTATGAATGGCCGTAAATTTAAACAGTACCGGGGAATGGGATCACTGGGGGCCATGACTGCAGGTTCAGGTGCAGGAACAGACCGGTACTTCCAGGAAATTAAAGGCCCTATGAAACATGCTAAACTCGTTCCAGAAGGTGTGGAAGGAGTTGTACCCTACAAAGGACCGGCAAATGAAGTTATTTTCCAGCTTATGGGTGGTCTTAAAGCTTCCATGGGTTACTGCGGTGCGGAAAATATAAAAGAAATGTGGGAAAAAGCCCGTTTTGTAAGGATCACTTCCAGTGGTATGACTGAAAGCCACCCTCATGATCTATTGATAACGAATGAAAGCCCAAATTATCCTACATCACGCTTAATGTAACTTAATTTGGAGTTAAAGTTTGGTGCAGGAACAAGGCTGCTCTTATTTTTTTTTAATTTTATGAGATCATGTATCATACTTTGCGGTGGCAGAAGCCGACGCATGGGCCAGGATAAGGGGTTGATGCTTTTTGAAAAGCAACCTCTCATAATCCATCTGCTGGAAACTCTTAAAAGTTTAGTTGATGAGATTGTACTGGTTTTCCGGGATAAAAAACAGATCAATTCCTATGAAAAACATATCAACAGTTACCTATCTTCCTATCAAAACCATACTCCCCAGTTGAAACTTGCAGTTGACCCTGAAAAGGATCAGGGACCATTAGTAGGATTGGGAACTGGTTTATCACTGATAAAAGCAGATGGTGCACTGGTTTTACCATGTGATTCTCCTTTTGTTTCCCCACAGTTTATAACCAATATTTTCAAAATCAGTGCTTCCTTAGTAAATAAGGATGAAGAAAATAAAGTTAAAGGAAAGAAAGATGAACATGAGGAAAGAGGGGTAGGTGAACTGAAATTCCAGGCCATAATTCCAACCTGGAGTGATGGATCTATAGAACCATTACATGCATATTACCGTAAAGAGTGTATTCCTTCTATTCAAAAGCAACTGAAAACTGGATTCAGGGATGTTAAATCAGTTTTAAAATTGATAAATGTTAATTATGTTGATGTTGATGTTTTAGATCCTGAAAAAACTAGTTTTATTAATTTAAACCGTCCAGAAGATTTAAATTCAATCAGTCACTCTGAAAATACATCATAGTGGTTTTAAATACCCCTAAGGCGTCACAAACTTCAAAAATTCAATAAGAATTTAAAAAGCCAATTTTTTTAAAGAATATTAATAACCTAAATATAACCTAAAATGAGATTTCTATTTTCCTATTTTGATTAAAAGATTAAAATTTGATTAAAAATTTAAACTTAATTTAAGATTATACTATCTAAGTAAAAAAAAGGAGCTTACACACTTTAAATGGATTTAAAGAGATTACAGTAATTTATGGATGTTATGGGTGGAATATTTTAAAACACAGTTATATGAAAACTTTTTCCACAAAGGGGCCCTCTTCAACTGGTATGATTTCCACACTTCCAGGGTTTCTTCCCATTTCCAGGAAGAATTTATTAACCCTTTCAATCATGTCAATATAGTCTCTTCTTTCTATACGGTAGCCATCAACAACCGTATATTTAGGTAGGTCTCCATTCAACCTTTTAAACTCTAATACCTTACCAACCATTCTTCTATACTGTTCGAGAGTCAAACTCTCCATTACATCAACCACATTTAGTTTTTTTACTATATTGTTAGCACCACTTAAAAAGGTTACGGAATTATATTGCCGTCTTTCGAAGGAAAGAAGAGGCATATAACAAGAAAGTGGTAGTATAATGCAATTATTCCGATATCTCCACCTTTGCTGAAGGATCAAATGGATTAGTCCTAAGTGCCAGTGAAAACAGATAAGGATAATTATTCATCAGATGTTCCATGTATTGGAGCCATTCCTTGATTAAAAGACCATATACTCTTGTGGTGTCTCCAGAAAGATGTTGGTAGTCCGCAGTTGGTAAATGAGACATGTCTTTGCGGTGTTCTAATTCTTCCATAAAATGAAAAACAGCCCAGAGTAGTTCTGTGAAACTTTCATGTTCAAGCAGGTTAGGATTCTCTAGTAGGGCCAGTAAAAACTTCCTTTTATCAACCAGTTCATCCTTAGTGCTTTCCAGGAATTTTATAGACTCGGTGTTTTCCCCGTCTATTTCAATGTCATAGGTTAAGTTCTGGATTTCATCCTTAGCATGTTCAAAATCCTTATCAGACCAAGCATTATTGACTAAAAGAATGTTTCTGATTTTATCTGTATTGTGGTCAAACTTTGTAAGTGTTGCCAGAAGATCAGTTCCCACTTCACTGAAAAAGGCACCAATAACCATGTTAAGTTTTTCCATCATAACCTTTTTTTCACGTTCACTGATGGCACTTTCAATAACCAGCACGACTAAAAGGATTTCAATGGGAAGAAATGCGGTGTCAATACCAATATAAAAAAATACGTGTTCAGCATCATGGAAAATAAGAATGTCCATAAGGTAGAGGATAGCTGATAATATAACTAAAAATATTCCCAGTCTAACTCTCCAACCCATATTTTTGAGAAACTTCATTCAATCACCATTATC
>JAHKLQ010000011.1 GCA_020854975.1 Methanobacterium sp.
GCACCACCCAATGCAGGGATAACTGGTAGTTGGGTGAGAGAAACCAGGAATCCAACCACCAGGAAGGCCAGACTCCCCTCTAAAGTTTTGTGTGACTGGAAAGGCAGTTTAATTTTACCAAACCTTTTACCAATAAGGGTGGATGCTGAGTCCCCAAAGAGCAGAATAAGAATGGCAGCATTGGCAATGGCCATGTTGAACTGGAAGAAATAAAGAGTAAGGATAATACCTATAAAAAAGTAGATAAATCCTCGTTCATCATGTTTTCGTTTGGCAACTCTAAAAATAGTGGAAAAAAAGGGCACCTGGTAATAATGATCCAGGCGAAACACTATCTCCACAAAAACCAGAATAGCCACGCATAGAATAATTAAAATTTGAGGGGCCATGAAGTAGCTTAAAACAACGATGAAAACACCTGATGCGTGTATCAGTTGCCTCCAAAGTTCTTTATTCATATGATCAACATGAACTCTTTTTTTAACTATTTTCATACCATGAATTTTTCTATAACACCATGATAGGCCTGGTTAAGTTTTGATACAGGGATCTCAAATTCATCTTCAGGGCTTGATATTTTAACGGAATCTCCACCAACTGCACCTATAACTGCGAAGGGAACATCCATTTCTTTCAGGGTATTTAAAATGTCATCTGATGCTTCTTTGGCGGTAGTGACCAGGTAACGGGCGTGTGATTCAGAAAACAATGTTTCAGGGGCAGAAAGATCTAGAGCTCCTGGGACACGAGAAAGATCCACACTGGCACCAAGGTCTCCTTTAAGGGCCATCTCTGCCAGAGCAACACCCAATCCTCCTGCAGATAGATCATGAACTGCAGTAACCTGTCCATTAACATCGTTTTGAATGAGTTCTAATACTGCCTGGGCAGAGGCATATTCCTCTTCAATATTAACCTGGGGTGATCCTCCCTGCACCACTCCATGAATGGTCTTATGATACTCGGATCCATTCATTTCCGGACGGGTGGTTCCAATGAGGATTATCATATCACCATTGTTTTTGAAGTCCATAGTTCGAATATCCTTCAGATCCATAATTCCAGCTACACTCACCACTGGTGAGGGATTTACAGTTACTCCTTCAGTTTCATTGTAGAAACTCACGTTTCCGCTGGTAACGGGTAACTGGAACTTGTTTGCCAGGTCGGACATTCCCTGCACGCACTTTTTAAACTGCCAGAACACCTCTGGTTTTTCTGGGTTTCCGAAATTCAGGCAGTCCACCATACACAGGGGTTGGGATCCCATGGCCACCACATTACGTATAGCCTCAGCCACCGCCCCGGCACCTCCATGGTAAGGGTCCAGGTAGCAGTGTATGCTGTTACAGTCACTGGTGAGGGTGAAGGCTTTTTCATCATCCACCCGTAGTACAGCAGCATCGTCTCCAGGTTTAATCACGGTGCGGATCTGGACTTCATGATCATACTGCCGGTAAACCCATTTTTTACTGGCAATATTCTGACTGGAAAGTAATTCTAAAAGGGCTTCATCAACTGGTCCATCCTCTACTTCCACATGTTCTTCGTCACGTGCTGGTTTTCTTGCTTCACGTTCTACAATAGGTGGATCGGCCAGTAGTTCGGTGGGTATATCAGCGATTACTTCTCCTTCCTGGGTGACCACCATATGCTGGGTGTTGGTAACCTGACCAATCACTGCATAAGGCAACTCATACTTGTCAAATATTTCAAGCAAGCCTTCCACATCTTGACGGTGTACCACGAACACCATCCTTTCCTGGGACTCCGAAAGCATTATTTCATAGGGAGTCATTCCTTCCTCCCTTAGGGGTACTTTGGTCAACTCCATCAGAGCACCATTACCACTTTTATCAGCCATTTCTGATATACAGCAGGTGAGGCCTCCCCCACCCAAATCCTTCAATCCCTGCACGTTAACCTTCTCCAGGGCCTCCATGGTGGCTTCCATAACCTGTTTTTTGGTGAAAGGATCACCCACCTGTACGGCAGGTCTGCTTTCCAGTTCTGAGGAAGAAGTTAATTCTTCTGAAGCAAAGGTAACTCCATGTATACCATCCCTTCCAGTGCGACCACCCATCAAAACAAAAACATCTCCCACATTAGGGGCGATACCACGCACAATTTCGTCTTTACGTACAATACCTGCACACACCACATTCACCAGGGGATTGAACTTGAAGTTATCCTCAAATTCAACTTCACCCCCCACGGTAGGTATCCCCACCCGGTTACCATAGTCTGAAATCCCTTTAACCACGTACTCAAAGATGTAACGTGAACGTTGATCCTCCATAGGTCCGAAACGCAGAGAGTCCAGAAGAGCTACTGGAAAAGCTCCCATGGATATTATATCCCTGATTATTCCACCAATACCAGTACCTGCCCCTCCATAGGGTTCAACTGCAGAAGGATGGTTGTGGCTTTCCATACCCATGACCAGGGCCAGGTCATCGGTGAGTTCCACAATACCTGCATCATCCCCCGGTCCCATTATAACTTTCTCTCCCTCAGTGGGGAATAATTTCAGGATGGGCCGGCTGCTCTTATAGGAGCAGTGTTCAGAGAACATAATATCCAGCATACCTTCTTCCAGGGGGTTAGGGTCCCGTCCCAGTTCTTCTTTGATGTATTCCAGTTCATCATTGGTTAAAGTCATACTGTCACCCTCTTTTTTACCTCGGAATTTTAATCCTCATTGACATATTCAATTAATACAAAACATTCCATCTGGATTTAATCCATTAAAACTTTAATTAGGATTTAATAATACTTATGGATAGTTCATGCTCTTCAATATTCCATTTTTTACTGTAATCTCCCTTATCATCCCGGAATTCAAGTGTGGGAGCTCTAACTTCATGGGAGATGAAATCAAGGTGTGGTTCCACCAGTCCCCTGAACTCGGAACTGCAGTTCACGTAAACCTTAATATTGGCTTCTACATCCAGATCCAAGTCTTTTCGCATGTCCTGTATCCTCCTTATAAGTTCACGGGACATGGCCTCAGATAATATTTCAGGGGTGAGTTCCGTGTCCACGAAAACACTTCCCCTAGCAAATTCTGCACTAACCACATTATCTGGAAGTTCAGTTTCAAACACCACATCACCGTCTTCCAGGGTGATGGTTTTATCCTCCAATTCCACCAGGTACTCACCATCTGATTCAAGGGCAGTAACCACATCTGCACCATCAGCTTCCCCGAGTTTTTGAGCTACCAATGGTACATCCCCACGTAATTTAGGACCCAATGTTTTCATGTTGGGCTGGGCCAGAACTTTAAGATCAGGGAATTCCTCTGAGGTGCGAACTGATTTGGTGTTGGACTGTTCCATGAGCACCTTGGGGAGGGCCTTGGTGGCATCTACCACTTCCTTATCCTCGGTAACTATAACTATCTCCCTGACGGGCCAGCGGAGCTTGTAACGGGCAACATCACGGGCATGGGCACAGGCTTCTATTATCTCCCGCACAATGTCCATGTTCTTCTCCAGGTTCTCATCAATAGGTTCTGTGTCCAGGGGCCAGTCCAGCATGTGCACACTTTCAGGGGCATTCTCTTCCACACCACGCACCAGGTTCTGATATATTTCCTCAGTGATATGGGGAGCTATAGGTGCCAGGATGGTTATCATATTTTTCAACACATGGTAGAGTGTATAGTAGGCTCCCAGTTTGTCAGGGTCGTCTTTTTCCACCCAGGTCCTTCCTCTGATGAGGCGCACATACCAGCGGCTCAGATCCTCTAGTATGAACTGGTTGAGACTACGAGTGGCCTTATGCAGGTGCAGGGAATCCAGGCCATCTGTGACCTCTAAAGCCACAGATTGCACCCTGGAGGTGATCCAGTGATCCTCATCCCTGAATTTAAGATCATCAGGAGTGTAAAGGGTGGGATTGAAATCATCCAGGGCCATGTAAGTGGTGCTGAACACATAAACATTCCAGAGGATATTGAACATCTTGTTAACTGTGCCCACTTCTTCCCAGTTAAATTTAAGATCATCCCATGGTTTGTTACCCCATAAAAGGTAGAAGCGGAGAACATCTGCACCATATTTTTCTACCACTTCATCAGGTTCCACCACATTACCCAGAGATTTACTCATCTTCTTACCCTCCTCATCCAGGGTGAAACCATGCATCAAGACTTTCTGGTAGGGAACACTATCCAAGGCTATGACTCCACAGCCCATCTGGGAGTAAAACCATCCACGGGTCTGATCATGTCCTTCAGTAATAAACTGGTAGGGATACCATTCCTCAAACATCTCTTTCTCCTGAGGATAGTGTAGAGCAGCCCATCCTGCCACTCCAGAGTCAATCCACACATCCAACACGTCGGGTGTTCGTTGCATTTTCCCACCACAGGAACAGCCTAGTTTGATCTCATCCACGTGTGGTCGGTGGATGAAATCTCCTTCCAATTCCCCTTCCACGATTTTTTCCCGGAGCTCCTGGATGGATCCCACTACCTCCATCTTTCCACAGTCTTCACAGAGCCAGATGGGTATGGGTATGCCCCAGTAACGTTGCCTGGAGATGGTCCAATCCCGGGCATTCTCGATCCAGTTCCGGAAACGGCTTTCACCAGCCCAGGATGGCACCCATTCCACCTTATCCAGTTCACTGAGCATCTTATCCTTAATTGCAGTGATCTTCAAAAACCACTGTTTAGTGGCCAGGTATATGATAGGAGTTTTACATCTCCAGCAGAACCCGTAACGGTGGTCAATGATTCCTTCTTTGAATAGGAGATGGTGGGTATCCAGATCAGCGATTATGTAAGGATCAGCGTCTTTCACAAATTGGCCCTCATATTTACCAGCTTCATCTGTGAAGAGGCCTGCTTCGTCTACTGGACAGAATATAGGTAAACCATGCTCTTTACCTATTTCAAAGTCATCTGGACCATGACCGGGTGCGGTATGCACACAGCCAGTTCCTTCAGTGAGGGTGACATGGTCTCCAGGAAGTATACTGTGCTGGAAATCTTTATGGAAGGGTACTTCTTCAGGTAAGGGGTGTTCATATTCAGTTCCTTCCAGATCGCTTCCTTTAACCACTTTGATTATTTCATAATCCGTATCTGGGAAAGTTGCCTCCACCAGAGCTTCAGCCATGAGATAAACCTCAGACATGCCAGTTTCATCATTTTCAACCTTCACATAGGCGTAATCATAATCAGGATGTACACATACTGCCAGGTTAGCAGGCAAAGTCCAGGGCGTAGTGGTCCACACCAGGACGAACTCGTTTTCCGTCCCTTTCAGGGGAAACTTAACGTAGATGGAGGGGTCTTCCTTATTTTCATAGTCGATTTCAGCCAGGGCCAGAGCTGTTTCACAGCGAGGGCACCAGCTGATAACTCTCTGATCTTTTACCAGGAGCTCCTTTTGGTGGGCTTTTTTAAGGGTCCACCAGCAACTTTCCATGTACTTGGTATCGAAGGTCACGTAGGGGTTATCCCAGTCCATCCATACTCCTAACATTTCAAATTGTTTGGTCATAAGGCCCTGGTTTTCCACTGCAAACTCCTTACACTTATTTACAAAGTTTTCAATACCAATCCTGGTTTCTATTTCTTTCTTACTCTTCAAACCCAGAATTCCTTCCACCTTATGTTCAATGGGTAACCCATGGGTGTCCCATCCAGCCTGTCTACGCACGTTGAATCCGGACATGGACTTGAAACGCAGGAAACTATCCTTTATAGTTTTGTTCCAGGCTGTTCCCAGATGGATGCGGCCACTGCAGTAGGGTGGCCCATCAAGAAATGAGAATTTTGGTTGATCCTTTCTCAAATCTTTAGTGTGCTGGTATACTTGGTTTTCATCCCAGAATTTCTGTACTCTCTCTTCAATGATCTTTGATTGATATGATCGTGGGGCTTCCTTCATTGCCATCTCCATTCTCCTCGGATAATGTGATTATTAACTTGATGATCTACTCATAACAAACTTTGTTTCCGGCCTTTTATATCCTTTTATACTAATTGATATAACCAGAGTAGCATAGCTGCTGGTGATGATAACTATAAAAGAACATTAAAAAAGGCCAATATAATAACAAAATAACAATTAGAAAATATTTAAGAGAAATAAAAGAAAATAATGGGGCTTAGAAGGTTCTAAGCTTGCCTTTGATTAACATTTCTGTTATTTTGTTAATGTCAGCCAACCAGGTGTCCATAACTCCCTGAACTTCGCTTCTCACCTTACTCATCTCGTAACCTTTCTCCAGGATGAGCTGGGCACTTGCAGCTTTAGGCTGATCAATAGGGGCTCCAATCTGACTTAGAATCATTAGGTGTGCCTGGTTAACTCCTTCAACTTCTTTAACGATATCGTTAGCCATTTGGGTTGATAAGAGGTTGTATATTTTACCAACATGGTTGATGGGGTTTTTACCAGAGGTTGCTTCCATGGACATGGGTCGATTAGGAGTTATGAGTCCGTTAGCCCGGTTTCCACGCCCCACAGATCCGTCATCTCCCATTTCTGCCGAGGTACCGGTTACTGTGAGATAGTAACCTTCTTCGGTTTTACAAGTAGGGTCGTCTGCAGTGTTGATGAATGCTTCAACATCTCGGGAGGTGTGTTCCAGGGCCAATTTGGTAACGATTTCTTTTAATGCTTCTTTGGTTTCCATGTAAATTTCGCAACCATCCACGTATTTGGATATCATGGCCACAGCAACGGTCAATGTGATCTTATCATGGTCTCTGAGTCCCATTACTTTGATGTCTTCACCCACTTGTGGGTATTTCTTTTTGAATGATTTGGAGTTTAGGAGTTCTTCAATGGCCATAACCATCCTTTCAGTTTCAGAAAATGGTGCGAAACCAACTCCGAAGGATGTGTCATTGGATTTTGGCATTCCTTCTCTTCCGAAAACATCCACTAAGTCTCCGGAACCATGACCGATTTTACATTCCACCACAGTGGAACTTTCAATATCCAGGTTGATCAGGGCTTCTTTAAGGTATTCTTTGGCTGCAGTGATGGCTATTCTATCCACACCGATCTTTTTGCCTTCGTATTCTGGGACTCCTCGTCCGGTTAGGAGGATGTCCATGGGTTTGATGATTTCTCCTCCTCCGAATACAGGGTTAGATTCTCCGGCGGTTATTTGCACTTCATCGGTGTTATGGTGAAGTACTCCACCGAAATGATCAAGGTAAGCATTGCACAAGCCACGGCTGACTGATTCTGCTATTCCATCACTGATACTGTCCGGGTGTCCTATACCCTTCCTTTCCACGATTTCTATCTCTTGCTCTTCAATGGGTTTCTGGATAAGCTCTTCCACAATAATATTTCTCATACAAGATCCCTCTACCTTATAAAAACCTATTATAATGATTAGGTTAAAACTATCTTTATGAGTTATGTACGTGACACACTTATATAACTAATTACTTTTTGAGTTTTGATTATTTTTTGATGAAATAATCGTCCATGTTGGGTTTATTTAAATAACAAAATAGTTTCATTCCGTTCTATATGATTTCTAGATACAAAAATTAATTTTTTAAATTGTAGTAAAGGACTTTAAAAATTACTTACAGCATAATCAATATCACTTGCTCTTACCTCCTTATAAAGTGTTGAACCTACTATAACTCACAAATTAATAAATTCATAAAGATTTGAATCTAATAGGAAATAGTGAACTATAAATTAACATAATAACTACGCCAAATATAAGAAATTAGATAGTATTGTCTGATTGGTAAATTAGAGCTATTGATCTAGAGAAAAATATGTAGATGTAGGGGATTAGAATTAATGGATCAATTAATCCGAATGGAAAAATGGGAATTAAAATTGAGAGCATGGTAATAAGAGATCCTATTAAAAATATCAATAAATCAAATACACTTGTTAATAAATACCAGGAATAAAATTTAATCCACCCTATATTTTTTATTTTACCAAATATCACTTTAAATTCAAAGGCATAACCCCATTTACCATCATTATTAGCCATATTAGCAATTGCTATTAAAGATATCGGGAAGAGTATTAATAAATATAAAATATACGCAAAACAAAATGTATATGAATATCCGTGCCCTATTGCATCCATTATAAAGCCAAAAAAGTAAGGTTCGTATGAATAAAAATTGAGTAAACATGAGTTTAATATTACTAAAGGTAAAGTTGCCGGTATTGAATAAATTAAGCTTACACAAGTTACTTTAAACCCATTTTTAAACAAATTAACCCACTTCCTAAATCTAGGAAGTTCCCTTGTATCTTTTAAAGAATATTGAATAATTTTGAAAAAATATCCAATAATAAAACAATTAATTAATAAAGCAATAACTAAAAATGGATAAGTGAAACCATTTTGTAAATTAAATGGACTTATAATATTAAGTGGAAATTTATAAATAACAACTATCAATCCCAAAATAAGAATTTTCTTCCAATCCAAAAAAGGATATTTAATAGAGTCTATTATAATTTCTTTAATATTCATTATAATCACCCACTTCTTAATAATAATAAATTCACTTATATAAATATGACTAA
>JAHKLQ010000104.1 GCA_020854975.1 Methanobacterium sp.
AACAGGGGTAGATATAAAAAGTGTTTGATGGAGATACAAAAGCTGCGTATTCTGGGTGAAGCTTCACAGTACGATCTATGCAACTATGTGAGCCTGAACCAGGAAAATTTCACCTCAAAAAACCTACCCGGCATTTATCATGCCAGAACACAAAGCGGCTGTCAGGTCCCCTTATTCAAAACCTTGATGAGCAACCATTGTATCAATGATTGTAACTACTGTATCAACCATTGTCATAATAAGTTTGAAAGGATTGAATTTAGTCCAGATGAATTGATATCAGTTTTCTTACATTACTATCAGAATCACTATGCTGAAGGCTTATTTTTAAGTTCAGGAATGCCTGGAGATGCAGACAGGGTCATGGAAAATATGTTAGAGGTGGCCCGTAAATTAAGGTTAGAACATGAATATCAGGGTTATATCCACCTGAAAATAATCCCCGGGGCTTCCTATGATATGATTAAAAGAGCCATGAACCTGGCAGACAGGGTGAGTGTCAATATTGAATCAGCCACTTCTTCTGGCTTTGATGAACTCACCAGCACCAAGGATTATTATAATGATATATTGCGTAGGATGAAATGGATCGGTCGCTTGAAAAAACGCCACCCAGAAATGGCACCTTCTGGACAGAGCACCCAGTTGATTGTGGGAGCCAATGATGAAACAGATCAGGATATTTTGAAACGTGCTGAATGGCTACATAAACATCTGGATATAAATTTAAGTTATCTAAGTCCCTTCCAGCCACTTGAAGACACCCCTTTGGAAAATCATACCCAGCCAGAGAATAAACGAACTCCTCGCCTCTATCAGGCCCAATTCCTCTTAAATTCTTATGGTTTCTCTTCAAATGAATTGTTGTTGGATGAAAAGGGTTTCCTTTTCCTGGATGAGGATCCTAAATATCTCTGGGCAAAATCCCATCCAGATATGTTTCCCCTGGAGGTGAATGAAGCTGGTTTTAAAGAATTACTGCGTGTTCCAGGTATTGGGAAAAAATCAGCCAGGAGAATAATTGAATCCCGTAGAAATGGGATGAAATTCCGTCATCTGGATGAACTTAAAAAAATAGGGGTGGTGGTGAAAAGAGCAGAACCATTCATCCAACTGGAAAGGGCTCATCAAACTACTCTACCATTTTAAGGTTTACTATGCTATTTTAAAGTTATTTAAATCATTATATGCTTATTAGTTATAAGTTAAAAGTTATAACTTATTACTTATACTACTGTAGATACAGAATAGTATAAATATTTAGAATCATGGAATACCACTCTAATATCAGCAATTGTTCTACTTGTTTTAGAAAATAGAAAACAATCCCCATTAAATCAGAAAACTTTAAATTAAAATACGATGATTTATTTTTATAGTATTAATCAATTCTATTATTTGATTTAAAAAATTCACATATCCAAACCAGCAATCATATTAATTAACTTATTCCTAAGTCCAATTGATATGTACGATACCATAACCCAAAAAATACTTTGATAAACATGCGCACACTTATAAAAAATTTAAGCAAAAAACTGATAAAAGATCAGACTGATAACACCCTGATACAACTCTTCAGGTACTGTTTCGTCGGGGGTGCGGCTTTTTTAGTTGATTTTGGATCTCTTTTCATCTTCACAGAGTATTTCGGGATCTATTACTTGATTTCGGCAGCAATAGCATTCATTCTCGGATTAATCGCAAATTATGTTCTTAGTTTGAGTTGGGTTTTTAATAAAAGAACTTTGAATAACAAGAAATTGGAATTTGGAGTGTTTGCATTAATTGGAATTGTGGGACTTGGTTTGAATGAACTGTTCATCTACTTCTTTACTGATTATCTGCAGATTTATTATTTAATTTCCAAAATCCTTGCTGCAATTATAATCTTATTCTGGAACTTCTTTGCCAGAAAATTCACATTGTTCAGATGAACAGATAGATAGGAAAATCATGGAAAATTGACATGAAAATAACAATGGGAAATATTTTTTTAGTGGTGAAATAGATGGGTGATTCTTCAAAAACAGCGATCATCATCGGTGCAGGACCTGCAGGACTGACTGCAGCCTATGAACTACTTGATAAAACCGATATTAAACCCGTGATTTATGAAGAAAGTAATTATGTTGGGGGAATCTCAAAAACTATCAATTACAAAGGTAACCGAATAGATATTGGAGGGCACCGATTCTTTTCAAAATCAGGACGGGTAATGGATTGGTGGAGAAACATATTACCCCTCCAAGGTGCACCTGCCAGGGATGATATGGTTGTGGGTCGGCAAGTCCCACTGGCCACAGAATCCATGAAAAGAAACATAGGATCTGATGAAAGTAAGAGTTTTCCAGCACCAGATCCTGAAAAGACAGATCAGGTTATGCTTAACCGCAGTAGATTATCCCGAATATTTTTCCTGAGAAAATTCTTTGACTACCCAGTTTCCCTTAACTACAACACCTTCGCCAATTTAGGATTAAAAAGAACTTCTAAAATAGGTTTAAGTTACACTAAATCATTATTTAATCAGATAACCCCTGAAAAATCCTTGGAAGATTTTTTTATTAACCGGTTCGGTGTGGAACTGTACCATACTTTCTTTAAAGATTACACAGAAAAGGTTTGGGGTGTTGCCTGCAGCGAAATCACTGCTGACTGGGGAGCTCAGAGGATAAAGGGACTTTCCATTACCAAAGCCATTTCATACGCAATAAAAAAAAGTTTCACCAAAGATTCAGCTCTATCCCAGAAAAAGGTAGAAACAAGTTTAATAGGACAGTTCATGTACCCTAAACTTGGCCCAGGCCAATTATGGGAGGAAGTGGCCCGTATTATAACAGAAAATGGGGGTAAAATTTACACCAACCACCAGGTAACCGGCCTCTTAGGTGAAGGAGAATGTATTTCTGGAGTCCAGGTTGTAAACAAGTCAACAGGAGAAACCTTAGAGGAAAAAGGTGAATATTTCTTCTCTACCATGCCGGTGCGTGATTTAGTCAATGCATTTAAATTTGATGTTCCTGAAAATGTTCAAAATGTGGCTAATGACCTTATGTACCGTGATTTTATAACTGTAGGGCTTTTACTAGATGAATTGAAAATTAAAAATGAAACCAAGACTTCTACTGTTAATAATATTGTTCCGGATAACTGGATTTATATCCAGGAAAGAGATGTAAAACTGGGTCGACTGCAAATATTCAATAACTGGAGCCCCTATATGGTCCAGGACAGTGAACATGTCTGGATTGGCCTTGAATATTTCTGTAACGAGGGGGATGATCTCTGGAATATGTCAGAGCAAGATTTCTCTGATTTTGCCATTGCTGAACTGGCAAAAATAGATATCATTGACCCGAAAAAGGTCCAGGATAGTGTGGTTATTAAGGTTAAAAAAACTTATCCTGCTTATTTCGGTAGTTACCATCAATTTCATCTAATCAGAGAATTCACAGATAGTTTTGAAAACTTGTTTTTAATAGGGAGAAATGGGATGCATCGTTATAATAACATGGATCACTCCATGTTAACTGCTATGGCTGCGGTGGATAACATCATCAAAGGAACCACTTCTAAGGATAATCTCTGGCAGATCAATGCTGAAGATGATTATCATGAGGAAAACTAAAAGTTAACTAAATAGCTATATCAATAAAATGACCAGATGGAAGTTATAAGTTACAAGTTATAACTTATAATTAAATATTTGGTAATAGGGATTATTTTCTAAAAATATTCCCTAAAACTCCTCATCTTTAAACATTTCCCAGATTTCAGGATATTTCTCCTGCACTGCCTCTTCAATAAGGGCTGAGGCCTCTTTACTGATACTGAAAGCAGGTTTGGTATTCTTAAGAAAGCGCAGCACAGCTGCTGATCTTGCAGACCATAGAGATATGCGTGGATTTTTACGAACTTCCAGAACAACGTTATCCATAATGGGTTTATTGGGATCTGTCTGGGTTTTTGCTGCTTTTTTGGTCTTCTTCGGTTTTTTAGTAGATGTCTTTGCAGGGGCTTTCCTTGTATTGGAAGCTTCTTTCACAGATTTATCCTGTTTTTCTGGTTTTTCTTTGCGGATAAGGGCATCCAATCCCATTCCCAGTGCACTTTCTCCATTATTAGCCGGGCTCATTTTTCATCCTCCCCTTCTGACTCGTTCATGGCTAAAAGTTCCAAAGCCAGGTCTTGGTAGGCTTCTGTTCCTATACATTCCTCATCGTAGATTATGCATGGTTTTCCATGGCTAGGGGCTTCGGCCAGTTTCACATTACGGGGAATGGTGGTTTTAAAAATGTATTCAGTTTCACCAAAGTATTGCTTGACATTCTGATAAACATCTCTCCCCAGACGAGTTCTTGAATCGTACATGGTGATTAAAATTCCTTTAATTGGTGATGGGCTGTTTAAACGACTGTCCACCAGGTTCATGGCATCTAATAGATCGGCCATTCCTTCTAAAGCATAAAATTCTGCCTGAATAGGTATGATTACGCTGTCTGCTGCCACTAGAGAATTAATGGTAAGTATACCTAGAGAAGGAGGAACATCCAGTATAATATAATCATAATTCTCTAAAATACCATCCATTGACTCCTTCAGTAGGAAAGGGAATCCAATATCTTTGCTGAGCTCGATTTCAGCCCCACTGAGTGAAATATGACTGGGTAACATGTCCAGTCCTGAAATATCCGTAGCCACAATAGCCTCATCTAAGGTTTGTTGCCCAGTTAAAACCCTGTATATTGAATTTTCTTCATTTTTCTCTAATCCGAAGGCTGTGGTAGCATTAGCTTGAGGATCCATGTCAATTACCAGGACACTTTTTCCCAACAAGGCTATTGCTGTAGAAAGGTTAACTGCAGTGGTGGTTTTACCACAACCCCCCTTTTGATTGAGGACTGATATTATTTCTGCCATAATGGTTCTCCATGAATATTTATTATTAACTTATAAATTATAAGTTATAAGTTATAAGCTTTCTGTTTTTAGCAAGGATAACCCTGTGAAAAGAGGATAATGATGGTTGCTTCCAATGGAAATAAATAGAAAATAAAAAAAATAGATCAAAACACTGGAATCAAACCAGGACTATTCCCAGTAATGCATTGCCCTCCCTGAGGAGTTACAATAAAAGTGTTTTCTATACCCACCATTCCAATGTTTTTAATGCCTTTTTTAGGCTCCACTGCAAATACCATTCCTTCCTGCAATGGTGCATCAAATTTTTCTGCAATCACTGGAAGTTCATCTATTAATAATCCAATTCCATGGCCTAAGAACTTCACTTTACGTTTTCCGAAACCCATGAAGTTAGAAAGGAAGTCTTCATCAAGATTATCCATGATATGTCTATATATCCTGGAAGGGATTGCACCAGGTTTCAGCATCTCTGCTACCTCATTTTGTATTTCCACACATCTTTGGTGTGTTTCTATGGCATGTTTGGGTAATGAACGGCCGAACATGTAAGTTGTGGTCTTATCGGTGTTGTATCCATCAACTCCACAACCAACATCGATGAACACCAGATCTCCATTTTTCAGTTTCCGGTTACGACTTCCCAGGACTGGTGCTGCTGGGCTTAATCCATGGGTTCCACTGGCCCCATCAAAAGATGTTGGATAAAGGGAACTTTCCCCAAAACCCACATGTCCTACCACAATTTCGGTGTCAAACATTCCAAAACGGGTTAATCCATGGTGTCCCTCTTCAATAAGGGTTGAAAAGAGTTGTGCGGCCAAATCCGCTTCACTCATTCCCTCACGGAGCAGGGTGGGAGTGATATCCTCCAGAACATGTTGATGGATTTTGCCTGATTTCCGCATTAGTGAAAGTTCATATTCGCTTTTAACCGCTCTGACACCTGCAATATCCATGTCAACAGGTTTAAAACTTTTAAAAGGGAAATATTTATGAAATCTTTTATATAAAGCCAGAGGCAATACTTCTGTTTCCAGGTATACTGTGCCTGAAAGTTCATCCTTACTTAAATTCATGCCCTGTGCCGCATCACGGAAGCTGTGCATAGGTCTGATATCTGGAAACAGTGATTCATCGAGTGCTCGTTCATAGCTGCGTCTAACCCAGAATGTAGCTTCTCCATCCTGAGGTATAATCAGTATTCCGTCCTGCATGGTCCCTGTGAAGTAGAAAAGGTTGATGTTGCTGAAAATAACTGTTACATTCCAATCAGGATGGGATGTTGACATAGCTGCTTTGAATCTCTCTATTCTGTTTTCCAGTTCTGATAATGGTGTTTTTTCCATTATTACCACCAAATTTTGGTTATTGATCTGCACATGACATCAATGGTCATGCTAGTAGTTTTAAACTTCCAAATAATTACCTATATGTCCACTATGACTGTTTTTAGTTGGTTTTTCTTTCTAAAAATAAAAGAATTTAAAATAAAAAAAATGAAAAATTATTTAGAAATTAACCCTTTTTGAGAGTGTTATGGGTAATGGTAGGGGTCGGAAGGGCATTCCTTTAGTTTCCAGGTTAATGACATCAATAAGTTCTTGGATTCCCATGGAAACTTTTTGGCCGGTTTCACGTACATTGACCGTGAGTTCGTCTCCTTCGAGTTCACGGTCCCCGATAACAATTACAAATGATGCCCATTCTCCGCCGGCGTTCCGGATCTTTTTACCCACTGTTTCGGGACGGTCATCCACATCCACCCTTATATGTGCATCCCTTAGTTCTTCTGCCAGATTACGGGCGAATTCTATGTGTCTTTCTGCAATGGGTATAATGCGGACCTGGGTTGGTGACAACCATAAAGGTAGCATAGGTGGTTTTTCCTTCATTTCCAGGGCGGATTTTTCAAGTAAACTGCATATAACCCTCTCAATACTTCCAGTGGGGCTGCAGTGTAATATTATGGGGTGGTGTTCCTGTTCTTCCGGGTCAATGTAGGTGATGTCGAATCTTTCCCCGCTTTCCACATCTATCTGGATGGTGGGGTTTTCAATTGGTCTTCCCAGGTAATCAATGGCGGCGAAGTCCATTTTACATGTCCAGTAATGTTTACGTTCTGGAAGTATCTCCAGGAGTACGGGTTTACCTATCATGGCTGCAGCATGATCTATCCATTCTCTGTTTTCTTCCATGAAATCAGCAGTAGCCCTTAAAATTACCTCATAATTCACATCCAGATCTTCACCTGTCTTTTTACACATTTCTATCTGGTCTTCGAACTCATGAAGAGATTGTTCCATGTCTGCACATACTGTGTGCAGATCAGGCATGGTAAACCCTCGCAACCTTTTCAAACCAACAACTTCTCCCTTTTTCTCCAGGCGGAAACTGTAGGTTGAAAGTTCGTATATGCCTACTGGAAGGTTTTTCCAGGTTAAGAATGAATCTGATAGGACTCTGAATGCTCCGAAACAACAGGCGTATCTGAGCATGAGGTCTTTTTTACCTCCACTCATACGGTACTGTCTTTCCCCGAATTTTTCTGCGTGTACCCGGATAGCATCGTCAGCTAGGTCATACATAATAGGAGTTTCCACAGGCATGGCTCCGCGGTCGGTTACCAGGGTGTAAACATAATCTGCTAAGAGATCACGGATTAATCTGCCTTTAGGGTACCATCGTAGGTGTCCTATATCGGCGGATGGCTCATAATCTGCCAGTTTTTTCTCACGCATGAGTTTCACATGAGGTGGTTCTTCACCAGTGGATTCACCCCTTCCCAGTTCATAGTCCACCAGTTTTTTAAGATCCTCATTTTGGTAACTGAACTCATCTGGGTCAAGTAGTTCTCCCTCGTTCCATATATAAAACTGGGATTCTTCAGCTTCAGAATCCTCATCTTCCCCTTCTTCTCCTTTTTCTTCTGCAGATGGAGTTGATTCAGAAGTTATACTTCTGGATAGTTCTGATAGGGGGTGTCCTTTACAGGAGACTTCGAAAGACTTATACCATCCAAAGGGCACTCTGCTGACTGGTGTTTCCATTTCAGCTAGTTTTGCTTCCATGTTGGATAAAATTTCCTTAGCCACATTGGGAGAGCCTAAAGATGAACTTAAATGTGCGTACGGGTATATTACAATGTTTTCAGCCTTAACTTTGCCTGCTACATCCACTATCTCCTTGACCGCATTTTCAACTGTTGCCTCTGAATCTTTTTCATCTTCCTTCTCGACTGCAGTGAAAACAACTAGCGCGTTTTCATATTCGCCTTTTTTCTTTTCCTCGTCTATTTTCTCTGCTATTCGTGTTTTGGATTTGGTTTGGTACTTTAAATGATCAGAATGAATCAAAAGTATGCGCATGCTACCACCTAGATATAAATTAGACCATTAAATTGTTTGATCACAAATTTATTCAATTTTCTACACTTTATTTTTTGCACAATGTAACAATTTATATAAAGTTTTATACATTGTAAGTCAATATCTGTGCACTCAAAAATAAAGTTCTGTTTTGATGATATTTATAAGCTAGTCTTATTAATAAGCCATCATAATATTAGGCCATTTATCCTAGATTATTTAGTCATAGAATGTAAGTGAATGCCAGATGCGGGCTTAAATTTTTAAAAAAATAGTTTGATAATTGGGCTATCTGCAATCATATCATGTTTTTTCTCCCTTTCAGTACCTATAGAAGCCCCAAGGCCAGGAGATCAAAAATTTTTAAATGAAAAGAGTGTCTATGTTAATTTAATTCATCTTCAATTATATATGAAATTTAAAGAGCATATCATTTAAAAGATGCAGAACATATCAATAGTATCATTCAAGTTTACAATATTTATTCTACAATCACAGGTGATTAGATGAGAAGTGATAAAATAAAAAAGGGGATGCAAAGAGCCCCTCACCGCTCTCTGCTGAGGGCTTGCGGTGTAACCGATGATGAAATGGAAAGGCCGTTCATTGGAGTGGCTAATAGTTTTACGGACATAGTTCCAGGTCATATTCATTTGAAACAGATTGCTGATGCTGTTAAACTAGGAATTAGCCAGGCAGGAGGGGTTCCTTTTGAGTTCAGTACCATGGCTATTTGTGATGGTATAGCAATGAATCATGAGGGAATGCGTTATTCATTGGCCAGTCGTGAAATCGTGGCTGATACTGTGGAAAGTATGGCACAGGCCCACAGTCTGGATGCCCTGGTTCTTTTACCCACTTGTGACAAGATCGTGCCAGGAATGTTAATGGCTGCCGCCCGTCTGGACATACCTTCCATAGTCCTTACTGGTGGACCCATGCTCCCTGGAGAATACAAGGGAGAAGCTGTGGATCTTATAAACGTGTTTGAAGCAGTTGGCCAGGTTTCAGCAGGAAAGATGAGTGAGTCAGATTTAGATGAACTGGAACGCTGTGCCTGTCCTGGAGCAGGATCATGCGCCGGTCTTTTCACTGCCAATAGTATGGCCTGTTTAACTGAGGCCATGGGTATGAGTTTACCCTATTGTGCCACCACCCATGCTGTGGATTCCAAGAAAATCCAGCTGGCTCGCCAATCAGGGGAACAAATACTGAAACTGGTAGAGAAAAACATCACTCCCTCCATGATCATGACTCAAGATGCCTTCCATAATGCAGTGGTGGTGGATCTGGCTCTGGGAGGATCCAGTAACACTACTCTGCACCTACCAGCCATAGCCCATGAACTGGCGGATAAAGGAGTGGAAGTTGATTTAGACCTCTTTGATAGTCTTAGCCGGGAAATACCACACCTGGCTGCAATCAGCCCCGCAGGAAAACACACCATGCTGGATCTAGACCGAGCAGGAGGAATACCTGCTGTTTTAAAGGTTTTAGGTGATAAAATTAAGGGAGAAACCATTACCTGTACTGGTGAGTCACTGCAAAATAACATTAAACAGGCTGAAGTTGCTGATAGCACTGTTATTAACTCCCTGGACAACCCGGTGCATCAGGAAGGAGGGATTGCTATTCTCAAAGGCAGTTTAGCCCCAAAAGGTTCTGTGGTGAAACAGGCCGCTGTTACTGAGGATATGTTAATCCATGAAGGACCTGCTAAAGTCTTTAATGGTGAAGAAGAATGTGTTAAGGCCATTTTCCAGGGTAAAATTCAGGAAGGGGATGTGATTGTTATCCGTTATGAGGGTCCTCAGGGAGGTCCTGGTATGCGGGAAATGTTGAATCCTACCTCTGCCATATCTGGTATGGGACTCGAATCTGTGGCCCTGGTGACTGATGGAAGATTTTCTGGAGGTACCAGAGGGCCCTGCATTGGCCATGTTTCCCCGGAAGCAATGGGAAACGGACCTATTGCCGTGGTTGAAGATGGTGATTTGATAAAAATTGATATACCTCAAAGAAAACTGGAGTTAATGGTAGAACCAGATGAAATTGAAATAAGGCTTCAGAATGTTAAACACCCTGAAAAGAAGATTAAAGGTTGGCTCGCACGTTACAGTAAACTGGCAAGCTCTGCTGATGAAGGGGCTGTTTTAAAATAGGGTGATTTAATGGCTAAAAGGCGAAAAGTGAGTAATAAGGGTAGAAAAACTTCAAACCCCTCTTTTGAGAAGAAAGAAAAGAAAGAATCTAGTATGGGGCGAGAGGTAGCCAGTTATGTCATCATCATAGTGGTGGGAATAATATTAGCCCAACACCTTAACGTGGTGGTTTCCGGGAGTATGGAGCCTGTCTTCTACAGGGGAGATGTAGTTGTTGTGGAAAAAACCAATCTATTCGGTTTAGGATTACAGGAAGTAAACCCATCTGACCTTAAAGTAGGAGATATAATAATATACCAGGCTACCTGGTTCCCAGAACCGGTTATTCACCGTATTATCAGTGTGCAAACCGGGGAAGATGGGCAAACATACTATGTTACTAAGGGTGATAATAACCCCCAAGCAGACCCTGCCCTGGTTTCAACTAGTCAAGTTCAGGCAAAAGTGGTAAGTATAGGTGACCAACCCCTGATAATCCCCAAAATAGGTTATATCACCCTCTGGATCCGTGGACTGTAACCACGGATACTATTTTCATTTTGAATGTCTTAATCTTTATATTAATCATTTATTCAAACTCATAAAAGGTGAATTCATGTACAGAATACTGGAAAAAGAAGCTACTAGTTCTGTTAAGAAAGCCCTCCAAAACTTGGGATGGGAAGAGATTACGGAAATAAAATTTGAAGAACCACCCAACCCCAGTATGGGTGATTTGGCCACTTCTGTGGCATTCCAATTAGCAGGTCAACTAAAAAAATCCCCGGTTGAAATTGCTCAGAACTTAAAGGAAGTTATAGAACTTAAATCTCCATTTGAAAGAGTAGAAGCCACAGGCCCCTACCTTAACTTTTACTTGGACTATGAATCCTTTTCAAAAATGGTTTTAGAATTAGTTGGAGAAGACTATGGTTCATTAGAGGATAAAAATGAGAAAATTATTCTGGAACATACTTCAGCCAATCCTAATGGCCCTTTACATATTGGCCACGTCAGAAATGCCATTATAGGTGATTCAATGGCACGTGTACTTCGATCCGCCGGTTTTCAGGTGGAAACACAGTATTATGTCAATGATATGGGCCGGCAGATAGCCATGATCGTGTGGGGGCTGCAGAACCTGGATTACCAGATGGACACCTCTGAAAAACCAGACGTAGAGATAGGAAAACTTTACTTCCAGGTTAATCAAGCTTTAAAAGAGAATCCAGAGATAAAAGATCAGGTTAGTGCAATTTTAAAAGTCTACGAAGAGGAAAACCAGGTGGAACTGGAAGATATGTTCAAGGGAGTGGTTGGAAAATGTCTGGAGGGAATTGAAGATACTTCCCAGCGTTTACACATAACCCATGACCGTTTTGTCTGGGAAAGTCAGTTTGTGAGGGATGGAACAGTAACTAAAATCTTGGAGACCCTGAAGGATCACACCAGCCAGAATGATGTCCTGTACCTGGATCTTACTAGTTATGGTATTGAAAAAGAGTTAATTCTCACCCGTTCCGATGGAACCTCCCTTTACACCACCCGAGACCTAGCATATCACCTTCAAAAGTCAGATGAATCTGATGTAGTGGTGGATGTTTTAGGTTCAGATCATAAACTGGCCATTGACCAGCTTAAAATCGCCCTGGGACTTTTAGAGGGTAAGAGCCCTGAGGTCATTTTCTATGAATTCATAACTCTACCAGAGGGATCCATGTCCACCCGGAGAGGAGTGTTCATCAGTGTGGATCAGTTGATGGATGAAGCCTTCCAAAGAGCCCTTCAGGAGTTAGAAGAAAGACGACCAGAATTAAGTGAATCTCTGAAAAAAGAAATTGCTGAAATCATAGGTATAGGTGCTATACGTTATTTCATAGCTCGACTTTCACCTGAAAAACATTTAGTGTTCAAATGGGATGAGGCGTTGAGTTTTGAGAGGGGTTGTGCATCTATTCAATATGCTCATGCAAGAGCCTGTAAGTTATTGGAAAAAGCCGGTGATGTGGATTTATCTCAGGTAAAAATTGATGATCTGAACTTGCAGGATCTGGATACACTTGAAGTTGACCTCTTAAAAACCATTGCTCGATTCACTAGTGTCATTGAACATGCGGCAATGGACTTGCGAGTTCATTCTGTGGCCCAGTATGCCCTGGAAGTTGCCGGAGCATTTAACAAGTTTTATAAATCAGTTCCAGTTATTGGATCGGAAAAAGAATTATTAAGACTATTATTAGTTGATAAATCCAGGATAATTATTAAAAATTCTTTAGATCTACTGGGAATAGAAGCTCCACTTTCAATGTAGTTCCTGCAAGAAAAATATTTGTTTGATATAAGAGTTTTGTGTCATGGAAATGAAATAAAAAATAAAAAAAAGGAATTCTTCAAGATGTTTAAAACATTTATACGGTGTATTATACATAGTATATAGTTGAACATAACTAACTATCACCAAACTCACATTTAGATTATTATATCATATGGATTGAAGCCAGAACTGGTTTGGATCCATTACAATTATGATTCACTGGATGTATGATTTATGGTTGCTAATACAGAAGAAAAAATTTTAGACGCTGCCCTGAAGATTTTCTCCAAAAAAGGATATGGTGGGGCCCGAACCCGAATTATAGCCAGAGAATCTGGTTTCACTGAAATGACTTTGTTCAGAAAGTTTGAAAGTAAAGAAAATCTTTTTAATCAAGTTTTAATTAAGAATCAGGAACGTTTAATGAGAGATTTTGATTCTTTGGTGATTTCTGACGAAAATGAACCTCCAAAAAAACGTTTTTCTTCATTGATCATGATTCTCATGAATTTAATGGATGAACACTTTGAATACATTAATTTACTGATTTACGAAAAAGACCGAATTCCTAATTCCATTACTGACCCCTTTATTTTATCCATTTCCAATTATCTGGATAAAATTTTCCCTCAACCAAAAATTGACCATAATTTACTATCATTTATGATTTTAAGTTCTCTTTATTTCTTTATTTTTAACAAGAAGCGAGAAAACGGAATATTTTATATTGAAAATGGTGTTGAAGAGTTTATAAAATACCATGTCAACTGTCTGCAGTTATGATATTCCATTAAACTTCTTCTATATCTTACTTGCCTTCACCTTTAT
>JAHKLQ010000132.1 GCA_020854975.1 Methanobacterium sp.
CACCTTGCCTTTAAGGTGGTGAACATCTAATTTCTCCTTTTTAAGACCTGCAAGGGAAAGTAATGCCATTATTATGCTTATAATCCCCCCAAATATTACCACTCTATGCATTCCTGTGGTAAAATCATAGGCAGCAAGATTATACAAAACCGGTGCTTGAAGTGTGCTGGGTGAAATGGTGGTGTAAAGCAAGAGTCCTGCAAAACTAACCGCAAAAACCATGCCCAGATTTCTCATGGTCACTATTATGCTTGAAACCATCCCTGACATCTCATCAGAAGCATTGGCCATGATTGCACGGTTATTCGGGGACTGGAAGAACGCTGCCCCCACTCCTAAAAGGCCAAATCTCCATAAAACATCCAAAAAATTGGAGAATATGGTTAATTGGGTCATGGAGAAAAGAGCCAGCCCTGACAAGATTGAACCTGTGAAAGCCAGATACCTTGATCCGAATTTGTCAGAAAAAGAACCACTTAAGGGTGCCAATACCATCATGATAATTGGGGCCGCGGTTAAAATTAACCCTGTAACATTTGAACCAAGATGCAAAACCTTCTGTAGATAAAAGGGCATTATAAAAAACACCATGTACATGCAAAGATAGTTAAGAAAAAGAGCAATATTAAATGCAGAAAATTTGATTTTCCTAAAGAGTGATAAATTTAATAATGGATTTTCAACCTTTCTTTCATTCCATATAAATAAACAAAAAGTTGATAAAGCAAATAATCCAATAATAACTGTTAATATATCTATTTTTGACCTTTGAATATAGTTCAACCCATAAACAACAGAAAAAAGGCATGAAAACTGTAAGATTGTGCCACTAAAATCCCATTTAACAGTTTCTCCTGTATCTCTATCCAATATAAAGTAACATAATACCAGACTTAAGGTACACAGAGGAATGTTTATCAGGAAAATAGTTCTCCATCCCCCCATATAATCAATTAAACCTCCAATTGCGGGACCTAAAGCCAGTCCTGCAGCTATGGCGACTGCATATATTCCCAATGCCCTGCCCAGTTCTTCTGTTGGAAATGATTTTTTCACAATTCCCAGGGATACTGAAATCATCATGGCTGCAGCTACACCCTGCAACGCTCTAAATATTATTAAAAAGTATATTGATGGAGATAAACTGCATAAAATAGAAGAAATTATAAAACATGCCAGCCCCACAAGATAAAGGCGTTCATGTCCTTTAGAATCTCCGACTCTGCCAAAAAACAGCACTAAACTCAACATAAATATGAGGTAAGCAGTTAAAACCCATTCTGATGTCGCAACCGAAACTTGAAAGAATTCAGTTATTGCTGGAAGGGATACATTTACTATTCCTGCATTTATAGGAACCACTGAGGTTCCCATTGCCAGGGCAACTAAGATTTGCCATTTTTTCTGAAGAGTAAATCCAATTTTCAATTTCTATCGCCAAATCCTCAATTTTTAATATTTCAAATCCATTGATCTTTCAAATCCATTGATCACAAACTATGATCAATTTTACACTTGAAGTGTATGACCCATATTATTTCATAATATATAAATCTATTCAAGAGTTCATTCAAGTATAAAACCAGATTAATCTACTGAAAATCTTATTGGATACTGATTATTAAAAAAAATGCAGCAATACCATAAAAAACAGGATATTACAACCCACAAAACCTGCTATCCATATCCCTAAAACAAATTCATTAGGGGTTATACGCATATCTGTAATAAAAAATTAAACAAATAAAATGAGAATAAGTCAAAATTTAAGTAAAAATTAAAAAAAATCTACTTTTTACAGTCTAGTCCTACGGAACCTTTCTGGAGTGGTGGTTCTAGGTATATTCCGGTAGAATTCACCAGCTGTGTCAATTATTTCTATGGATATGTCCCCTATACGTTCAAAGGCTTTTACAACTTTGGACAAGGATAGATAATAATTGGATCGGTCTTTGTCCATAACATCATCTTCTGCCATCTGGGTGGCGATGTTGTTTAGGGCTTTTTTCTGTAGTTCATGGATCCTTTCCTCATAATCCATAACCTTATCTTTAAGCTCAAGACGCTCATCTAAAAATGCTTCCATGGACTGATTCACCATTTTACGTGAAGTCTTATACATGGATTTAAGGGTTTCCATCATTTCATCATCAATGGGATCTGAATCTGATAGGGCAAAGTTAGCAATATGACAGGTATGGTCGGCAATACGTTCCAGATCATAACCCACCTCCCCCAAGACCAGAGTTTTGCTGAACTCGGAATAGGGGTTGATTGAAATAACAGTTTCTACCGATGAACGGACTTTTTCATGCATGTTGTTAGATGTGTAATCCATTTTAAGGGCTTCATCAGCCATTTCAGCATCATAATTTTGGAGAGCTTCAAATGAAAGGTCTAACTGACGGCACACATGTTTGGCCATGTCCCTTAACATGTCTTTAATCAGGAAACTACCCGCATGTTCACGGGACGTTTTTTCCTCATCAAACATCTCTGAAAACTCATCAAACTTCTTAAGATCAAGAATGTAAGCTCTACGAACAACTCCTTCTTTGATTAAAGGTTGCAATAATTTGGTGACATATCTCCGAGTCAATCCTAATTTATCTGCTATTTCATCCTGAGTAGCAGGGTTATCGTAAAGAATTACTTCTAAAACTGCCTTAAGAGTACTATTTTTTGCCCTGTTAGTCATTTTATCATTGCCTAAATCCTGTTCTCTTATTATATCTAATTATATTTAAAATATTACTCTAATTGAATTAATATTAAATTACTTATTTCTTTAAATTATTTATTCAGTTCCCCTTTACTACTTTACTTTGATCCTTTTCACCTTTAAACATCATTGAATCCTGAATTATGGCCACTATAACATATAAAAGTGCAGCTATTAACATGATGGAAATTAATTCATTAAATTGGTGGAATATGGGAGAATACCAGGCGACGATTGGGGAGTTAAAATCTACAAATCCTACCATCAACTTCACCACACCTACAATCAGCACTATTAAACCATAAACTGGTGATATTCGTTCGGGTTCAAGAAGAGGGTAAACACCCATAATCATGAGCCCCACACCAATTGTCCTGAAAAGGTTCCATCTTGTAGCTGTTTCCAGGGAGTGGAATATTAAAAGGGATGTATCGTAAAAAGAAGACAATAGGTATATCACTTCTATTCCTAGGATTATAATTAATGGGAAAACATAAAAAATACTGCGTTCCAGTTTTTGAGTCTTAATGGCATCCACATTATCCAGGGGTTCACGAAAGAAATTGCTCATCAACTGGTAGAGCATCGATCCTAGTACTGCACCTATTACTGTCCCTGCTATTCCTAACTGGGAAGTGGTATAGGCTACAATACCTGAAATAATACCAGCCATGACTATATCTAGAACTTTTGACATTTAAATCACTTCAATGAAAAGGAATAATATAATATTTCAAGATTAGTCTCTTTCAAAAATCTCCTAGAATCTTTGTTTACTAAAAAAATACTTGAAACTCCGGATATATTTAGGTATTGATAAATCGTACCTTATAAAGTTTGGGACATAATTGGTAAAAATATAACAATGCAAGTTCACCACTATATCATTTTATAAAATTAACACTTGAACCAAAGTTAAAAAAAATGAAATAAAAAAGGAAATAATGAAATTAAACTATCTAAATCTTCTCTCCCAAATGAATATCTGAAACTTGAACTATTCTTCCTCGCCTGAAACTTGAATTATTCTTTCTCGCCTGCAACTTGAATTATTCTTTCTCACATTAAATTACCCTTACACTTAAAGTGAACTTATAATCACCATTATACCCAATTTTCAAGTTTTCCCTGTATGTTAAACATAGTTTATGGCTGATTAAATTCTATGATGGATCTATTTATGGATAAATTTGACATTACCTACAATAAGACTCATCTAAAAATTGAATACAATAATATATAGAAAAAAATGATTGAATAAAGCCTTAGGGGGGATTCGAACCCCCGGCCTATACCTTACCAAGGTATCGCTCTACCGGCTGAGCCACTAAGGCAATTGATTTATTATTACACGGAAACTTACCAATACTATAAAGTGCAGGGGAAGGGATTCGAACCCTCGAAGGCCTACACCAGAGGATCTTAAGTCCTCCCCCTTTGGCCGCTCGGGCACCCCTGCATAACTCCAAGTGGGCGAACTTCATATATTAAGTTAACGGTCCTGACCACTAAATCAGACCATCTGGTGAGAAAAATATCATAAAATTTATCATGATTATAAAATGTTGATCAAACCGTGCATGAAATAATTTAATAATCATGAAATAAAAGTTAAGAATTAATTCAATATCAACTAAACCATGAACAACCTACTATATAGTATATAGTGGAAAATCTGGTTTATTCATATTATGTTTATAGTGGAAAATCTGGTTTATTCATATTATTTTTTTATTTGATTTCATGGGAGGTCTTAATATTGGATTCATCAGGAAAATCACATTGGAAGATAAGAATCCACAATTTGAAAGAATATGAGGTTAACATGGACTTAGCAGATGAAAGGAGAATGAATGAACACCAAGGAATAATTGATTTAAACGGTGCCCCCTTTTATGTGCTTATATTAAGTGATGGTAATGTACTTTCATGCCTTCAATGTGATAAAATGAGAGTTGACACTCCTCACATTAAAATTTACCATGATGAGGAGGTTATAGGTGTTTGGTATAAAGAATATGTGAAAAGACTCTATGTAACGGACACAGGAGTGGAATTAACCTTAAACAAAGACTGATGAATTTTTTTAATTATTGAATTATTTATTGAAATAATAATTGTTAATTGCACATGGAATTTAGCTGCATGAGTATTCTATTTTTATAGATGATACCCTATTTTCATAGATTTTTATAGTTATATGAAAATATAGCATACTCCTTTTGATTTTTCTTAATTTGTTAGTAAACCCTTAACCAATCCCATCTTTTCACATATAATCCTCATTGAGTGGGGGAAGTCCACATTCTCATTAAAAAGGTAACTCTTATAAATACAACTCTAATTATACTACATATAATGAAAGAACGTGTTATGATTCCTTAATGGAAACCTGGTGTTAAAAATGATAATCTCTCTAGAACACATAATACAATACTAACCGATACAATAGAATAGTATTAGAGTAGGTAAATAGAATACAATAGAATCCTAAATAGATTAAACATAACACCATGTTTATTACCTAACTTCTAGGAGCAGTTATATGAATTTAAGTGGGGTAAATGTCGACTACCTGGAAGATGAACAAGATGTAGAAGGCCTGATAAAGGCTCTTAAAGATAAAGACTATTTAATTCGGAAGGAAGCAGCTCGTGCTCTGAAGAAAGTGGGAGATGAAAGAGCTGTAGATTCCCTTATAGATTCTCTGCGCTATAAATCCTGGCATTCTGATTACGTTGTTTTGAACTCGGTCAGAGAAAATTCAGCAGAAGCTCTAGGAAAGATAGGGGATCCAAGAGCAGTTCCCTACTTGATCCAGTCCATGCAAGATGATCCTGATGAAGAAGTGCGGTTGAAAGCTGCCTGGGCTCTGGGAGAAATTGGTGATCCAGAAGCCGTGGATGCATTAATCATTAGCCTCGAAGATGAAAGTTGGAGTGTGCGAAGAACTGCTGCCAATGCTCTGGGAATGATTGGTGATCATCGTGCGGTTCCTTCACTTATCAACGCTTTAGAAGACAGTGATTGGCACGTGCGTAAATATGCAGCTGTTTCTCTGGGTAAAATGCAGGATGAAAGAGCCATTCCCATCCTTCTGGAGGCCATGGATGATGAAGATGCTGATGTGCGTTGGAAAGCCATGTTGGCCCTGGGGAAACTGGGTGAAAGTGCAGTTGATCCCCTGATTAAAACTCTTAAAAACAAAAACTGGCGAGTAAGAGCTAAATCAGCCGAAGTTTTAGGGAAAATTGGTGGTGAAAAAGCCCTTAACGCACTTATATGTCTCCTGTTAGGTAAAAGAAAAGATAACAATCGTCATGTGAGGGGAAAGGCTGCTGAAGGCCTGGGACGAATTGGAGACGAAAGAGCATTAGAAGCTCTTAGACATGCACAAAAAGATGAATATAAATATGTGCGGGATAAAGCTGACATATCTATCCAAAAAATCATTAAACCACGTAAAGAAGTTCGTATTTTAAATTATGACAATGGAGAAGTGTCTTTTGATTATTCTGATCACTGGGAAATCATCACTACTTCTGATGCAAAGAAGGTGGTTAGAGGTTTGTACAAAAACAACTCCATAACCCTATCCCTTAATCGAAATACAGATGTTGCAGAAATATCATCCCATGAATTTGCAGAGATGCTCAAGGATGTGTTCAGGATCCAGGGTAGTGACGTGATTGATGAAAGATATTTTGAGAAATATGGGATGGAAGTCTATGAGATCTATGGTGAGAATCATGAAGTCACCCCTACCAGTATCTTAATCATTTCCTTCAAGAAGGAGGATCTACTATATTACATGTGGTTTGTGGGAGATCCAGTTGCCTTTGAAGAAGCAGGTGAGGATATAGAAATTATGGTGGATAATTTTTATATTTACGGTTAACTACCTCTTCTTACCTTGAAATAAAGTTCATTTCCATGCTTTTTTTAAGACTTAACTTAGTTAATTTTAGATTATTTAAATGTAGAAAAGAATTTAGAAAATAAAAATTAAAAAAAAAGAAATAGAAAAATGTTTTAAAAAAATTTAAAAGACCAAAAAACATTGAAAAAGTGGTGAAGATTAAGGTCTGATGAGTAATAAGAGCCCCATCTTTCCAAACACTTCCCATGCATATATTTAATTTTCACTTTTATCCTTCGCTAGTAACCCCTCAACTTCTAAAGCTTATCTTGATATGCTTTCATGGCTTCGTTAAGGACTTCTGTGTATGAGAGATCTTTTTTAAGCTCTTCCAGATCCTCTACTGAGAAGATCTTGAGAACATTATCTTTGCAGGCCTCTACACATGCTGGGATTATCTGATCTTCTGCATCAAGGCATAGAGTACACTTTTGTACTGCCTTTTTCTCCTCATCAATAACCAGCATTCCCACGGGACAGGCAATCATGCACAGTCGGCACATGATACAGGCATCCTCATCCACCATTAAGGTACCATCTTCTTCCCGGATGGCACCTGTAGGACATATCCTGGCACATGGTGCTTTATCTGGATGGCATTGCAGGCAGAATATGGGTACAGTACTGGTTTTTTTGGTTCTGGCCACACCATGAATTTTTTTACAGGCGTTAATACAGTCTTCGCATTCGCTGCAACGGAGGGGGTCAACTACCATCAGGGTCTTCATTTTTATCACTTTTCCATTTTTCTATTTTGTTGCCTGTGACTTTCTTAAGATTCATTAAGATTTCTTAAATTTCTTAAGATTTTTCTTTAAGTTCCTCAATGAAACCTGGTACTCCTGATGAGTCTCGTGGACCAACCAGAACATTCCATCCACTTTCATCCTCAATTTCTCCACTCACCGGAGCAGATAATCCTGGTATGATTAGAGTACGGGTATCTACTTTAGCTTCAATTTCAGTTTCTTTAATAAGGTCGGCAACAGCTTCGGCATTTAACTGACCTCCTGCCAGGGAAACATCCACAGCCCGTCCTTCAGTATCCAGTACCAATAGGTAGGCATTGGTTTTACCTTTGATGTCTCCTTCTACAGTGTAGAAGGTGAGTGCGAAGTTGGTAGTCATGAGTACTGGAGAATTCTGGTCCACTTCACCAAACTCATAAAGTCCGGGATCAACTGCCTGTGGCTTCCTTGGGTCTGTGTAGATACCCTGCCTTAGAGTAAGAACAGGTATCAGTTCCCATATGTTGGTTCCGTGGAATATTAACACATCAGCATATTTGTTCATGAGGGTAGCGGCAATGGTGGCTTCTTTGATACCTCCTTGTACTTCGTCCTTCTCATATAACCAGGTGAGGGCAGGTATGCCCAGTATGGGGAAACGGAAGTCATCATCTCTCTCTTCCACTGCCAGTCGTCGGATCATGACAAAATCATCTAAACTGTCTCCAATACCTTCTCCCACAAAGGTTCCTGGGTCTAGGACAATATCGTTAATACCTTTCTCTCTTAGGGTTCGGCTGATTTGTTTCATCTTCTCCAGGTCGTTAGGGGAGAATATGGTTACTGGACAATTATATTCCAGTGCCAGTGCTGCCATTTCTTCCATGTTAGCCTCATTAACAGCATAGATTAGGGGTCTTCCATCTCCCACTTTTTCCAGGGCTGCTTTCATGGCTACCGGGTCGAATGAGCAGAGTATTAACGGTAGTTTAGCATTTTTGAGTTTTGATGCGGCTTCGGCGAATTTTACTGCATCTCCTGATGCGTTTCGGAGAGCTATGGCATCTAAGGTTAGCATTTCACCAATTCTTTCAAACTCGGTTTCTTCAATGTTTTTAACCCTTTCAGTGAATTCTGCATCATCCAGGTTATCTGCTATATCAATAACCAGGGCTGTAGGGTTGTAGTAGGTTAACTCGTAACGATATAATACTTCATCCCCACCTATGGTGATGGTTTTATCTCCGGTTCCTATGGTTATCTCACGTACTGCTGGAGCCAATAGAGCTTCCAGCTTGGCAAATGCTTCTTCAGATAGTTCTGTGCATAGTTCCAGTTGTGATTCTTTTTCTGAGAGTTTGGTGGCAAAGGCCATGCAGGAGGCCTCTCCACAGGCGGGTTCATCACAGTCTTCGCAGTTAGTCTGGGGAAGCAGTCTGTATATATCCATTGCAGTGACTTGCATACTCATAACCTCCTATTCAAGCTCCGTTATCCAATTTGAAATGTCCGGTGAATCTGTGGTCAGGTACTCCTTGGTAAATGTGGAGCCTATTTCACTTAATAGTTGTACTGATAGGGGGTGCAACATCATGAAGATATCCACTCCACAGAGCATCATGGTTAATCCTGTGATTATCTCCCAGATGGGTCCTCGGTAATCTGTGGGTCCCCATGCATCGTTTTTCATCCAGGCTTCTCTGGATCCCCATGCATTGGTGGTTCCAGAACTCATGGGCATCTGCAGATCCTTGTCTCCTTTGAGTGCTGCTAACCTGGTTCGGGTGATAACATCAATTGAGAATTCAATACCATAACCCAGTGCACAGGTGGTAGGATCCATAACAATGTCATTTTGCGTTAAGCCCTCTTTCATTAAATATTTGTTCAGGGTTTTTTGCATGTTTATGTCGGTGATGGCCCAGCTTAAAACTGCATGGTTATAGTCCACTGCTGCTTTGGCCACTTTCTTGTAATCCAGATCCAGGTTGGCTGAAGCCAGTAAACAACGTTCATCTTCAGCTGCTGCTGCTGCAGCTTCAAGTATTATGGGATCTTTTTGTGGATCTCCTGATGCTCCTATGACCAGAGGTACATCCACTGCTTGTAAAACTTCTTCAATGTCTTCAGCAGCTTGTCTCGGTGTTTTATCCATAACTTTGGGTCCGGTTCCAATGAGGTGAATGGTTACCATGTTGGCTCCGAAGTCCTTTACTGCCTTTTTAGCCCAATCTCCAGGGTGGTCCATGACATCAGAGAAATGTTCTCTTATAGGACGTGGTAATCCCGGCATGGGAATGTCGAATACATCAAATGTCACCACTGGTGGGTTGGGTTGGGGTTCTTCAAAGCGGTAAAGTGCCTGTTGTCCTCCAAGGTAGACTGGTTTTCGGCTTCCAGCCCCCAATTGCACCTGGGCCACTTCCCCTGGGTAGTCCTTTATGGGTGGAGCAAATTCAATGGCTTCCATTTTCTTCATGGTTTCCTGAACTGCAGCTTGTTTAGTTACTGCCTGTTGCACTACTCTTTGCACAGCGGGCATTAGTTGCAATTCCAGTTCCTCAAAATCCATTCTAAATTCATTTATCTCTATATAGTCCGTTTTTTCCAGCAGTTTAAGAAGTTGCGACATTTTATCCATATACCCACATCCTTACTTACTTTAATATCCGGGATAATATCCCGTTTACTGCCTTTACAGTATTAGATTCATCAGGAAGCTCCACCAGGGGCTTCCCCTCAATATCAAACTGGGCTACCTCATCATCCTCATAAATCATACCCACCATATCCAAACCGGTTTCTTTGACTTTTTGAAGAATTTCCTCCTCATTTTCAGGGTTAACCCTGTTTAAGATCAAGTAAAGATCCTGGAATTTGATATCCAGTTCATCAGCCAGTTGTCCAATTCTTTGTGCGGTGAGTATTCCTCTTTTTGATTTATCAGTGACCACTAGCATTACGTCAACATTTTGAGTGGTTCGGCGGCTTAAGTGTTCAAGTCCAGCTTCGGTGTCAATAACAATCACATCATAATTGGATGATAAGTTTTCGATTATTCTACGGAGCATGTTATTAACTGCACAGTAACATCCACTACCTTCAGGTCTTCCCATTACCAGGAGATCGAAGTTGGGTGTTTCAATGATTGATTCCATGATTTTGTAGTCCAGAATATCCCACTTGTTCATTCCGGTGGGTATCCTGCCCTTGGCAGTGTCTTCTTTTAATTCTTCCCTCACATCTCCCACTGTTTTGTGTACATCTACCCCTAGGGCTTCGGGTAAGTTGCTGTCAGGGTCGGCATCAATGGCCAGAATATCTTTTTCTGTGTCTTTTAGGGATTTTATGAGGAGGGATGATACCAGGGTTTTCCCGGTTCCACCTTTACCACTTACTGCAATGATCACGGTACTGCTCCATTTTATTTTTTTCAAGATGTTTCAATAGCTAATTAACTTTATTACTAAATTATTTAGTTTTTAACAGAGTGTTTTACTAAATATCAACATATTTTATTTTTTCTTTATAATCACCTTTTCTGCGTAGACTTTAGCATTTTTAAAAATGATTTTAACCCCTCCTGATGATGGTACTGTTAGTTCAGGTGCGTATGCAACAGGAGCCATTGGTACGTCTTCCATTTCAATTTCACCCCCTTCTTCCAGAGCTTCTTCCTCAACAATTAATTCTTCCTCGGGAACTTCTGCCTGTGATGTTTTAATCCGTTCCAGGATAGGATGTCCTTTTTCTTCCAGGAAACTGCGGATTTCTTTTAGAGTGGTACCGTCTTCTTCAGTGGGGATTTTGTCTCGAATATCTTCAGGTATGTAATCTTCCACTGCATCTTTGATCTCTTTGGGAAGCCACACTATCCTCTCAAAAGCTCCATCTGCCTGCAAGAACTTGGGCGAGCGCATGTATTCCAGGCTGAGTCCGGTGAATCCTTCCACCTGTTTACCTCCAGAGCATTGGCCTGCCATTGCTGAGAAGGGTATTCCCAGAGGTGTTTCTCCATTAAAATCCCGGTCAACAATACCTATTCCATCAAGTTCAGGGATGTAGAAGGCAACTGCCTCAAAACAACCACAGGAAGTGTGAGGATATTCAAATACACTGTGTAAAAAGACTCTTTCAACTGTTCCCTGGGATTTTTCGTTTACCACTGCGTTTACATTAGTGTATTCCCCTTTGATATTATCAATAAGGTCTCCTTTTTCTACTTCAAATATGGGACCTTCAGGGTCCATTTTTGCAGCGGCTCTGCAGTCAAACCAGTTTATAGCACCACATAATGCCGTTCGATCAGGTGTCACCACACATACATGGGTAGGTGCAAAAGATTGACACATAACACAGCCATAAAATACATCCACATCTTCATCAGATAGTTCTCGAGCTCTTGCATCCCGTGTCTGGTATTCTTCATTGGCTTTTGAAACGAATTCCTCAACTGTTGCAGGTTCGGTCATGATGGTAACAGCTATAGATTCTATGAGTGGAAATTCTTCTTTAAAAAGTATTGCAAGGGTTTTTGCAAGGTGTTCAAGTTTGAATCCTGCTTCAAGGGCCTCTTTACTTACTCTGCACCATATAGCATCTCTTTGGTTAAGGTGCATGAATCCTTTGATGTAGTTACAGAGTTCGTGGGTTCGGCGTTCAATTACACCTTCCAGTTCTTTCTCCAGGTGCTCTCCCTGGATTTCAACCAGGATCCCCAAAGGATGGATATCTCCTTCCTGCATGGCATCCAGTTCTGGCCCCATGATTTCAACCTTACCATCCTCAACCTTTTCTTCTACTTGTACCAGTTCTGCACCCCTGGACTTAGGTCCTGCCAGTTCCACAAACATGTTGGCTGCTCTGATACGCTCTCCCTCATACATGGGACTTACGTCAACAGGTATATCTTCAAACATCCAATTCCTCCTCCATTATAAGTGCCTTTTTCATTCGCTCTTAA
>JAHKLQ010000219.1 GCA_020854975.1 Methanobacterium sp.
AGTGTAGTGGGGGAAAAAGAGAGGAAAACCTTTGAAGTGCTTTTAATGACTCCCCTCTCCAGTTACATGGTTGTAATGGGTAAAATAATTCCCATACTGATCTTCTCCCTCATACAGTGCCTGGCATGGATTCTGGTCCTGATTCTTCTTAAGATACCAATATACCACACTGCACTCCTGCTTCTGGTGTTATTTTTCATGGGATTAGGGTTTATAGGGGTAGGAATACTCATATCCATGCTGGTGGACAGCACCAAAGAAGCCAACTCTGCCATAACCATGGTACTGGTATTTGTCACCTCCATCCTATTCATACCCATCTTTGTAAAATCTACCATATTCCAGGGTGTTTTCAACTTCATACCCACAGTATTAATGGTGAAACTGGCATCTTCACCCGCCATCACTCCAGAAATCATGCTCTATCTGTTACCCACTCTGATAATTTCATTCCTGATATTTGCAGGAACTGTAAGGTCATTTAGACATGAACGGGCAATTAGATTGTAAAATTAGAAGAATGGATTGAATGAGAGATTAATTATTGTTTTAATAAGTGGGGGCTGTTGTTAGTTCCATATCATATTTTCTAGTATATTTTTATAATGGACTGTCTATAATCGCCTAAAATTGATTTTACTATCTTTAATGTTCAACTTTTATCATATATCCTGATGGAGTTTAGTATTAACTTCTAATCGATTCGTTAAACTTTTTTTGGGCCATATACCCTATTAACTCCAGGCCACAGTATATTTCCCCAAAAAATAGAAAAATTAATGGGTAAGATAGTTATAACATTATATCATAAATTATGTAATCACTCAATCAGTGGGCTAATACAAAAAGCAGGAAGGAAACTATATTCATAATAAGAGAGGGGGTTCAGTAATGAATACTTCCATGACTTATAGAGAATGTGTTAAAAAAATATTAGAAGAGACTAGTTTTGATGATTGTTATCCTCTAGAAATGGACTTTTCAAATCCACTACATGTACAATGTGTAGAAAAATTTTTTGGTGGGAAAACACATATGAATAAAGCATATCCTGAGTTTTACCAACTGTTTTTGCGAAGTCTTAACTTAAAGGATAGTAATCCAGCAGACAATCAGTATAAAGGATTCTGTGATGCTGCTTATATCTTTGATGTAGGTTATGATCAAAATGAAAGTGTAGCATATGCCCTTGGTAACATGAATTTAACACAACCTGCAACACGGATGTACGTTACTTTGGATATATATCGAGGGGCAGAACTGATAGGTCATAACGCAGTTTTTTCTGGTGGGGTGATTAGTCAGGATATTGAATCTGTGTCCACACCTTATACAATACCTTCCGGTCAAATTGATTCTTATCAAGCTGTTCTACATGCTACATGGGAAGATAATGGAAGTAATCGCTTGAGATCAATGATTACTTCGTCAAGCAAGGATATGGACTTAAGAGGTTCAAGTGATGAAATAGTAAAAACATTGACAGTTGATGATCCAATACATAAAGTAACACCAGAAACCGAAAACATCACGGTGTCTTATGCAAGAGCTGCCAGTAATGTAGATTATGTATACTCCGAAACAAGGGCATCGAGTGGAAATGAAAAAGTCTTTTTAGATATGAAAGGAACAGTGACACTTTTGGATGGATATTCATATGACAGTCTAAAGAGCATCTATGTAATATTAAAGTGTGATGGATTTGGTGATATATTTTACCGCCGTGTTCCTACGTCCTCTGAAATTGAAGTATCAAGTGATAGGAAAAGTTTTACATGGGCACTGGACAATGACTGGAACAATGAAATACCGGATAGTGTCAGGTTTGGTAATAGAAAACATTCTTTTGATTTTCAATTGAACTATCTCTGCAAAGAAGATTACTTGATACACACCATCATTGTATCCAGTGATGATTACCCACATCTGCATAATAAAAACCATTACAAAAGAATATCCTATGTGCAGCTTTTCTGGGGATGTATTGCGGAAGATGCGGAAGTTACAATGGAAAATGGTTCTAAAAAACTTATTTCTCAATTGCAGATAGGTGATAATATCCGTACAGAAGGTGGAACTGTTTCAACCATAATGAATGTGATTACAGGCACTGAACCAACAATTTACAATCTCAAATCAGAAGAGGGTAGTGAAATCCGTGCAACATATGACCATCCCTTTTTAACAGATTCAGGCTTTGTACCAGTTTCAAAACTTGATTCACAGACCAGACTTAAGATGATGGATGGTAGTTTTAAACGCTTACTCTATTGTTATCCTCAAGAGTATAATGGCAGGGTATACAGTTTAGAACTTAATAATAGTAAAACTTTTTATTGCAATGGCTTTTTAAGTGGTACAAATGACGTGCAGGGAGATTTAGAGGATGAAATAAACAAGAATAGATTAGAAATCCATGTGGATCCTTCAATAAAAGCAGAATGTGAAGCAATGATGCGTGATTTTAACGCAGAGATCATTGGTGTTTAACTGGGAGTGAAATCATGAAAAAAATAAACAAAAACAGTATTCATGTACTTTCCGTTGAACGCGACAGTTATTTAGAACATCCTTCTCCAGAAAAATTTTCAATGGACGGTAAAAAACCGTTTACCATCGAAATATTTTTCACAATTACCTCCGAAAATACAGGCATAATTTATGGGCAGGAAGATGGCTTTCGCTTCGGTTTAGATAAAGGAAAGCTGTATTTTGATCTAGAAGAGTTTGGTTACCTGATAGTTCCAGACAATATGGCCATTACCGATTGTGGATATTATTTTGCGGCGGTTGTTTTTGATGGAACACAGTTATCACTCTACATTAACGGGCTGGAAATCGCGAACACTCCCACTGGATCGGTTGAACAGGCGGCAACAGGTAATTATACAATTGGAAAGGATTTCAATGGATACATAGCAAATGTGAGATTATTTTCAAAAGCACTTCCCGATGAAACATTACTCCACGACAATGCTAATCCACTGGAAAAAATCGATGGTTGCCAACTTTGGACAGATTTTTCTGATATACAATACACGGATAAAAGTGATAACCATCTACCACTATGGCAGGTTGGTAATAAAGCCACGTGTACTAACATTACCGCGTGTTCAATACTAAAAGGCCGTGGATGTTACCGAAAAGCAGATACCCTTAAAATTGGAACGACATATACTTTGATAGGTAAATTCCTCCCAAATCTATCTATTTCACAGACAGGATACCTTTTTTCAGTAGGTGAAGGGGAGGGAACTCTCTTCTCAATACAGCTGGTCAAAAAAGGAAGTGACAGTTTCATTGCTTTAGTTTCAAATGAAAAGCAGATTATTTCAACAAAAAGAGTGGAACCCTACAAATGGTGTGATCTTGCAATCGTATTATCCGGAGGGGAAGCAAAACTTTTCATTGATGGAGAAGAAGATGTATCTGAAACTTTTTCATTTGCACCTCAACAGGAGATAGGTGCGGTTGTTGGAACCCAGTACTACACTAAAACACCTGTATTCTCCGATGCGTATATTGGTTACCTGGATTACTTTGCAGAGTTTGATCGGGAGCTCAGTACAGGTGAAATTGATGAATATGCAGAAAATCCTCCTTATGTATATGCTGATGGAATACAGTCCTTGATGTATTTCGGCTGGGGTGAACCAATGGATGTGGTGTCAAATCTGCATATGAATGAGGTGGGAGATGGTAAATTTACGATGGCGGCAGATACAAATCCACAAAACGCTCCGCAGGGTATAGATCAACATGTTCCAACGACTGAGGATCCAGAATGGTCTAAATTATCAGATGAAGAAAAATGGGAACTTGGAGCTACAGTTGCAATTGTATCTGGTACTTTAGCTTCTTTGATGGGAATGGGGAAAAAAGAGGGTGGCATACCACCGGAACGTTCCTCAACATTGAGGCTCAGGAGAAATTATGCCCGGTTAAACCAGGAAGTAAGAGATTATTCTCCGCCACCAAATCCGGAAACATCACAAAGTGGCATGGAACTTGCTATAAACGGCGGTGATTATGGTAGTGTCGGGAATGTTGCAGCTGTACCAGCTGGAGGTGCGAGTTTCTTTAGCATGGGTTCAGTGTGCAGTTTCCTTTCAACATATTGGCCAGTTATCGTTGGTGTAACTGCAGTAGTTGCTGCAGCAGTGGTAATATCCGAGATAATCGAAAAAGAAGAAGAAAAGCGTCCGGCAGTGGAAGGCGATGTAAAGATTGAATCAGTTAACTTTAATCACAATGGGGATCCTGCGATAGGAAGCATTCATTTCCACACCGGTGTCAACTGTGATGGCCCTATCAGTATGATCTACCCCGTAACCGGGGGCAGGATCAAAGCAGATTGTGTTATGGTGCCTTCTTTGATGCATAACGCCTACCTGGATGTGGTGTTAACCAGTAGTAAAGCAGATGCCTTCACTGGTACATTGCAGGCAACAAACAGTACAATAGGGGAAAAAATATTTGGGGATTGTTCAAAGTCCTTTACAATTCCTGCAAAGGGTAAAGTCACGGTACAGTTACCCCTAGATGCCAGTAATCTCCCCAGTGATAAATGTATCAAACGCAGTAAAACATTGATGTTCTCGTGTGACAAATTAGAAACACCTTTCCTTACCAATTGTGATATTACTGCATACACACTTCTAAAAGAACCAATCATTCCATGGAGTAATCCAAAACAGCCGTATTCAAAAGATCAGCCTGGTTATGTTTCAACAGTTATACTGGATTTTTTCCAGAATAAGAATAAGAGTGAAGAGATAGCTGATGTAACTCTTCCATATGCCCCTGCTGATCACAGACAAATCGTGAACATCATCACTGCTCTAAACGGCGGACAATTTACCTATGATACAACCAGTGGTGCCAGTTTCTATACAGCTGTTGGTGATCTTTTTAAATATCTTAAATTTAATCGTGACATAAATCTTCCAGGGCCACATCAATTAAACTGTACTGACTGTGCAACGATAGTTAGTTCAGCAGCCGCAACAGTTGGAATTCACTGTCCAATGACTCTTATTATCTGGAAAGGAGGATTTTCATGCAACCGAATTCAAGTCATCACAAATGGCGCACCACAATGGCGTTTTCCTTTTGAGGGTACTCCCTATGTTGGCAGGTTCAGTTATCATCAAATAAATGTCACTGATGATACTCCAGTTGTTCCAACCTCCGGAATATATGACGCCTGCCTGAAAATAGATAACGGGCAATATCCGGGGTTAAATACGCCTCCCAAAGTCCCACTACAACCTGTCGGGTTGGCTTCCTCCGAGACAAATATTTCCAGGGTAAATGTCCCAACCAACACACCTTATAACCAACAGTATTATCGTGAACGGTTGGTGCTTAACGGACAAAATGCTTCTTTTATAAACACACAATCCGATGTCCCAGGATTAAGTACAGATATGACTATACCTTCGCCATCAGAAGGAAGAAGAGAATATGTGGACATGGTTAAGGAACGGTTTAATATAGTTGAAACTGATTTTGCAACGGCACCCAAGTCTTACGACGAACCAGATCTTTTGAAACTGGAAGGTGCAGAAGATCTCCGAATTGAAGAAAAATATATGATGGAAACAAAATGGAAGTTCACACGCAACGGAAAGGAATACAGCATACAACGGTACCTATGCCTCGGAGAATGGACACCGGCAGATCTACTCGCACATGTTTTATCCTATTTTACCACCAT
>JAHKLQ010000183.1 GCA_020854975.1 Methanobacterium sp.
AGATGGGGAAACATCCGATCCACTGGTATTGAAACATCGTAAGGAAATAAAAAAAGCCCAGGGAATTATTGTAATACATCCCAACTGGTGGGGACAGCCCCCAGCTATCTTGAAAGGATGGATAGACCGGGTTCTCAGGTCAGGTGTGGCCTACCAGTTTGAAGAAGGTGATGATGGTTCAGGAGTACCGGAAGGTTTATTGATAGCTGAAATAGCCATGGTATTCAACACTTCCAACACTCCTGCAGAAAGAGAGATAAATGTCTTTGGTGATCCCCTGGAGAGGATATGGAAAGATTGTGTGTTTGATTTCTGCGGAATAAAGAATTACTACCGGAAAATGTTTCGAGTCATAGCCAGCAGCACACCAAAAGAACGTAAAGAATGGTTAGAAGAAGTAAAAGAAACAGTTAACAATTATTTCCCTAAAGGAAGGGATTAATAATTGGAATAAAAGCCAGCATCAAGGGGGTTTCCTTAAAAAGGGTGATGTCTTGGATTTAGGAGAAGATTTTTATACTCTGTTAAAGCTTTAAAATGACTGTATTAGGTTAAATTGTTAAATAATACACATTAACATAATATAATTAGGACTAGGGGGGGGAATACTTTTTGGAAGCAGTTGTTAATGGGATTAAAATGCATTACCTGGATGTTGGAAATCCAGATGATCTTCCCATAGTTCTTTTACATGGAATGACCCTAAATCACAGGATGTGGAATCCTCAAATTAAAGTTCTAAAAGAAAATTATAGGGTAATTACCTATGATATAAGGGGTCATGGAAAAACCGAGGTTACCGATGGTCAGTACACCTACCGAATGTTTGTGGAGGATTTAATAGCCTTACTTGACTATCTGCAGATTGATAAAGCTGTTCTTTGCGGGCTTTCCATGGGTGGGGCAATTGCCATGCGTGCATTTGAACTATACTCAGAACGCATCCATGCTTTGATACTGTGCGATACCAGAAGTGAGGCAGATTCAAATGAAACCAAATACTGGCGAGAAAACTCCATAACCTTAATTAAACAGGGTGGTCTAAAACAGTTTACCCATGAATTTATGGAAGCATTGTTTCCAGTAGAAACCATGGAAAATCAGCCTGAAACAGTAGAATTTATTCGAAACACCATCCTTTCATCTTCACCCAGGGGAATATGCGGTGTGTTATTGGCACAGGCAGCAAGAACTGATCTAACATATTCCATTCAAAAAATTAACATTCCAACACTTATTATGATTGGAGAAAAAGACAATTTCACACCCTTAGCTTCATCTAAAACTATGAATAAGAAAATACCTAATTCTGAACTTAAAATCATTTCCGGAGCAGGTCATGTAAGTAATCTTGAAAATAGAGAAGAATTTAACCAGCATCTTTTGGAATTTCTTAAAAAATTACCAAAAATTAGATAAAAAATTTAAAAAATCGATAAGAGGCGCCTTTATGTTACCATGGGTAATACTTTATAATGCAATGAGCCTAGATGGGAGAATCACAGGATTCGATGCAGATGTGGAACTTTACTATGAATTAGCATCAAAATTGGATGTGGATGCAGTTTTAATGGGCAGCAACACCGTACTAATGGGTTTTGGGGTTAAACCCGGGGAAACTCTTGAAGAATCAGAAGAAGCCTTCAAACCCAGAGCAGAAGATCCTGATGATCATAGACCGTTACTGGTGGTTCCTGATAGTAAGGGAAGGATCCGCATCTGGAGTGAAATATTAAAAATGCCATATATCAAGGATGTTCTAGTATTGTGCAGCCGTTCTACACCTATAGAATACCTGAACTTCCTGGATGAGCGTTATATCAGTTATTTAGTGGTAGGGTACCAGCATGTTGATCTGGAAAATGCTCTAGAAGAACTCAACACCGAATTTGGGGTTAAAAAGATAAGAGTCGACAGTGGAGGTACATTAAATGGAATTTTACTCAGAGAAGGGTTGGCAGATGAAGTACACTTACTTATACACCCTGAACTTGTGGGAGGTATCACCCCCAATTCTATTTTCCAAGCACCTGACTTAAAAGATGAATATCACACCATAAAACTTCAATTAGCCTCCATGGAAAAAATTAAGGTTGATATTATATATTTAAAGTACAAAATCTTAAATGAAGTGCTTAAATAACAAATAAACCATTATTAAAGATTATAGTCTGTATTTCATTAAAGGTATGATTAGTAGTAAACAAATTTTATTATATTTTTATTTACAATATTATATTATAATACAAATCTAGTAATCAGACATATGAAATAAAAAAATAAAGGGAATTCGGGGGGATAATAATGAAAAAAAATCTAATTTTAGGTTTAGGGATATTATCGATATTACTGGTTATTTTTGCATCAGGATGCACAACAGAAAGCAATCAAACCACTAATCAAACCAGTAACCAATCGGGAAATTTTCAGATTACCAGCAGCGCATTCGCGCAGGGCGGTCAAATACCACAAAAATACACAGCCGATGGTGAAGACATATCTCCACCTCTTTCCTGGACTTCAACACCCCAAAACACCGTTAGTTTCACCATAACTTGTGAAGATCCAGATTCATCTGGATCTGGTGGTGGTGCATTCTTCCACTGGATAATATTCGACATACCTGCAAACATCACCCAGTTAGCTGAAGGCATAACCAATGAGAGAACATTGGATAATGGTGCAAAACAGGGAACCAATGATATGGGAACCATAGGTTACGTTGGACCATCACCACCCAGTGGAACTCACAGATATGCATTTAAAATCTACGCACTGGATACTATGCTCAATTTAGAACCTGGTGCTACAAAACAACAGGTAACAAATGCAATGGAAGGACACATACTGGCTCAGACACAAATCACTGGAAGATACGGTACATAAATTGATAACTATTAGATGGATTGATAATTATTGGATGGATGGTCCTAATCTGAATTAGGTAATGGTACTGGGATGAGGGAAAATATTCTGTATTGTGGAGGAATGTTCACAAGTGGATTATAATATTAATTCTACATAATTTTTTCTTTCATTCCTCTATTTCACGCCATAAAGCTAGTTCTTACTTTTAGATTGATTTGACGCACACCGGGATTTAATGTACAAAAACATGCTATGAAGTTTTAAATAGTACTCTGATTTAACTATCCTCTGGATATAATAAAGTGCAAATTCAATTTTGAGGTTCATATAATGAAAGAAGACTACGTCCATGGATACTCAGAAAGAGAAGCAATCAGACTGGTTGATCAGGCAAAAACTCTGGCTCCCCTCATGCATCATGACACCAGTTATCCCGAGGGGTGCATGGTGCTAGAAGCTGGTTGTGGAGTGGGGGCCCAAACCATCACCCTGGCCAGGAACAGTCCTCATGCAGAAATAACTTCAGTGGATATATCAGAACCCTCTTTAAATCATGCAAAAACTTTAATAAGTAATGAGGGAATTTCAAATGTCCATTTTCAAATAGCAGACATTATGGACCTGCCTTTTGAGGATGAAACATTTGACCATGTGTTCATCTGCTTCGTTTTAGAACATCTCTCCGACCCGGTGAAGGCTCTTAAGAGTTTGAAACGTGTTCTAAAAAAGGGAGGTTCCATCACAGTAATTGAAGGGGATCATGGATCCTGTTATTTTCATCCTGAAACTGAAGAAGCAGTTAAGGCTTGGCAATGTCTGGTTAAGGTTCAGACAGACTTAAATTGCAATCCCCTTATGGGCAGAGAACTCTACCCCTTATTAACTGAAGCAGGATTTAAAAACATCAACGTAGATCCCAGAGTGGTTTATGTGGACTCCAGCAAAGGAGAACTGGTGGATGGATTTATAAAGAAGACCATAATTGCCATGGTGGAGGGAGTTAAAGACCAGGCAATTGAATCAGGCCTGATAGATCTTGAAACATGGGAAAAGGGCATTGAAGATTTGCATAAATCAGCAGAACCTTCCGGTACATTTTTCTATAACTTCTTCAAAGGAATAGCAATAAAGTAAAAAGTTAATGATATCATCACCCATCATAAACCTTAAGGCGATGTATATGAGTAAATTCGAAAAATCAGAATGGGCCGAGAAGAAACATGCCATGGAATTTGTGGAAAATGCTGACATCTACATACTGGAAAGAAAAAGGTTATTTAAAATTTTAAAATCATTTTATCAGTATTTTTTATTAAATAAGGAATTAAAACGGCCAATCAGGGTTTTAGATCTGGGTTGTGGTAATGGAGCACTCACCATGGAACTATTAAAGGAAGATGATAAACTCCAGGCCACTTTAGTTGATGGTTCATCAGAAATGCTTAAAAATGCCCGGGAAAACCTGAAAACCCATAGTCATATGAATTTTATTCATAAAACCTTCCAGGAATTCCTTGAAAGTGAAGTAGAAGGAAGTGATGTTTTAACTGATGAATTTGACCTGGTGATTTCATCACTGGCCATTCACCATCTCCACCTTGAAGAGAAAAAATCCCTTTTCCACTACATATACAATCATCTAAATTCTGATGGATTCTTTTTAAACATAGATGTAGTTAAAGCTCCTGTTAATAAGCTGGAAAGCTGGTATCGTGTACTATGGAGTGAATGGATACGTGAAAATCAGTCTAATCTGAAAGTTGAGACAAATTTCGAATACCTACCCCTACAGTACAAAAACAATCCAGATAATCATCCTGATAAATTGCAAGATCAGTTAGATGCCTTGAAATCTGTAGGATTCCAACAAGTGGACTGCTATTATAAATATGGAATATTCTCTATTTATGGGGGAATGAAATAATTTCATCATCAATTAGGATGAATAAGAGAGTTATATGTGGACAAATGGATATATAACTGTTTAATGGAGATATATTTTTAAAATGTAATTTTACAGAGGTAATTCCATGGGAAAAATTGGATTTATTGGTTACGGTGCAATGGGAAAGATGATTATTCATGGAATACTTGAATCTGGAGTTTTAGAAGAATCTGAAATGATCATCACCACCCGCACCCTGAATAAACTGGTAGATTTACAGGAATCATATCCTGGAGTGGAAATTGCTCAGGATAACAAAAGTGTAGCGAAAAAATCCAGTAAACTATTTTTATTCGTTAATACAGGAAATGTAAAGGAAGTGTTAGAAGAAATAATGGATCATTTGTCTGTTAAAACTAATATTATTTACATAGCAGCAGGTTTAACCATGGAAAATGTTGAAAAAGTTTTCCCTGGAAAGATAAGCAAAGTGATTCCTACTTTGACTTCTGAAGTCCATGATGGAATATCTTTGGTGGCTCATAATTCACAGGTAACACTGGAAGATGCTGAATTTGTTGAAAAAATCTTCAAAAGCATTGGTGAAGTTAAAATTGTACAGGAAGAGGAATTTACATTGGGAACTAATTTAACCAGCTCTGCCCCGGCATTTATTGCATTCATAATGATGAAATTCACGGAATCCGCCCTGAAACATGATATTTTCACCCGGGAAGAAGCAGAAGAAATGGTTACAGAAACTCTGTATGGAACAGCTAAACTTCTCCAGAAAAAAGATATGGCATTTGAAGACGTGATTAGTCAGGTGGCAACCAAAGGGGGTATCACCGAAGAAGGATTAACAGTCCTTGACCAGGGCATAGCTCCTTTATTCAATGAACTATTTTCAACCACCCTACGGAAATATGACCAGCTTGAAACACGATTAAATAAGGAATACAAAAAATGAAAGGGGAGATAAGTATGGAACTTTCCGAGGCAATTGAGAAAAGGCGAAGCATAAGAAAGTTTAAGAGTGATCCAGTTCCTGATGAGCATATTATGGCTTTAATTGAATCTGCCAGACTGGCACCATCAGGTTGCAATGCCCAGCCCTGGCGTTTTAAGATAGTTAAAGATTCAAAAACTAGAAAGAAACTGGAAGAAGCAGCCCACAACCAGTCTTTCATAGCCCAGGCCCCGGTAGTTATAGTATGTTGCGCTGATGTTTCCGGCTATCTGGAGGGTTCAGAATCTGGAATTCAGGATCTGGGTAAAATAGGGGCCATAGAAGACAGAATGGTAAATATAATCTGTGCCGATATAAACGAAAGTAAAAAAATGGATATTAGTGAAATAGGTCCTCGTATCGCGGTTAATGTGGCAATAGCAGTTGAGCACATGGTTTTAAGGGCACTGGACTTTGATCTGGGGACTTGTTGGATTAGAGCCTTAGAAGAGGGTAAAGTTAGTGAGATTTTTGGTTGGGATGAAAATATTTATGTGGTGGCCCTTCTACCATTGGGATATCCTGCTGAAGATCCACCGGCAAGAAAAAGATTTGAAACAATGGATTTACTACTGTAAATAAAGTAAAAACGAATATCCAATAATGGAAAGGTTAATTCTTTATTCCAGTGCCATATTGCAGTTTTATAAAGCGCATAGATTATCACCAGGTAAGCCACGGATCTTATAATCAGGATGAAGATTGGAATTAACACAAAAAAAATGATTGCTAGGTTTTTTATGTAAAAAAATCGGAGGTTAAAAATCTATATAAAATGCAATGAGACTCTTTTTTTTCTCATACTTCCAACAATTTAGGTCGACTTTTATATGTCAAAAAAGTTAAGTTTAGGATATTAACCGGATCAAGGACAATTGCCATTATAGAACATCCTATGGATATTATTTCTATGTCAACTTATGTTAAATAGTTTGTTGATAACTTAAAAAGAAGATGTTAAGCAATAAATCATTTATAGTAGAATTAACTTATACCTCTCTTAGAACTGGAACACGGTGCCAGTAATCATCAAAGGATAGGATTTGGGAAGATGAAGATCATAACCTTGTTTGCAATATTAGTTGTGCTGATGATGGGGGTAGTCTATGGGGTTATGTTTGCAACTGGAGACGAAAAAGCCGATATGAATGGCAAAATTGTTGGAGTCTGTCTGGCGGATCCTCAAAGTGAAAATAATACTCAAAATTCGATTTTAGTGGAAGGAGTGATTGCTGGTAACAGCCAAACCAATAATTTATCAATTAAAGTTAATAATGACACAGTTATACTGAAAAAACACGGCAATAAACGTGAAAATGCATCATTCTCTGATTTGAAGACGGGTGAAACAGTGGCAGTGATGTTTACAGGTCCTTTTGTTGATTCTTATCCGCCTCAAACCACAGCCAAACAAATCGTCATCACCCCTTAAATGTTCTTAATTTGTTTTTAATAATTTATTTAGTTAAATTCATTCCGTTATTATTTTATTTTTTTGTTCAATTGAGTTTAGTTGAATCTAAGTAGATTTAGATAGATTTATATTAGTTAATACATAAAGATAAAATAACAAAACTGTGAAAAACTTTTGTTTGATACTAAAAATGTTAATTTAGATTAATTATCATTTTAAGCCCATTATAATTGGTAATGGGTTAAATAAAGTATTTTAATCACTGTGGATATTTCTTCCGTAAGGTTTAAATAGCAACAGTGCGCAACGTAACTAATGAGCCAAGGTAGCTTAGAGGCGAAGCGGTGGACTGCAGATCCATTACACGGGAGTTCAAATCTCTCCCTTGGCTTTAACCTATTTAAAAGGTCATCAAAAATGACCATATGTTAGGGGTCATAGTGTAATCAGGCTATCATCTGGGACTCCAGTTGTCTTTGAGGAAACGCGCGCTCTGACGTTAGGTATGACCAATCGGATGATGATCGATTGGAGTACTGAGACAAGAGAAATCCTAGGATCTGGGTTCAAATCCCGGTGACCCCATCTATACATTTTATTTCTGACTAATTTAATTATTTTTTGTTGTTATGAGTAATATAAATTAATATACTAACTTTTTGAGTTA
>JAHKLQ010000139.1 GCA_020854975.1 Methanobacterium sp.
CAGAGCTTGGCTTTTTTCCTCAACAGAAATGTAAAAAAAATATTAACCATCCATGATCTAATCCCCTTACTGTATCCAGATAGTTATTCACCTAACCTTGCAAGAAAGTGGAATACTTCCCTGAAATTAATAGTTAACCAGGTAGACCATGTTATTGCAGTTTCCCAAAAAACCAGGGATGACTGCATAAAATATCTAAAAATACCCCCAGAAAATATCACAGTTATACCCAATGGATTTAACGATGCTTTCCAGCACCTGCAAAACATTGAAGAGGTTAAAAAATATATTAAAACCACATATAACCTTGATGACTATATACTTTTTGCAGGGAGAATTGAAGCAAGAAAAAATCTCACCACCTTAATAAAAGCATTCTACCAGCTGAAAAAATCAGGATTAAATCATAAATTAGCTATCATTGGTGGAAAGGGATGGAAACATGAAGAAGTACTCCACGAAATTCAAAGATTAAATCTACAACATGAAGTGATATTTCCAGGATATGTTCCAGATGAAGACCTAGTTAAATTTTATAATGCCGCAGATTTATTTGTTTATCCCTCATTGTATGAAGGGTTTGGTTTACCTCCCCTGGAAGCCATGGCCTCTGGAATTCCTGTAATTACTTCAAACACTTCCTCTTTACCAGAAGTGGTTGATGATGCAGGGATTATGGTTGATCCTCTTGATGTGGAGGCTTTAACTGAGGCCATGTTCAAAGTACTGGGTGATAAGAACCTGCAAAGAAAGTTGGCAGAGAAAGGTCTTTCCAGGTCAAAAGAGTTTAGCTGGGATAAAACAGCTCAAAAAACATGGCAAGTATACGAAAAAGTTTTCAATGATTATTAATCTTATAAAAATCTTATAAAATTTTCGCAAATAAGAAATAAAACTCTAAAAATAGATACAATACTAATAAAACATATAAAAACATATTATTTAATCAAACATAACATTTACAACAAATATATGGAGACTTACATGTCAGATAAATTAAAAATCGCAATTTTCCATAACTTACCTTCAGGAGGGGCTAAAAGAGCCCTCCATGGGTTTGTTAAATACTTATCAGAAACTGGACACACCGTTGACTTGTTCATTCCTTCCACTGCTGATGAGGACTTTTTACCACTCACAGATCTGGTTAGGGAGGTTAAAGTCTTCCCTGTAAAAAAAAGCCGGTTCAGATCACTTGTTTACTCCACTTTCAGTTATGTTCCAGCAATATTTAAACCCATATCCTTCAGACATCTGGAAGAATCCCAAAAAAAAATTGCTGAAACAATTAACAATTCTGATTATCAAGTAGTATTCAGTGAACAGGACCAGTTTGTAATGGCTCCCTACTTTTTAAAATACATTGAAAAACCTACAGTATTTTATTGTCAACAACCCCCCAGAAAGGAAAAAATATTGGAAAAGGTTTCCCAGCAGAAGAGGAAAGACAGATTCCTGGAACCACTCATCCAGTTATATGTCAACCATGTGATGAGCAAAGAATTGAAAACAGACTATGACACGGTCCAATATTCAAAATATATGCTGGCTAACTCTTATTTTTCACACGAGTCCATATTAAAATCTTATGGTCTTAATTCATACGTATCTTATTTAGGAGTAGATACAGAATTGTTCAAACCCCTTGAACTTCCTGAGGAAAATTTCGTTCTTTCAGTTGGAACCTGCATACCCCCCAAAGGTTACGATTTCATAATCAATTCTTTAGCCCTCATTGAATCTGATAAACGTCCTAAACTTTTCATAGTTTCTAATATGGGAGACGAACTATGGAAGGAACATTTAAGGAACATGGCCTCTGATTTGGGTGTTGATATGGAAATTCTCCGATTAATCGATGACGAAAAATTAGTAACCCTCTATAATCAAGCTAAAATAGTTCTATATGCTCCCTATTTAGAACCATTTGGACTGGTACCTCTGGAGGCCATGGCCTGTGGAACTCCGGTGGTCGCAGTTAAGGAAGGTGGAGTAAGAGAAACTGTAATTCACAATGAAACTGGAATTTTAACCCAACGTGATGAGTCATTATTTGCAGATGCAATCATAAATTTATTGGATGATGATAAAAAGAGAATAAAACTTTCAAAACAAGCAGTAGAAAGTGTTCGAACCTCATGGACATTAGGAAAAGCTGGTGAACGATTGTTATGGCATTTAAAACGTGTTATGGGTTATAAAAGCTAGCATTAAATTTATATTATATCAAATTTTAGATTAATTAAGTTTAGATTAATCGAGTTCAAGTTTAAGACATAATATCAAAACAAACAAGGATAAGAATATAATTTAAGAGGCATTTAAATGAACTGGAAAGACAAAAATGTGCTAATAACTGGTGTGAACGGTTTTGCAGGTTCATACCTTGCAGAAGAATTATTGAATAATGATGCTAATGTATTTGGACTTATCAGAAGGAGAGCTGACGGATCAAAAGCTAAAAATCTGGTAACTAGGGGTATTGATGATAAAGTAAACTTATTGGAAGGAGATCTAACTGATATCACTTCCCTGGCGGATGCATTTGATCATGCTCAACCTGAATTTGTATTTCACCTGGCAGCACAATCCTTTGTGGAACGTTCTTTCCACAATTCCATGGAAACCCAGAACATAAACTGTATAGGAACAGCCAACCTATTGGAAGCTGCCCGTATTAAAGATTCAGATGCTAAAATCGTATTTGCTGGTTCCAGTGAAGAATACGGGCTGGTAATATCCTCCAAGGAACAATATCAGCGAGCCAAAGAAGAATACAAAACCATTTTCCCAGAACCAGACACCATCCCCGAAGTTCCCATCAAAGAAACTAATCCATTGCGGCCCATGTCTCCATATGCAGTTTCCAAAGTTTATGGAGATTACTTAATGCAAAACTATTTCCACTCCTATGATTTGGACACTGTTGTATCCAGAGCATTTAACCATGAAGGAGCAGGTAGAGGTATCATGTTCGTTACTTCTGTAGTTGCCAACCAGGTTATGAAACTCAAATTTGGAGAAATCGATCGGATCCAGATTGGAAACCTGAACGCCTTCCGAGACTGGTCTCATGTTAAAGATATTGTGCAGGGCTACCTCCTACTGGCAGCTAAAGGAAAAAGTGGAGAAGTCTATAACCAGGGTTCCATGAGAACCAATTCTGTCCTCAGCTACATCCTCATGGGCTTAGAAGAGGCAGGCTGGAATGTCAACAAGATTGAATCCATTAATGGTGGTAAAGTTGTTGATAACCCTACCGAAATAAATAACAGCCCTATTTATGGAATTAACTTTGATAAAACCACTGTTGATCAGATGATACTGGAAAATGAACTGGAATACACCCTACAGGATAAGGGGATAAACGTTGACACAGATAAGGGTAAAGTGGTTATCGAGTTTAACCCAGCCAGGTTCCGACCTGCAGAAGTCCCCATACTCCTGGCCGACACTCACAAAATCCAGGGCATTGGTGGAAAGATCCAACACAGTCTCAGTGACATCCTAAAAGATCAACTGAACTACTTCCTTAACAAGGAAAACAGGATCTAAGTGAACCACCTATTAGGTAAATCTTTAAAAGTAGAATAGGATCTTTTTGAAAAGTAAATAGGAACTGATTAACCCATGCTTCCTGAGGTAGCTGTAATCCTATTAAACTGGAATGGTTGGCATGACACAGTAGAATGTCTGGAATCCCTATTCCAGATAAACTATCCTTCCTTCCAGGTTATTTTAGTGGACAACAATTCTCAAGATAACTCTTTAGACCAA
>JAHKLQ010000195.1 GCA_020854975.1 Methanobacterium sp.
TAGATATTTATCTGATTAAATGGTTGACCTATTATGACTGATTTGAAGACTGACAATTTCCAGAGGCCCATTATATCTCTGCGCATATCCATAACCAACCGTTGTAATATCCGCTGCTTTTACTGCCATCACGATGGTATAATTCCCCAGGAATATGAGATGACACCCCCTGAAATAGAAAGAATTTCCATAATAGCCAAAAACATTGGAATAAGAAAAATCAGACTTTCAGGAGGAGAACCACTCATCCGAGATGATATTGTGGATATTGTAAAGAAAATATCATCTTTAGGATTCCAGGATGTCTCATTAACCACTAACGGCACACTATTGGAAAAATATGCACTTCCACTAAAAAATGCAGGTTTAAACCGGGTTAATGTGAGCTTTGACACTTTAAAGCCAGAGACCTACCGTTTCATAACCAAAAGTAACTACCTTGAACATGTGCAAAAGGGGATTGAAAAGGCTGTTGAAGTGGGCCTGTACCCGGTGAAGGTGAATATGGTAGTGATGAAAGGACTTAACCATCAGGAGATATGGGACATGTTCCAGTTCTGCAAAGAAAAGGGAGTCATATTACAGATCATTGAACTTCTCGAAGCTGAAAGCTGCCCAGATTCTGATTTCTTCGATGATTATCATTATGATATTGGTATCATCGAAGAAGAACTTAGAGAAAAAGCCACTGATATCAAAACCCGTGCTTTTATGCAGGATCGGAAGAAATACTTTCTGGAAGGAGGAGAAATTGAAGTGGTTCGTCCCATGGATAACACTGAGTTCTGTAAAAACTGCACACGACTCAGAATAACTCCTGATGGGAAACTTAAACCATGCCTACTTAGAAATGACAACCTGGTAGATCTGATTGAACCCATGCGGCATGGAGCCTCTGATGAAAAACTGGAAAAACTATTTTTAGAAGCAATTAAGAACCGAGAACCCTACTACGGTGGTTGTTAATTTTAAAAAAGGATCCATCCCCTTTTTATCCAATTTTCTGATTTTATAGTCTTCTGATTTTTATAAAACTTATTATAATATAAAATTCCATAAAAATTATTTATTTAGTCTACGCATTTTTCAATTCTAACTGCGCAGTACTTGAATTCAGGAGTTTTGGTAACTGGATCGCAAGCTGGGCTGGTTATCATATTGGTTTTGGTTTCCCTTGAGTGGAAAGCCATGAAAACCAGACCTTCCGGTGATCTTTCAGTTATTTCCACTGGAGATTTAATTTTACCCCTGCGAGAAATAACCCACACCCAGTTTCCATCCACTAAACCAAGTTTTCCTGCATCTTCAGGACTTATCTCCACCGGGTCATGATCATAAAGTTTTTTTAGACCCTGCGTGGCACCAGTCATGGTGCTGGTGTGATAATGGAATATCCTGCGCCCGGTGGTAAGCACCAGAGGATATTCTTCATTTGGTAACTCAGCTGGTGGCCTATACGTGAGTGGAATGAATTTAGCTTTCCCATTCTCCGTGGAAAATTGGTCCTCATAGAGGAAGGGTGTTCCTTCATGTTCTTCATGATAACAGGGCCACTGTTTACTGTCTTCTTCCAGACAGGAATAGTACATGCCCCCATATATAGGGGCTAGACTTGCAATTTCCGCAGCCACCTCCTCAGAACTCTCATAGTCAAAACCCGTTATTCCCATTTCCTGAGCTATTTCTGAAACGATCTGCCAGTCTGGTTTGGAATCGCCCACTGGTTTTATGGCCTGCCTCACTCTCTGCACCCGTCGGTCAGCATTGGCAAAAGTACCATTCTTCTCTGCGAAAGAAGCTCCGGGCAAGACCAGATCTGCCTTAATGGCTGTTTCTGTCATGAACAGATCCTGTACAATTAAAAAATCAGTTGATTCCAGGGCTAGACATATGTTGGAGCAGTCTGGTTCAGATAAAACCGGATTTTCACCCATGATGTACATGGCCTTCACCTGACCTTTTCGGGCGGCTTCCATCATTTCCGGCATTTTCAAACCCATTTTAGGGCTGAGTTTAGAGTTCCAAACTTTCTCAAATTTCTTCTGAACATCGGGATTTTCCACTTTCTGATAACCGGGGTATGAATCAGGCAAACATCCCATATCACATGAACCCTGAACATTATTCTGTCCCCGGATAGGATTAACCCCAGAATAGGGTTTACCAAAGTTACCTGTTACTAAAGCCAAATTTGAAAGGGCAAAAACATTATCCGTCCCATGAGAGTGTTCAGTTATTCCCAGAGAATAGAATATGGCAGCGGGTTCTGTGGTGGCGTATAAACGTGCAGCTTCAGCAATTTTATCTGGTTTGACTCCAGTGATTTTTTCCACAGTTTCCAGGTCGAATTTTTCCAGGGACTCCAGTAGGGTATCAAAGTTCTCACATCGCTCCTGGATAAATTCCCTATCCATAAGTTCTTCATCAATAATAACCCGTATCATACCCATTATAAGAGCTACATCTGTTCCAGGGTTGTGTTGGATGGTTATATTTGCATAACGAGTCATGTCTATGTTTCGAGGGTCAGCTATGATGATTTTAGCCCCATTTCTAACTGCATCCATTATTCTCATACTTAAAACAGGATAACTATCAGTAGGATTAGTTCCTATGAAAAAAAGACACTTGGCGTTGGGTACTTCATCTAAAGAGTTGCTCATGGCTCCGCTTCCAAGACTTGCGGCCAGTCCTGCTACTGATGGAGCATGACAGGAACGGGCTGAGTTGTCAACGTTGTTGGTGCCCATGGCCAGTCTGGTGAACTTTTGCAGAGCATAATTATCCTCATTAGTACATCTGGCTGATGATATGGCTGCAAAGGAGTCCCCTTTATAGTTGGAAAGTTTCTGAGCGGCGAATTCCAGGGCTTCATCCCATTCAACCTCTACAAACTGTTCATCCTTTTTGATAAGGGGTTTGGTCAGTCTGTCCGGGTGGTTCACAAAGTTAAATCCATATCTACCCTTCACACACAGGTTGCCCTGGCTTAAGGGATGTTCTCTGTCTCCTCGGGCACTTACGATTTTTTCTCCCCTTACTCCTAAGTACAAACCACATCCTACTGCACAGTAGGTACAGGTGGTTTTAACTTCCCGGTTTGGTTTCAGGTTTTCTTTAGGAACCAGAGCCCCTACTGGACAGGCTACCACACATTCTCCACAGGATACGCAGCTTGATTCCAGGATGGGTTTGTCCATGAGGGTGGTGATCCTGGTTTCGTATCCTCTGAAACCGAAATCTATGGCACTGACCCCTAAACGGTCCCGGCAGGTGCGGACACATATTCCACAAAGGACACATTTCTTTAAATCTCGCACGAAAAATGGGTTTGATTCATCAGCCGGAACTTCCAGGAGTGAATGTCTTAACTCCTTAACATCATCAAGTTCAATCCCAAAAAATGATGCAATTTCCTGTAATTGGCATTGATTGTTCTGTGCACAGGTTAAACATTCCACTTCATGGTTGGCAATTAGTAGTCGTGCCACCATCTCTCTAGATTTTTCCACCTGTTGGGTGTTGGTGGATATTTTCATTCCCTCTTCTACCTGAGTTTCACATGATGTGACCAGGCGACCATCTTCATTTTCAACCAGACATAACCTACAGGCCCCCATAGGCTTTAAATCAGGGTGATAACAGAGATGAGGA
>JAHKLQ010000222.1 GCA_020854975.1 Methanobacterium sp.
AGAAATTGAACTTTCTTTAGGGACTGTTTTAACATTCTGGATCATGACGTCTTCCACCAGAAGGTTTCTTATCCTGGCGGGTTTGTATTTGTCCGGTACAACTTTGCGGAAGGACATCATTGCCAGAGCTATATCTTTAGCAGTTATCATTCCCTGTAACTCACCGTCTTCGGTTACGGGTAATCTGCCGATTCCCTCATCGATTATGAGTCTTCGAGCATGCACCAGCCTGTCCTGTGGCCCGACGGTGGTGATATCTGTATTCATCCTTTCTTTCACGGCGATTTCGTTGAATGGTCTTCCTTGGCAGGTTTCCAGGAAGTCAGTTTTGGTGATTATTCCTGTTATTTCTCCAGAATCCACCACAGTTAAACCACCTATTCCATTTTCCAGCATGATTTCCGCGGCACTGGCCAGGGTCTGGTCACCTTGCACAGTTACTGGTTGGGGAGTCATTACTGTGGAAACATGGAAATGAGAGGGGGCCAGGTTTCCGTATTTTGATGATCCCAGACGTAAAGCTATGTCTTTCTCGGTTATTATTCCCACAAGTTCTTTCTGGTGGTTCTGGTTGGTGTTTATAACTGGTAGTCGAGATATTTTATGTTTTTTCATTAGTTTTAGTGCATCGTGAATGTTCTGATCTTTATCTACCACTACTACATCTTTGGCCATTATATCTTTGACACGCATTATAAATCACCTAATATTTACTGGATTCCCCGGATTATATCCGTTTTGGTTATTATCCCCATCAATTCACTGCCATTCACCACAGGCATTCCACTAACATCTTTTTTTACCATAATGTCAGCTGCACTAGCGGCATCTTCATCTTGTCCTATTCTTATAAGGTGGTTGGTCATAATATCTCCCGCTGTGACCATGGAAACCTCTCGAACGTTTCTTTTCTCCTGGCCATCGATTTTACGTAGGAAGGCTATTTTTTCAACACTCACCCCTGTTTCTGGGTCTTCAACATTGGCGAAAGATATGTTGGCAGAGGTTATGATTCCCACAGGCTCATTATCCCTCACCACTATGACTTTTCCGATTTTTTTATCATCCATTACACTTATAACATGACCTATGCTGTGATTTTCATTTACAGTTATCACTTCACTGGTCATGAGATCGGAAACTTTCCATTTGCCTGTGTATTTCTGGAGGTAGAAGTCCATGAGGTCACTTTTGGTGACAATTCCCACTACTTCATCTTCATCCACTACAGGTATGGAACTGATATCATTTTTGATCATGAGTTCCACTGCTTCCCGGATTTCCCGGAAGGGGGTGATGGTTACGGGATGAGGCGTCATTACTCTGCGGATAGAGATGTTATCTATAGTTCTTCTTTTCCATTTGGGTCCGTTGGCCCTCATTTTACGTATTAAGTCTTTTTCAGTTAGGATGCCCACTGGTTTACCTTGCTGGTCAACCACTAAAATACGACTGTAGCCGTGTTTGAGCATGAGGTTTCGGGCGTGACTTACTTGTTCGTTTTCTCCGGCTAATACTACTTCCTCGTTCATTACATCCTCAACTTTCATCATGTTACTAGCCCCTAAAAAATTTATTAAAGCCGTAATTAAGTACTTACGGCTCTTAATATATCACTTTCTGTTATTATTCCTTGTAAATCTCCATTATGGACTACTGGAAGTCCTCCAATGCCTTTTTCTTCCATAAGGTCGCAGACATCTCCCAGGCGGGTGATAGCTGTAGCAGTGATTACTTCTGGTTCCATGATCTCGGTGATGGTGGTGTTGAGGATTTCCTCGGCACTGTTGGTTATCATGTGTTCAAAGGCACTGTTTTTACCCAAAAATTCCAGTATATCGGTGGCAGTGACGATTCCCACGATCTTATCTTCCTCAGGGTGGGGTGTTTTACGTTCCTCCCCTATTACTGGGATCCTGCGGAGTTTGTTTCTGACCATTATTTTTGATGCCCCTTCAATACGTGTTCCAGGGGTGGTGGTGATTACATCGTTATGCATGTAATCTTCTACCTTTTCATCGGTGAGTACTCCGGCCATTAATAGTACAAAGTCCCTTTCAGAGACTATGCCTGCTATTTTATGGTCTGCATCCACTATGGGTAGGCCTCCCACTCCTTTGTTTATCATTTTGGCGACTGCAACACTTATAGAGTCTTTGGTGTTAATTATTTCCACGTTCCGGGTCATGATCTTCTTCACCGGTTCGTTTATGGCTGCGGGGAAGTTGTCATGGTATTTTTCTTCCAGGATCTTGTACTTATCTCCACCTCCCATGAAGTCCAGAATATCCATGGAAGTAACTATTCCCAGAAGCTTTTCACTCCCAGGATCAGTTATGGGAAGCCTTCTGAACTTGTTTTTCACCATTATTTCAGCCGCTTCCTTTATGGTGGCAGTTTGAGGTGCGGTTACCACCTTTTTCGTTGCTATGCTCATCACGTCTCCCTCATGCTGAGAGGCGTGGGTTTCAAATTCTAATGGACCGCGATCCATTGACTTCACCAGGTTTATGGTTTGTTTTTTTCTCATCTATACACCTCTAATAAAGACATAAACTTGAAAATTCTTTTAATTGCCTGGATAATCCTAAAAAAATAGCATCCAATTTCAGGGATTTGAAAGAGAATGGTCGGATAATTAGTTGAGATAAGACCATAAAATATCTTCCCTTGAAACTATACCAAGTAGATCGGCTTCTTTAGCTCTTCGGGGTTCTCTTTTAACGAATACTGGATTTTTCACCACTGGTAATCGTCCAATGTCATGTTCCAGTATTATTTCAGCAGCTTCACGGGTGAGGGTGCTGGGGGTTGCCACTACAGGAGGGGTTTTCATGATCTTCTCCACCATAATGGCTCCTTGATTCTCATGGGATTCAGATTCACGGCCTACCCTTACATGGCGTGATTTGAGGATATCCATTCTGGTGATGATCCCTATGATCTTTCCCTTCTTCATCACGGGAAGTCCAGAAAATCCAGTTTCATCCATGCGTTTCCAGACATGGGAGAATAGATCATCATGGTTACAGGTAACCACGTGAGAATTACATATGCCTTCCAGGGTGTCATTGCTGGGTTGGGCTCCGTTGTATAAAAATTTCCTTAAAATATCAGCTACAGTAATTATTCCCACCAGATGCATGTCATCCTGTGATTCCACCACCGGGGCGTATAAGGTGTTGGCCTTCATGATTTCCCGGGCCAGGGATTTTAACTCCATATCTGGAGTGGCTATTATCCTAGGACGCTCCATGATTCCCCTGGCATCAATGTTGGATTTGGTTGAGGAAATATTCAGCATATCTCCACGGGTTATAACACCTTCTAAACGGTTCTGGGACACTACAGGGATGGTTCGGAATCCTTCCTCACGGAATATGGATCTTACCTTGGTGGCATGAGTATCCACAGATACGGTGACAGGATCCGGGGTCATTATTTCTTCCACCGGGCTCACGTTACTCACCTTCTAATTCTTCTTTACACTCCTCACACACATATTTTCCATCCACTTCTTCCAAGTATTCAAGGTAATTTCCACATAATTCACAGGTTCCAGGTACGGATTTTTCATTATCAGAATAGTTTATCCGGTTTTCCATCCTGGCATTTTCCACCAGTAGCTCAGTTAGTTCTGGTGAAACTGCCATTACATCAGTGGAGGTTAATATACCAACAAGAATCCCACTATTTACCACTGGCAATCTTCTTATCTTGTTTTTTGCCATGGTTCTTGCCGCTTCGTTGAGGTCGCTTCCGGGGTCGATGGTTATGAGGTTTTCAGTCATAACTTCATCCACAGTTATCTGGCTGGCCTGGATATCCCTGGATACAACCTTGGTTATAATGTCACTTTCAGTTATCAGTCCTTCTGGTTCTGAATTGCTCTTGATGATGAGGCTACCAATACCCTTTTGGCTCATTATAGCCGCAGCTTGGGCAACGCTGGTTTTTGGGTCTACAGTTATCACACTTGAGGTCATGGCATCGTGTACTGTCACTTGAGTATCCATTTCCATCATATATACCTCCTATCTTAATTTAAGAAGTTTATGAACCTGGGGGATAGTTAACACGTCAAGATATTCTCCTGCTTTCTCGGAAATTTCCAGTAACTTGTGAGTTTTCCCAACCCAAAAGTCCAGAGGACTAGTTGGCTGGACAACCAGGGGCATTTTGGAGGTTTTAGGGATTTCCTCACGAATTTTGGCTGCTATAACGCCTACAGTGTCCGTTTGTGTTGAGGGTTGTACTACTAACTTACAGTAACTATTTATCCCCTTTTCTATTAATATCTTTATGGATTCTATCTCCCTAAAAAAGAGATCATCCCAGTTGGAAACTGCATTATGTTCAGGTAATTTTATATCTAAAGAAACATACTCCACCAAGTTAGCTAATTTAGCCAGTTCGTCTGGTAAAGAACCATTGGTCTCCAACATAGAAGTGAAATAATATTTTTCCAGGAAACTTTTAATAAAATCAGCATGAAGTAGTGGTTCCCCACCAGTAAATGAAATAGAATGAAAATCAGGAGTTATGAGCCTTTTAATTTCTTTATTTAATGTATTTATGTCAAATTCATTTCCATAATCTGGATTACGGCTTAAAGGCGTGTCACAGTAGTTACAGTTAAGGTTGCATCCGGAAAATCTTACAAAGACTTGTCTAGTGCCTATAAGTTTTCCTTCACCCTGAATACTGGAAAATATTTCAGAAATACGGGTTTTTATATTTAATCCCCCATTATTCTGTGATTTTTGTAAAACAGGCCCCTTGACCTATGCCTTCGTTCACACAGATCTCCACACTTTTGATATCTGACTTTTCTGGAGCAAGAGCCTGGAAAAGCCGTTCTGCAAAGTACTCAGACATGGCTTCAGCAGAAGTAGAAGGTAGTGGGAGGAGGCAGCAGTCTTCTCTGGGAATTTTGTATTCTTTATCCCTAATAGAAAACTCTACAGACTTATCAATACTTTTAAAATCTATTTCTTTGCTTTTTTCTGGTATGAGTAGTTTATGATCCAGTTCTTTGCATATTTCCCTTACCAGTCCCTTGACTGTTTTAAAATCCACCACGAATCCAAATTCTCCGCCACGTTCTCCTTCCACTGTTACATCCACATGGTATGAGTGGCCGTGTATTCCTCCGCAGAATTCATGGCAGGGGATCATGTGAGCTGATGCGAACCTTAAATTCGCGTGTATTCCATTGATAACTATTTTCATTTAATAACCTTCTAAGATGTATTAATGTTAATATTATTTATACTATTTATGATAATTTTAGAGATTGATTTTTAGTTTAATTATATTTAAGGTTGATTTTAGGCTAAAATACCCTGGTTTTAGCAATATCTTCCTCAATATCCAGAATTTCATTCACATATGTTTCTGATATTTTATCTGCCAGTTTAGAAATTTCATCCACACCCATATCCCTCGAACATTCCATTAACCCTGAGGTTTCAACATCTGAGGGTGTTCCCTTGGTGGTGAGGTTCATGGCAAAGTGGATTTTCATGCTGCTTGCTGAACATGTGGCTATGGATACGCTGAGTTTCCCCCCATTACAGTAAAGATCATCCCCTTTTCTCAGGGTTTTAATTCCTATTTCTTGGAGTAAATCCTTTACAATCATTACTAAAATCCTTTGACGGTGATAACAGAGCCTCATATCTGCTGGTTGGGCGTCGAAGTGTTCTATTATGAAGTGGAGCATTTCATCTGATTTTATCTCTAACCCCACGTCTTCGTAATCTATTAACTCGTCTGGCTGGATATTCATGGGCCCTATCCAGTTTACAATACTGGAACCTTTTACTCTCAGATCCTGAAATGCCCATAGTGGTTTTATCTGACTACCATCATACCGGAGGCCAGGTTCTAGTTTTATCTGTTTCATAATTACTTACCATTAATTTTACCAGTTGTTCTACCAGTTTAATCATCTTTACCAGCATTATAATCCTGTTTTTCATCCAGAACAGCCTGATCATCCAGCTGATCCAGAATATGAAGTTCACCATAACCTGTTTCAAGGTCCCATATCCGTTTGAAAATCACGTTTGGGATTAAAATACAGAGTTCCACTGTGGTGTGCACCAAACTGCCCTCCATAAGGTGTCCGCCGGTGACTGAACCTTCCGCATCAGAGACTGCCAGGTGTACATGCACTCCATTAGTGGCTATGGTCCCAGTGGCAGAAACTATTTCTAAAGGGCCGTTGATAATCTTTTTAGCCCCATCAGCCATTCTTAAAACTGTATGGTTAAGACTACCAACCATACAGATGATTATACCTGATTTTAAGTCATTGGTGTCTTTAATGTCTTCCAGGGCCTTTTTAAGGTCCTGGCCTGGTATTAGTCTTTTGACTATCATATTTAATAATGTTGCTCTTCATTAAATTAATGCATGCAAGCCAGAGTCAGAGATTTTATCTATACCAAGGATGATCTTTTCCTAGCCACCACCACCTATCTTCACCCCCAAGACAGGATACTTTCTTTTTTACGTTACATTCCTGATCCGGAGGGTGAAAGGAGTTTGAATGGTTCAAGGTACACTAAGGTGGATTCTAAACAGGCTTATGATTTTTTAAATGACAATTATCCTGAATATCTTTTTGATTGTGATGTGACTAGGGTTAAGATGATGGGTGTCCCCACTCAGAGGGTGGAAATGGTTTTAAGCCCGGTTGAACGTCTTAAAGAGATCATGAACCATCCTGCACCGGATGAGCTTCTTCTTAAGGTGATTAAAGTTGCTGAAACCTTCAAAGAACAAGCCGGAATTGCAGAAAAACATCTGGGCATCTCTGGATCAGTGCTACCCAACTTATATGACCCCCGGGTTTCAGATATTGATTTTGTGGTTTACGGCCTTAAAAACCATCGCAAAGCCATGGAAACATTTGAATCCATTAAACATGACCTTAATAGTCCTTTAAAAGCTATAGAGGATGGTTACTGGGCTAAACTCTATGAAAAGCGGATTAAAGATTCTACATTGAGTTTTGATGAGTTTCGGTGGTATGAGGATCGTAAAAACAATCGAGGAGTGGTGGATGGTACCCTTTTTGATATTTTAGCCACCCGAGAATGGGATGAGATCACTGGAACCTTTGGTGAAGAGACCTATGAACCCTGTGGTACAGTGGAAATTGAGGCTACTGTTTCTGATGCATTGGCTGCCTTTGACAATCCTGCAGTTTATCAGGTGGAAGAAGTTGAGATACTGGATGGAGCCCAAGTCCCTATAAGTGAGGTAGCATCCTACACCCACACTTACTCTGGTCAGGCCCGAGAAGGTGAAAGGATAACTGCCAGGGGAAAACTGGAAAAAGTGACTGTTGGTAAAAAAATTCGTTATCGTTTGATTGTGGGTACCACAAGAGAATCTTTAGGCGAATATATTAAATTAAAAGATTTAAATTTGGATAAATAATCGACAGGTTATAAATAAACACAGATAGATGGATTGGAGAGGGTTCGGGATGAATGAAACTGTTAACATTGGACTTATTGGTTTTGGGACTATTGGAAGTGGCGTAGTGGCCACCTTAAATCAAAACATCCACCTCTTAGAAGGTAAAGTCAAAAAAAAGGTTAATCTCAAACGAATAGTGGATCTGGACATAACTACCGACCGAGGAGTGGAAGTGGATCCTCAGATTCTCTCTACCAATGTAGATGACATTCTGGAAGATGATGAGATTGATATAGTTATTGAACTGGTTGGTGGCTATCAACCAGCATTGAGTTTCATTTTAAAGGCCATGAAAAATGGTAAACATGTGGTAACTGCCAATAAGGCCCTTTTAGCCAAACACTGGCAGGAAATTATGGATTGTGCCCATAGAAATGGAGTGAGGATCTGTTTCGAGGCCAGTGTAGGTGGAGGAATACCTTTACTGGAACCTTTGAATGAGGGTTTGGCTGCCAATAACATAGAAACTGTTTACGGGATCATAAATGGCACTGCCAACTACATTCTTACTAAAATGGCTGATTTAGGCCTTGATTTTGACGTGGTTTTAAAAGAAGCGCAGTTAATGGGTTATGCAGAACAGGACCCTACTTTTGATGTGGAAGGACATGATACTGCCCAAAAACTTATCATACTGAGCATTCTCAGCTTCGGAATTTATGTGGAAGAGGAGAAATTCCATGTGGAAGGAATCACCCGGATCACTCCGGATGACATCAAATTTGCACG
>JAHKLQ010000070.1 GCA_020854975.1 Methanobacterium sp.
ACCAATAAGTTCTTCCTTGGATTTATTTCCTTCCCCCATTTAAAACCCTCAGATATTGTTGAATATTTAATATTTTCATCTATGAACACTTTTAATTATGGTCTTCAGAGATATTTAATCTTTTCATGAATTTTAAATTTGTTTTAAAAGTGATTTTAGAGATATTCACTATTATAATAACTTTTTTAAACTATACTTATCTATTTCTAAATAAAAAAAATATTAATCCTTAATTTATAACTTTTAAACCTTTTTTAAAGCCATGAAGTCTCCAGATGTGTACTTACCAAAACTTTAAGTTGTTTGTTTTATAATCACAGCACATTTGAAATAATATAGAACAGTTTCATAAACATGGAACAAATATTAATGGATGAATCCCTACCACAAAATACGCAACAAACATTGAAACATGAAAATGAAAATCAGGACATCCCTTAAAACCTTCAGATTGAACTTTTCTCCACCCCAAATGGTGTGAAAGCTGTTGCAAGCCCAGTTAAAGTTAAGATTCTGTCCATGCTAAGAGCGGGCAATCTAAACTTTGACGAAATCATGAAAAACATCTGCCGTGCTAAATCCACTGTCTCCAGCCATCTCAAAAGTATAACCACAGAAGGGATAATCAGCTCCCGTGTGGATCCTGATGATGCTTGGAAGAAGATTTTTTTTATTCAATCAGAATACATAGGTAAATTACATCAACAACAACTCCAGGAAGATATTTCTGCTTATATCCAGAGGTACATTGCAAGTGAAAAGGATCCTATTTGAGTTTTTTCGTTGATATTTCACTCTCTAAGGATCTTTTTGCTAATTCAGGGAGTAGATATAGATCCCATACTCCATGAAGCTGGTTTAAAGGTGAAAAAAGCATTATATGAAAAGGTTAAAGATTCTGATATGGGCAATTTCCTGGAAAACATCACGACTTCTTGGGAAACTCATAGTCTGGGTTCTATGGAAGTAAAAAATCTCCAACCTCTAACCATTGGTGTGCAGGATTGTTTTGAATGTAGTGGACTCCCTTATCTGAGTCGACCTGCCTGTGCATTTGATAGTGAAATACTGGAATCACTGTTCAGTTTATACAATCAGGAAGAAGTAAAAGTTATGGAAACTGAATGTTATGCTTTGGGAGATAAACAATGTCGTTTTGTGATTGAGTGAGAAATGTTGAATTAATTAAATTTTAAAAAATAATCATTTCGTTTTTACTGCTCTGAATCTTGCTTTAGCTGCTAACCATCGCAATTCTCGATCTTTAGCCTTTAAATAACGAATATCTTCATCTATAAATTCGTTAATAATATTTATTAACACGTTTTCTTCAATAAAGTCATGGATAATTACTAATAATTCCTCTTCATCAACGTAATCATTACCATTGAAATTCTTAACCATGACTTGCTTTTCCATTAAACCACCAGGGTTAATCCATGAGAATATTATTAGCTTACCAATATATACTTTGTTAAGTGTTAGAATATTAGTTTCCCTCAAGAATAATACACAGTACATTAGAAATCCTTAAAAATAAGATTTAATTGTTTAGTATGCTCATTTGTTAGTTCTTAGTCTTTTAACTGAAGAGATTTGCAGTTGCATTTAATAAATTAAATGGATGAAATTAAATAAAGTTACAGGTCTAGTTTTTAGGTTATTTTTTTTATCTATGCTAAAAAGATTCTAAAAAGATTTTTTATCTATCTAAAAAGATTCTGGTATTTCTGTTGCATTAAAAGAGCGTCTTTCTCCAGGAAAGGAGTTTCACAAATTATGGTAGTATCCCAACCACAATCTAACAGTGCTTCCAGTAATGGTTCTAAGGGAGGACCATACTCTTTTTCCATCAATACATGATGTTTCCTTTCACCAGCATCAGAATATTCAATCCGGGTAAAATAACAGTGCAGAATTTCTTTGCCATGCCCAATTTCACCAAGTCCATCCTCTAATTTATCTAAAATTTGGTGATAATCATCTGCACCTTTAATACATCCTCTTCCCCTGGCATGAATGTGGGCGAAGTCAATTGTGGGAGCGAAGTGGTCAAATGATTGGCAGATTTCTATGATCTCATCTAAACTACCTAGTTGTGACCGTTTTCCAGTAGTTTCTGGTGCGAAGGTGAAATTTTTAACTCCAAAAGAATCTAAATCTTCCATAAGCATAGTAATAGCTCTCTTGCACCGATCAAGTGCCTGTGCAGGTGTGTATTTAGTGTAAAAACCAGGATGGAAAACTATGCGATATGCTCCCATCCACTCAGCTACCCGGGCAGATTGAACCAGTCGCTGTACAGAACGCTCAAGAACATCATCTTTCTGGGCAGAAAGGTTAACATAATAGGGGGCGTGTATTGAAACTCGAATTTTATTTTTCAGAGCATTTTCACCTAATTTAAGAGCGGATTGTTTCTGAATTCGTACTCCATAGGTGGCCTGGTACTCATAGGCTTCTAATCCTATATTGTGGATATAATCACAGACATTAACAGTTTGACCATTAAAACCTATGGGATTACCTGCAGGGCCGAATTTAATCTTAGTTTTCATATGTATCTTATCTTGAAGAGTTTATTTTAAGAGTATAGCTAATAATTAAAAATCCCACTTAAAAAAATATGTTAATCTCATTCCATAACATCTTCAAAGGCTGATAGTGATGCTACGGCTCCTTCAGCACATGCTACCACCCATTGTTTAATTCCGCCGGTTATGTCACCTGCAGCATAAATTTCGGAGATGTTGGTTCGCTGGTATTTATCAGTTACAATGTATCCTGCTTTATCAACTTCTACTCCTGTATCCTGTGCTACTTTACTGAGGGGTTCCTCTCCCACTGCGATGAATATACCATCTACAGATAAGTCTGTTTTCTCATCTGTTTTTCGATTGTAGAGTAACACAGTTTTCACCATCATGTCACCCTTTATCTCTTCCACCACTGAATCCCAGATTACCGGGATTTTCTTTTCTTTTAACTTTTCCTGCAGGTATTTTTCTGCTCTTAACTGGTCTCTGCGGTGTATTATGGTTACATGGCATCCTAGACTTTCTAGATAAATTGCTTCCTGAACAGCTGCGTTTCCTCCTCCCACTACTATAACATTTTTATCTTGATATAATGGTCCGTCACAAGTGGCACAATAACAAACTCCACGACCAATAAAATCAATCTCACCAGGTACTTTCAGCCTTCTGTGACGGCTTCCTGTGGATATTATGATAGCCTTAGCATTGTATTCTCCTTTGGATGTGGTAATAGAGATACTGGCTGTACCATTTTTAACAATTTTCTTAACTTCTTCCATGTTTTTCATAGGAACATGTTTTTCTGCTTGATCCCTCATCTTCTCTAGGAGATCCTTCCCTGAAATCATGTCAAATCCCGGATAATTCTCCATGCTGGGCACCATATAACCTGAACCCGCCCCAGTCATCATCTCCAGAATCATGGACTTCATTCCCTGTCTTCCAGCATAGATTCCTGCAGTTAAACCTGCTGGTCCTCCTCCAATGATTATTAGATCATATTTTTCCATAGAAAGCACCCTCACTACACTTTTACTATAAATATTTCTGTATTTCTTCCTTCAAAAATTTATTCACCAGTTTTCCATCGGCTTTCCCTTTAAGTTCTTTCATTGCCATTCCCATCAGAGATCCCATAGCACCCATTTTTCTTTCTTTAATCATTTTTTCATGGGAAGAGACAATTTCTCGGATAATTTCCGCCACCTTTTCATTAGAAAGCATGATCAGATTCAAATTCTTCGCTGTTTCTTCTGGAGATGATTTTTCCTTTAAAACACCTACCAGAATATCCGATACTGCATCCTTAGAGATTTTACCTGCAGAAAGTAACTGGAATGTTCCCAGAATATGATTATCAGTTAAATTACCCACCTCTAAACCTTCTCTTCTAAGTTCTTTAAGAGTGTAAGCAAGTAACGAAGCCACTGTGGTTGGTTCAACTTCACATTCAACCACGATTTTTTCAAACTGGTCAACCTTATCTTGACGTACAAGTTGACTGGCCAGATCCTCACTTAACCCATATTCTTCAATGATCCGACCCTTTTTTTCTTCAGGTAACTCTGGTAAATTGGCTTTGACATGTTCAAGGTGTTCCTGGGATATTACTTGGAC
>JAHKLQ010000196.1 GCA_020854975.1 Methanobacterium sp.
AGGTAATCTATTTCAATAATTTTCTCCAGGTGGCTTTCATTCATAAGTTCAATTTTCAAGTATAACACCTGTAAAATAAAATAAATAAGGGAGTTTTTGGAGGATTATTTCCTATTAAAAAGGAATATTTCCTTATTTATTCAATAAATAGTGCGGGTTTGTAGGGTAGGGCATTTCTGGCCTTGTTTTTAGGATCATAAGTTGGTTCTGAGTATATTACAACTTCTGCACCGGCTTCCAGTGCAATGTAATCCTTTGCATCATCCAGGAGTTGTTTTTCATCCACAGGACCCACATAATGTATGCGGGTCATTTCACGGGCAATTTTCTGTGCAAACCCTGCTAATTCCTTTTTATCATCATGGACATTCCCTTTAATAGCCTGTCCCATTATACGTCCAATATCTGGTTTTCCAACTTCATATGCAATCTCTAATACATCCCATTTCCATTCTGGGGCCAGATATACGTGTATCTTCGTCGGTTGTGTCTGGGTGATCTTTTTAATCTCCCTGATATCATCCACCAGTCCCTGGATGATTTCTTCTGCTTTGTGCACCTTTTCATTAATCAGGGTTTCATCATATTGCGGCCATGGTGCTTCTGATGCGAATCCCTGACCTCCATGTCTATTCCACAGTTCTTCACAGGCATGGGGTGTGAATGGAGCCATTAAACGTATCCATATGCCTAAGATATAGGCCAGAACATCGGTTATTTCCTCTTGAGTTTCTTTTTCCTTCAGTTTATGATCCACTCTGTGTAAGTAGTGGTCTATGTCTTTTTTAAATAGGAATAATGCTTCCTGGAGGGCTTTTCTGGTTTGGAATCCTTCCAGTGCCTGGGTGGCGTCACGAACACGCTGATTAGTCTGGCTGATCATCCAGGCATTTATGGATTTATCAACCTCTGGGGCATGAGTGTAGTCGCTTAACTGGATTTGGGAGCCGTGAAGCTCATCCACCATCTCTGCAAATCCTAAAAACCATTCTAATCGTTTTTTAGTTCCGATTACCTCTTTTTCTCTCCAGTCGAAGTCCTGCCATGGTTCGGCTGAGGACATGAGGAACAGTCGTACCACATCTGCTCCATGGATTTTTATGGCATCTTCCAGGAGGATGATGTTCCCTTTAGAAGAGGACATTTTATTTCCTTCTAGGAGTCCCATTCCAAAGACCACCACACCCTGGGGCCATTTTTCCTCGGGAAATATAGCTGCATGATGGAATAAATGGAATGAAAGGTGGTTTCCCACCAGATCCTTGGCTGATAATCTCCAGTCCAGGGGATACCAGTAATTGAATTCTTCCTTTATACCTGGAGGGATGTTGGTTTTATCGGTTTTTTTGTCCAGGAATATGTGGTCAAAGAATTCTTCATCCAGTTCTTCTGGGTCAAGGTTCTTCAGATGAGTGGCTATAGTGTAATAGCTCATGTAAATGGTGGAGTCACTGAGTGGTTCGATTAACCACTGGGGATCCCATGGTAAAGGTGTTCCTAATCCTATTCTTCGGGCGCAGGCCCAGTCATGTAACCAGTTGAGATAGTATTCGAAGTTTGATCTTATCTCACCGGGTACGGTGTTCATACCTTCCAGGCAGTTGAGGGTGGTCTTGGTCCATTCTTCATCGGAGTACTTGAGGAACCACTGATTGTCCAGGATTTTAACTACACATTCTGTACCGCAACGGCAGATCACTGGTTTTTCAGCGAATTCATGCATTAGATCTCCTTTACTTTCTTCCAGGAGGTTTTCTTTAATGGTGTCTCTGGCCTGTGGTACTTTTAAACCGGCATAGTCGGTTATGTGTTCATCCATAACTCCTTTGGCATGTTCCAGTTTGTACATTTCATTGGTGGCTTCCTTGAGTTTAGGGTCATTTTGGCTTTTAACACCCATCTTCTCTATCATCTCCACTGCAGGGTGTTCTCCAAACTCTTTAAGGCGTATGAGTCCTATGGGCTGGATTTTTTCCACTTCATCTCTGATCCCATATTTTTCAAGTGTTTCCACATCATTTTTAAGGTCAACCAGTGCTATGTAATCAGCTGGAGCGTGTGCAGGTACTGAATAGACCACACCAGTGGCATAGTTCGGGTCTACAAAGGAAGCTGGTAAAATGATGTGTTTTTCCCCTGTCATGGGGTTTTCCACGTGTTGTCCTATTAATCCTGGAGTATCTATTTTTCCCACCAGTTCCAGGTCATTTTTCTGGTTTAACAGATTATGGTAGGCTTTTTGGCTGATAATCCATTCTTCACCCTGAACTTTCACCTTCACATATTCTTCATCAGGGTTTAACCAGAGGTTTGTGGCTCCGAACAGGGTTTCTGGCCTAAAAGTGGCTGCTACCAGGTACGTTCCATCCATCTGGAATTTGATCAGGGTTAACTCGTTGATGGCCACTCCTTCTCCTTCCAGGAGGTCGTGGTCCCCTACTGGGTTTTGGCATTCTGGACAGTATTTAACTGGGTGGGCTCCTCTCCTTACCAGGCCTTTTTCATTGAGTTTTTTAAACTGCCAGGTGATGAACTTCTGATAAGTGGGATCTATGGTGGTGAACTCCCGTCTCCAATCTATGGAGTAACCCAGCTGGGTCATTACCTGGTGGTATTCTTCACTGAAGTATTTCACTATGTAGTGAGGGTCTGTGAATTTTCTAAGTTCATCTTCAGGTACTCGGTGGATGTTCTGGTAGATGTCCAGAGTCCAGGGATCTTCCCTGGCAATACGTTTGGCTATGCCTATTACTGGTGCCCCAGTTACATGCCAGCCCATGGGGAATAATACATTGTATCCTTGCATTCTTTTAAAACGAGCGTAAACATCCGGTACCGTGTAGGTACGGCCGTGTCCCACATGCATTGCTCCACTGGGGTAGGGGTAGGCCACGGTTAGGAAAACTTTATCACGATTATCAGGATTAGATTGAAATAATTTTGCTTCTTGCCACTTTTTCTGCCATTTATCCTCTATTTTTCTGTCAGTCACTAAATCACCGCCATGATAAGCTTGATTCTGGTAAAATTAAAGTATAATTTGATTTAATTGCTAATTTAACTACTTTTATCTTAATTAATATCCAATCTCAATGAAATTGATTAAATTAAGTTTAGAATGATTAATGTCCACTCAGTGCATCTTCCAACCATTTAAGATAATCTTCTGATCCCGTTTTGATCTGGATTTCCAGTACACATGGTGTCTGGTAGCTGTGAATTTCTCCTACCCTATCTATAACTTTATCCACCAGATCTGAACGGGTTTTAACCAGGAGGATGGATTCAACATCTTCCTCTAAATCCCCATCCCACCAATAAATGGATTCCATTTTAGGGATTATGTTAGCACAGGCCACAATTTTTTCTTCTAACAGAGTTGTTGCTATTTTTTTGGATTCTTCAACTCCAGAAGTGGTGATATGCACCATTGAATACATTCTAAACATCTCATATTATTATTTTACAATTTAACAGACCAGGTTATTGATCTGCATCTGTAATCCTTAGCTCTTAAGATCATCTACCATCTCATCTGATTATTGGGAGTATTGGAGGCATTTTAAGTTTGTGTTCAGCTGCCATTACCATTACTTTAACCTTTACCACTTCATCCAATATTATGTTAAGTTTTAAGGCTGTTTCTTCTTCTCCCATTCCTTTTTCAGTCATGAGGTACAGGATTTCATCTAAGAGTTCGTATTTGATTCCCAACTCCTCTTCATCTGTCTGGCCGGGCCATAATCCTGCAGTGGGATCTTTGGTTATGATGTTTTCATTGACTCCCAAATGTTTTGCTACCCTGCGGACATCGGTTTTGTACAGTCCCCCAATAGGGAGGATGTCCACTCCACCATCACCATACTTGGTGAAATAACCTACTAAAAGTTCTGTTCGGTTTCCAGTACCAACTACCAGCCTATTCATGGCGTTAGCATGATAATAAAGAATTAACATCCTCATACGAGCTTTTAGATTGGCTTTTGCCATTTTATCGTTTTCCATATCAGGAGAACCCATACAAACTTCCTGTACTGGTTCAATGAGTGGATCTACAGGTATGATTTTGTATTTGATACCTAGTTTTTCTGCCAGGTTTACTGCATCATCAATGTCCTCTTGACTGGTGCTCTGGCTGGGCATTATTAGTCCTAAAATTTTATCAGTGTTCACGACCTTGGTACATAGGTGAGCCGAGGTTGATGAATCTAAGCCCCCACTAAGACCTATAACCAGTCCCTGAGCATTTGATTCTATTAAAGAATTTTCAATAAAGCCAGATATATCCCTTGACACCCGATCCACGTCTAACATTGGTAAAATTTTGTTATTCTTTCCCATACCATCACCCTATTCTATTTTAACCAGTAATATATTTAATTCCCAATAGGAACTAATTGAAATGTTATTAAGCACTTATTTCCCGTTATAAACCTTTTTTAACCATTTTTAACCCTTTAAGATCCAATTTTGCTTCTTTTTGGGAGGGTTCCTTGGGTAGAAAAATATTCGGTTAATGGTTTATTATGGGGTTTTATTTAATATGGATTTTGCACAATTTTTATATGCCCACAGAATTTAAGTAAGATAATCTTATAGAAACCATTAACTCGGAAAGATTGAGGCTTATTTTTAGGCTTATTAAATCTAGAAGAACTGATTGGAGGCATAGAGAATGGCATTTAAAGACCTTTTCAAGTTTAAAAAAGGAAAAACAACATTCGTATTTATTGGAGGAAAAGGAGGAGTGGGAAAAACCACTGTATCAGCTGCAACCGCGCTTTGGCTGGCGAGCGAGGGTAAAAAAACTCTCGTAATCTCAACAGACCCTGCTCACTCACTATCTGACTCTTTAGAGAAGAAATTAGGACACGACCCCATTCCCATCGGTGAAAACCTATGGGCAGCGGAAACCGACCCTGAAGTGGCCATGCAGGACTACCAGACTAAGATGAAAGAGCAACAGGCTCTGAACCCTGGTATGGACATGGGTATGATGGAGGATCAAATGGAAATGGCCACTATGGCCCCTGGAATCGATGAAGCAGCGGCTTTTGATAAATTCCTTCAGTACATGACCACTGATGAGTATGATGTGGTAGTTTTCGACACCGCACCCACCGGTCACACCCTAAGACTTTTATCATTCCCAGAAATGATGGATAGCTGGGTAGGAAAGATGATTAAGATCAGGAGACAGGTCGGCAGCATGGCCAAGGCTTTCAAGAACATTATGCCCTTTATGGGTGATGAAGAAGAAGAAGACAAGGCTTTAGAGGATATGGAAGCCACTAAAAAACAGATCAAAATAGCTCGGGAAGTTATGGCCGATGCGGAAAGAACCTCCTTTAAAATGGTGGTTATTCCTGAGGAAATGTCCATCTATGAATCTGAAAGAGCCATGGAAGCTTTGGAAAAGAATAACATGCACACTGATGGAGTTATCGTTAACCAGATACAACCTGAAGAAGCTGACTGTGACTTCTGTCGTGCCCGACGCCAGATACAACAGAAAAGAATGGAAAGTATCCACCAGAAATTTGGTAACCAACTTATAGCTGAGATACCATTATTCCGTGAGGAAGTTAAGGGAACTGAAAAGCTGAAAGAAGTTGGTAAAATCCTGTATGGGGAGCCTGAAGCAGAGGCTTCCTAAAAAAATTTTTTTATTTTTAGTATACTTTTCTATTTTTAGAATAAATATTCATCCATCTTAAACCCTTTAATACTTATTATAATGGGTTTTAACTTAATCCCCTTACTGGGCTTTAACTTTTTAGGAAACTGCATTTTTCACTGCTAAATAAGAAATATCAGCGGCATTATTCAAACATTCCTGAATATATACATCATCCCCAGTTTCTATCCATTGTTCCCATGCATCTTCACTAAATTGAACATAATTAGACTGCAAAGATTTCATATCTCCCTGTTTAACTGTGAGATGAGGTGTAAATAGCATGGCCTCTAATTCGTATTTAGTGTGTTCATAGCCAGAATGACCACCCCCAGAGTGTGGTGGGCAAACACTATCTGAAAGGTAATGAGTTGCCACTCCAAAACAGTAACTGGCCTGGTTATACTCCCCATCCGCATAATATTCTTTACCTTTTTCCAGCCAATAATTGGCTTTTTCTTGACTGGCAGGATAGTGATGGTACTGGAAGTCAAAAAACTTAAAATCAGGGTCATCCGCACCATTGATCATTTCTGAGAGATTCAGATTGTCCTGTGCATCGGCAGGGAGAGAGTAGTAAACTTCCTCAGCAATAGCATAATGGTTAGGGGCTGCCCAGGCAGACACTGGCTGAACTAATGCCAAAAAAGCAACAGCTAAAAATAATACAGATAAAAATCCTTTTTTCATAGTTCCTCAAACATCATATGAATTCTAATTAAGTATTGGCAGGTGTACTGTTCACGATTCTTGATAAATTTAGTTTTAATAAGTTTGGTGGAAAAATATAGCTATTTTTAATAATTATGAGTATGTGTACTCAGTACTCATATTTAAATCTATCTATCCCTAAATCTATCCCTCCCATAATCTGAAGATAACATAATGAAAGAAAGACCCATTACTATCATTTATTATTTATATATAAACCAATAAAATAACTAAAGTGATCCAGGGATTCCTATTTAGATGTATAGGTTTATTCATTTCCAGATGGTGACTAAATGCGTGGAAAAACATGTCCTATTGATTTAGCCAAGGTACCCCCATGGAAGAGATATTTAAGATTATTTTTAAGGATAATTATCCTGATTAACGCATTGTACCAGATAATTTTAGGAGAAATGTTTTTCGGAATTTTAGCCATTTTAGCCCTTGCAGCACTTCTCGCTCCCTGGTTTGTCACTAAAAACAGGATATGTGTCGTTCCTGTTGATATAGAGATACTGTTTTTGATTGTGATCTTTTTTGAGCTGATTTTAGCTGATGCCTACAGTTTCTACAGTCGGGTGCCTTACTATGATAAATTTATGCACCTCCTCATATCCTCCATTGTCGGTCTGGTAGGCATGATGATTATTTACACTTTCTATGCTCTGGGGAAGCTTCAGGCCAGTACCGGAGTTATGTTCACCCTAATCGTTCTGATAACCATGGGTATGGGAGCAGGCCTGGAAATGGCTGAATATTTCTATGATCAAATTTTATATCCGGTTATTGGATATTATTTACCCACAGGACTTACCCAGGGATCTATGATTGCCTCACCCCTGGCCGATACCATGGAAGACTTGTTCATTGATACTCTGGGAGGAATATTGGGTGCTGCCATAGGAATCATCCTTATTAAAAGAGAAGAAAGCAGAGGAACTGAACCAGAAATGCTGGATGAACTGGAAGCCCTGGCTTCAGGAAATGACGAAAATAAAGACGAATAAATTCGTGTTGATTTGTAAGGGTGTGATTGGGGTGATAAAATAAATTATAAAAGAATTCAAGGCATTATTATTGCTTTTTTAGTGTTTTTAGTTATTGTGTTTGTATTCAGCATCCTGGCTGATTTTGCAGGTGAAAAATCACCTACAGGGCCTGTTAAAATTATCTCCTGGCTTTGTGGTTCTATTATTGCCTTTAAAATTTTTGAAAAACTAACAGAAACTCGTGAGGAAGATCAGATCTGATCTTCATAGTAAAATCCATATTTCATCTTTACTCATATACGTGCTAATTATCACAATAAATCCTGGTAAATTATATACAGGTGTGATAAAATAGTGGAACCTGTCTTGTGACACCTACAATGGGGCTTGTTCCTCTTATTGCTTAACAAGCCCTTGAAAATTTTATATTACTAATTGAAATGGAATTTTCTTATATTCGATAGGATATGAAATGAAACTGTAGGTCATGATGATAGAATAAGCTTTTAAATAACATTTTATGGTAACATGTACTAATTTTCTATTGATAAAATGTTGATTAAATCTCTAAAAAACTGTGAATATTTCCAGGTCCAGGATAAGACTGTTCTCTGTGAGCTTCTACACCCTAAGAATGAAGACATAGATATGGGCTGCAGCATCGCCCACGCCATTATAGAAGAGGGTAAGGCATCTTTACCACATAAATTGAAGACTGGTGTGGAGATCTACTATATTCTGGAAGGCAGTGGTAGAATGCATATTAACCAGGAAATTTCCGAGGTAGAAGCTGGTGAAGCCATTTACATCCCCCCAGAACATGTGCAATGGATAGAAAATGTTGGGAATGACAAATTAAAGTTTTTATGTGTGGTTACACCACCCTGGCAAGAAGAAGATGAAGAATTATGCGAAAACTAATAATCATGGGTTATTTTGAGTAAATTACCATAACACACAGGTAACTGAACTCCATATCTGCCACTTCTTCTAAACTTCCCTTAAAAACTCTTTCATCAGGGTAACTGAGCTTTTCACACACTGCAACTCTTCTTTCAGGATTAACTCCATTTTCCAGTAGGAATTGGGCTAATTGTTCCACCCGGAAGTCAGGTAACACCATAGTTGGTTTTTCATTATCTAAAAAACCAAGTATAACTTCTGAATTCCCTTTCCCATGCAATGTGAGGAGGTTTACTTCATCCCAGGGGATTTGAAGTCTGGCAGCAGCGAGTTGCAGGGAACTGATACCTGGAACCACTTCCAAGTCCAGGTCATCCCTTAATCTGAGGATGGGTTTCAGAACACCAGAAAATCCTGGGTCTCCTGTGGATAGAATAGCCACATCCTTACCTTCATCTACTAATGAAATTGATTTTTTCATCATTTCATCCATGTTCCGTGCCCGGAGCACCAGAGTTTCCCCAGAAAACCCTGGGAATAAATCTAGAGCGCGTTGACTTCCCACCAGAACATCAATAGACTCAGCAACCTTAATGGCTGCTTTAGTTAGGTAATCACTGGATCCTGGGCCGGTTCCCACTAGGTAAAGTTTTGCCATGTTATATTTCTCTCCTGGAATTTCAGATAATAATGAATAGTTAATTAATGTTTGATTATCTAATATAATGCTCTTTAAAACTTAATTTTAAATGGAGATTCACCAATCAAGAAAAATCACAATCACAAGATATTATGATTATAAATTATCTTGCAAAGCCCAATTATGTTACATTAACTAATTTTAGTAAATATAATATATTATATTCACTATAAAAAATTTTTCATGGATAAAATATGATTAAATTTTGTAGTAAATTTTATAAGTAAACTTATTGTTAATTAAAATCCTTCTTAATAATTAGAGTTAGCTATGATTAAAATAATAGTTAAGATGATATTTATGATAAATTTAATAGCTTACTATAAGTAAACAGAAGGCCATGAAATAAATAATCGATTTAATTCGTTATGAGCAATAGGTTCTTAATAATAAATACTAAAAATCAAATTTTTTTCCTAAAAATAGCTAAATTTGTATATCAAACAATGTATATTCAAAGAAACAAAAATTAACATAGTCAATGAAGTGGTTTTTAGTAAGAAATCATGTTCAAATAGCGTTATGGGAACAAAACATAAAGAAAGTAACATTATACGAGTTTATATAATTAAATCTTAGCTTATGTATAATGAATAGGAACAAAAATAAAATTTAAAATTTTCCTGACATTTAACTAAAAGTTACACTATAATTAACAAGAACCGAATGAACCTAGAATAATAGTTGGATTACTAAGATTTATTTTCCAAATATCAGATAGTGCTTGAAGAACGTACCAACTCATAGGATTAGTAATATTAATATAAATACTTAACCCCCTATTACCACCTTAAAAATCCCAAGAGGGAATGTATCAAAAGATTACTAAACTAAGCAAATCCATATTATAGCGTAATTTATATGTCAATGCCAATATTCTCTAATTTTCCATCCCATTACATCTTAAATCTAATTTTAAAACCTATAAAATTGTTTTCAGAACATATAATGCCTTTTTTTAAAACCGTTACAACATTTTGATCCTAACGTAATAGTGAGGCTAACCTTATCGGTTCTTTATTGATATTGTAAAGTCTGGATAATTATTGGAGAAGTAATATGATTTCAAAAGAAGTTGAAAAAGAAATTTGTAACATTGTTGATGAGCTAATTAAAGAAATGCTAACTCGTTGCATATTGAAAATAGAATATTCCTTAGTAGATGACATTAAACATCTGGAAATAACAGTAGAAGAACAAAATGAAATTATAAATATTATTAAAAATCACTTTCATGATAAATATAATGATTATAAATTTGAGGGATGGGAAATAACAATAGATGAAGACATGTGTTTAAATTTCATAGATGTACCTCTTAATAATGCAGAACATAATGGGCACTATGGAAGAAATGTTAGGATTATTGATCTAATTTTTGATGATTATAAAGAAAAAAAATATGCTGGAATAATTAATTACCACCAAGGATATACTGAATGGGCTTATGAATATGCAACTAATAGAAGAAATGATGTAATAAAAGTGAATCAAGGCCAATATCGACTCATTTTTGAGGACAATGTTGTGAATGATAAAGTAAATGAAATAAATGAAACACATAAGTTATACGAATATCCCCTTAAATTTGATGATCCCTTCTTTAAGAATGGTGAATTCTTCAGTAAACAAGATAAATTAATCAAAGCTTTTTTAACAGGAAGTGAAAAAGTAGCTATATCCTCAACTATGATATTGATACCATTTTTTTGTAAAGGAATATATTATTACCTTACTATTGATAATTTAACAGAACAAATAAGCATAGATTCTGTTAATACAGCATTCAAACACATTAATAAACAAAGTAACTTGTATTATCAAATAATTACTGCCATTCCAAAAGAATTAAGAGATGAATATGCTGAATTTGAGCATAATCTATTGAAAGATATCAGAAAAGCTACTGGAAAAAATAATAAATTATTAAAGCAGTTTTATAAAGACAAACCTAAGAGATTAGTGGAAAGCAAATATATTTACAAAGTAGAATGACATGTTTTTGAATAGTTCATTCCTTATTTTCACAATTTTTCAAAGGATATTAAATCACTTAAAATTCATAAATTAGTTATAAAAAAGTTAATAATTAATATTAACAAACAAATTGAAGCTGAAATACTTATTAATTCTTATCCACTAAATTATAGCATGAAAAAAGACGAATTAAAGACATATATAATCTCTTTTCCCTTTTCTTTTTCTACTCTCCCTTTTAGGGAGGGTGGGTATACTTTATTTTAGCATATAATGGAGCAATTAGTATATGTAAAATAATTATTACAAAAGGAGGTTACTACATGACAAGACTAAGCATGACATTACCAAAAGGACTTCAAGATGCTATAAAGAATACATAAATAAACACGGTAATCAGCTATCTTGAACTGCTTAAAGAGCTCTTCTCATATAAGTACAATATTAAAACTACAACATGTAATAATATAAATGTTTAAACACCCTGAAAGTTGTTATTATCCCTCTGAAAAACACAAATACACTTAAAAGAATAAACAAAATGCTGGATAGAAAATAACCTTCATTTAGGCCATAGTTTACTAAAAAGTTATATATTGATAGTAAAAATGAAGTAATATTAGCTTTACTTAGAACTAATGCTATATATAACATAAAACACCCTACTGAAGAGAATATTGTGGCTGAAAGGAATAATAATCCACTTTTCATTAAGTTATTAATGCTTTTTTCAAAAGGTTCATAATTTGCTCCTTTTTCTTCCAATTTCGCTTTAGTAGGTCTTAAAACTAAAACTATATTAAAACATAATAGGCAAAATGTTCCATAAACCAAAAGTAAAGTTAAAGTAATAGTAAACAATTCTGTAAAATTGTTTAAGAAAGATAAATATTGAATATATTTTGATAGCAGTTCTTGAGCTAGGTACACAATAATAATCGAGCATACAGGTCCTAAAACAAATGAAAACCCAGATATAGTAGACTTAATGTCATTTTTTGAGATTGTTATTGTTTCTCCCTCTTTAATTAATCCAAAAATAAACGGACTTGAAATATAGGCAATAAAGAAAACAGAAATAAATTTAAATGTTTCATTAGGGTTTCTTATAATAACATCAGCTAAAAAAACTGATAATAATACAACTATTATTAATTTAAAGTGTTTATTAATTTTTTTATCTAATTCCTTAAACTTCACAATAGCACCCATATCGTATTTGTGTCCAAATTTATATTGTTTTAATCCAAACTTTATTTTATGAAAAAAAGCGATTCCTTATTCATTATTCTATTAATTATAAGTATAGGATTATTAATGTACATATCTTTAATGTACAATATCTTGTGGTTAATTCTTATCATCTATATTTCAACACTTATTTTCAGAATATTCGTTTTGCCAGCAGAATATGAATCCGAATCAACCGAAGAATTATTAAAAATTGTTAAAAAGAGAATTAAAAATCGGAAATTCATAACAACTGCTAAAATCGAATTATTAGATTATGGAAGATACAGTGGAATATTAGCTTTGATTTTAACTTCGTTGTGTTTAAAATTTTATATGGATTATATTAACTCTAAATTTGGTGTTAGTAATGGGGTTCAAGATGTTTTATTCATTATTTTAACTTTTATTTTGGTCTATGCAACTCTTTCATTACTCTCATTGACTTATACATTAGTTTTAAGAAATGAAGAAAATAAAGAACTTATTGAAATAGAGTATATAGATGATATTTCTTTACAGCACAAAATTGAAATGGAAATATATGAGAAGTTAAACCGTTTTAAAAAGGAATTAAGAGAAGAACCAAACATTAATAATGAAGAAGAGATAGAAAAAAGAGTTAAAGACAAAAAAGAAGAATTAATAAAATCTTATCATATTGGCACTACAAAAAAAATGCTCAAAATCAAGAGAGAACAACAGTTAAAGTATAGAAAAGCTGGGCAATCATTTTTTATGAGTACATTATTATTAGGGGGAGGATTCCTGTTTATATACGCTTTTTTTGTGTTCAGCTCAATTACTATCTCAACTAATACAATTTTTTATGCAATTAAAAATTTGATTATCTCAAGTAAGATTACACCCTTGTTTCAATTCATGACTCTTCTTATATTGAGTTATAGTACTTTAAATTTTTTAAGAGGGTTAATAATAGCATTTAAAGCTCTTATACGCGAAATACCCTATTAAACCCACTTAACAAAATCTGCTTAGAGCTAGACCAAAAATTAGGGAAAATGTTTTCAGGATAAAGGGGTTCAGTTAAAATACCCCTGGCCGGTGCTTTCACTTATCAATATAAACTTGAATATTTCCTTGCATTGCACCGCATCTTATCCCAACACTCTTAGCCCCGTTACTATTCAATGTTAGATTACCACTGCTGGGAGCGTCACCGAGTTTCATACGAACGTTTTTCATCTCTATAATATTATCGCTGTAGTTATTTGCATTTTTACCATTTTGAGTTACAGTATTATAAGTAACAAACTCAAAATATCCGCCAGTATCAGTAAAATCGCCAATTTGCACTGGAGAAATATTATTATATTTAATAAGCACAGTTTCAACATCATCAGGAAGTGTCACATAAATATCTGCTAAAGCTGAGCCCCCTTCAATTGTTAAATTATCTTTGGTTAGATTATATTCAGCTAACAACTCCATATTAGTAGTATCAGCAGTACTAGTACATCCAGAAACCATTACAACAACAAGCAAAATAGCTATAATCCCAGAAATTATTAATCTATGTTTCCCCATTTTCATTTAAATCCCTTTAATTACCCCTATTACAAATGTCTATTGCGGTTCTTCTTCTATCATTTCAATATCCCTTTTAGCAATCAATTTTGCCCTTTCTTCTGTTTTTTTAAATGTATCCCACGTTCTTTTCTTAAAATCACATCTTACACAATTCCAAACGTACCAATAATAATTATCTACTATTTCGAGTTGTGTTTCACAGTTCGGACATCTTGGGGGATTTTCAAGATAAATAGATGGTTTACTAGTGTCAAAAGGGTTTGAAAATGGACCTGGATTAATTGTCCGTACCTTCCATATAACATCATGATATAATAGTTTACCTATGTCAATCCAACCATAGGTTGGTTTAAATCCAATAGGAACTGAACCATAAGACATTTTTTTTCTGATAGCAATAGAAATAATCCAGAATACCAATATGATGATTAGAACAACCCAAAATATTGTTGGAATTGAAATAAAAACTGAATACCAATCTTTTTTAGCTAAAATTGAGTAAATATATGGCAGTATAAGAACTACTATTCCCGCAAAAACTGGGGAACGATAACTTTCTGTAATAAATTTAAGTATATTCATTTAATTAACCCCAATAGAGTATTTAATTAATAAACTTTATACCATTCTATAATAAATAGATTTTCAGAAGATGGTGATGGTATGTCTAAATTCGAAGAGTTAGGTAATTTACTAGAAAAATCTAGAAGCGACTATCTTGATGATATTTATAGATGTAGTAAATTTGCTAGTGAACTTGTTCGTGGATTAATGGAGTATTTGGAAATCCCAGAATCAGAACAATTAGTTAAATTTTTTCAAGACAAAAAAGAAGATGAAAAAACAGAAACTTATCGATATATTAGGGATACAATGGAATTCAACCCCGAAGATAAATTTTGGCACTTTGGAATTGAATTAAAGATTTACGAACCTCATAATAAACTGAATTCCACACGAATACGATGGGGGATGTTAATAAAAAGTTTTGAAGATTATTTTATTCTTAAAACCGATGTTACGGCCAGAGAAGATATAATTCATGAAAATAATGTGGAGGAGTACAATAAATTCTATGAACACATATTTAAGCAATTAAAAACACACTTTGAAGAAACAAATATTAACTATGCTAAAAAAGAAGATGGTAATAACCTTATATATATCCATTAACCCTATAAATTAATCATCATCATAGTTTTTTAATATCTAACTTAGGCAATGTCTTGAAAATAATATTTGCAGTTCTATACTCTTTTAGAACTTCTTCGCTCAGTAGTTTACAAATACGCCAATAGAATAAGAAGCACAGCAAAAATCTATTTAAAACAATAGTTTTTCTACTAATCTCCATTTATCTGTTTTTTTCCAAGTATTCCGCTATCGCTTGGCGAATGTGAAAACTTATAGGATTGTAGCTTTTTTCTGACAATTCCCTTAATTTATCCAACATAGTAGGAGGCAACTTGATAGTTATTTGCTCCATTTGTTCTTTAGATTTAGGTCTTCCTCTCTTTTTTGGTTCAGGCATGATTTCACCTATAGCAAGTGGTATGTTTCAGGGAGTTTATAAAACTTTTAGGAAGTTTTATATTATTTATTAAATTTTTTTAAACTTCGTTATATCCGTATATTACGAAGTAAACCCATCCCAAACCACCAATAAAACCCATGAATAAACAATTAAATCTAAAATAAGACAAAAAACATCATAAGAAGTATATACCTCCACCACCACCAAAAAAAATCTCAAAGGGGTATGTATTAAAAAATAACGTAACTAAGCTAGTTTATATGATATAATAATTTAAACTTAATGTCTGAAATATTGTATTATTCTATTAAATAAATAAACATAACAAAATTACATAATGTGTTGAGAACTTCTTTTAAGAAAGATATTGGGTTTAAAAAGCAATACAACAACAATGTATGCCAAAAAACCAACAGCGCAAACGACATATTGTTCATTGTTTTGTAGATATGTCATTTGAATTAAGTACGTGTTAATTAAAAGTATAGTTTGAACGACAAGCACACATAATAAAGCCACATAATAAATTACACGATTGAAATTGAAAAGTTTAAATGTATAAATCAAAACTCCAATAACACCTAAACAAATAACCAAATATCCTAGATTGTTTGAAGATACATACCAAAGAAATAAAGCAAATACCGTGCATAACTCAGCAATAACAAGAGATCTATCAACCATTTATACTGCCGCCTTTTCAAATTCCTTAATCAGATGTAACCTAATTCAATAAAGTGTCAAATAACACCTTATTGAACATGGTTCTTATAAATATTTCTTTTATCAATGGGAAAACTCAAATTCACCAGCGAAAGCATTAATTGGCAAGATAGGGTTCCCAACTTGGATCTATGCAATTAACATAAGGTTCTCCCGGCCGGGGATGATCTTCTTCACCAGGAGGGATTGGATTCGGATCTGGATTTGTATAACTAAAAGCACCATATAGTGAAAGTATTGTATCCCCTACACTAAATAAAGTCTGAGTCGATACTGCCGTATATACACTTACACCTGCCCTAATAAGTGTCACACTCTTACTTACAGCTCCAAGTGTAAGTCCGGCCCCCGTTACGGTGAAAAGTGTACCATAATAGCTAATTTTATTAATGTCACTTGGGTCTGGTTCTCTTGTATAGACTGCATACGGTTCCCAATATCCTGGCACATAATAATATATTGTTCTCGTCACTTTTAAGTGATAAAATCTTCTTTCAAATCCAGAAAGGTACCAAAAAGCACCTATTCTTTTATAACCCCATGGTGTCCAAATTTTCCATCCAGGATAATATGAAAATACAGGAACATAGTAAGGAATTTTTCTATCTATTCTAATAGTATAAGATCTCTTCTCAGGAGGATGCCAGCGCCATTTCATTGTTCTTACTGTATGCCATAATCCTTTGATAGTTCCCATCTGATCATCAGTCAACTGCACAGCACCTTGTATTGCATCATTTAACACAAAAGCATATCCCATGTAAAGTTCATTGAACTTGGTTAGATTCATTTGTATAATACCAAGATTAGGATCAAACAAAGTTACTGTGTCATTGGTTATATTTTGTATTACATCAAAGTGATTGTAACCATTGATTTTTAAAACAACTATATAATCAGGTTGTAGTTGTCCAATGCTTAATTCATATCCATATGCATTTACTCCTTTAGCATTAGCTGCATTTTTCAAACCAAGTAAACTAGTTCCAGTTTCATCTGTTTCTGCAATTTTGGCCATTTCAGCTTCAGTAGTATATATTCCTAATTTTTTCAAGATAGTTGCTAAGGCGGCAGGTCCACAAGTATACATTGTAGTTGCCATAATTACTTCGCCAGATTCTATTACTGATGTGTCTGTAAGCCAGTTATCAGCGAAGTTGTTCTCTGATATAATAGTTCCGATGGAATCATGATAGGTGATTCCTGCCCCATTGTCTGTAAGATTATTTCCAATTATTTTATTATCGTTGGTGTCGTAAAGATAAATTCCCACCCAATTAACTGTGAGATTGTTTCCAGTTGTGTTGAAATTATTTGAATGCTGTATATAAACTCCATAGTAATTTTCATCAAATTTATTTCCTATTATTGAGTTGTAATTAGACATTTTAGCATAAAGACCATTTTCATTTTTAATTATATTATTATACAAGATGTTGTTGCCTGTTGATTTATAAAGTGATATTCCATTGACACCACTTTTTATTATGTTTCCTGTAATGTTATTGTTTCCAGACATATACAAATAGACGTTCCATTCACTTTCGCTAATGATGTTATCAATTATAAGACAATTATAAGCATTGCTTAACGATATACCATGTGAAATATTTGCACTGACAATGTTTATACCCCGTATTTCAGTTCCACTACCTGCGTTAACAACCAAAATTACGCTTTTATTGAAATCTTGTGGTTTTAAGGTCACATTTTCCCCAGTAACAGCTTTTATAATAATTTTTTTGTCAACTAAAACGTTTTCTACGTAGAGACCCTCAGAAATGGTTATTGTATCCCCATTCACTGTATCCGGATCATCTATTGCCTCCTGTATACTGGAGAAACTTTCCATAGTACGATCGTTGCGAACTCCCAATATGTTTATACTGGTTATATTGACGGATTGAGATACTGTTTGATTGTCTAATGTTACTGAAACATTTGCCAGACCCGCTGATGTCCCTGTGAGTTTTAATTCAGATCTACCTCTCTTGGTGGTTCCAGAGCTGTTCATCGTTCCAATTGTTGTGTTGAAGTAGATAGGTATATTATCCGGTATACTACCATCTGATGACGTGTCTTTCCCTTGATTATTATGAGTAATATCTGCCGTTATTTGGTAGTTGTAGTTCGTTCCGTTACGATCAGAACGATCGGTGAGGCTATTAACGGAAAGTACCAACCATGGATCGTATATAACCTCTCCTCCAGAAATGCAAATGTCGCTCGGGCTATTCAAGGATACTAATGGACTATTGGACCCCCACCAATTATTAGTCGCGTTAATAGTCCCATTACCCACATTATAAAACCCATACCTACTATTACCAAGAATCCTATTGAAGTGCACTTCTGTTGATGAATTATTTAGATAAATTCCATCCAGATTATTATAGAGGTTGTTGCTGTAAATTCTGCTGTTATTTGAGTCTTGAATTTTGATCCCTACAGAATCATTTGCGAATATACTATTACTGGAAACTTCGTTTTCAGAGCCTGTGTTTATAAATACGCCATTTAGGCCGTTGTTTGAAATTTCATTCCCAGAAATAACATTATTTGTGGAATTGTACACGTAGATCCCATTAGTATTGTTTGTTATGTTATTTCCTAAGATTTGATTTTCATTGGAGTTGTTAATGAATATGCCAACATTATTAATGGATCCATTTATAATCAGATCTTGTATCGTTGTACCGTTAGCACTAATATTTATTGTGAAAATTGGTAGATTAGGGTTTAATGCTTGTATTGTCACATTACAATCATAGATTGGCCTTATGGTAACTTTTTTATTGACCACAACATTTTCTGAATAGTTAGTTTTTTGTAACCAGATAGTGTCACCAATGATGGTGTCTTGATCATCTATTGCTTCCTGTATGGAATTAAATATCTCATATGTTCTGAAATTAAACGTCCCATTCGGATTAGACCTTGCTATCCATGGTACTACATAAACTTTTTCTGGAGGAGTTTCAGTTGCATTGTAAGATGTCACGATCTTTGAGTACATATAAACCAGGGACTCGTAACCCATTACATCCCCAATAGTGGTATCTGTGACATTATTTGGTGCTGTTCCGTTTGTATCCATGTAAGATTTTATTTTATTGGCCATACTTACGAATTCTGTATTATATATTGTTCCACAGGTGATTTTTTCAGTGATATTGGTTGGATTTCCGATAGTTTCCAAAATTATGGAAGTGTTCAAATAATTTTCAATATTTATAACGGACCGGACTAAGAGATTCAAGAATTGAGACGTTGTTACTTGTATTCCTGCAACAGTCACAGTATTTGGAAGAGTATAATTAGTATCAACATAAGACTTAACAGTTTCTGAAGCATTTTTTATCTGGTCTGTTGTTATAAAAACCGTGCTTGTGTTTGATATCACCATCCACGGATTAACTGTGATGAATTGGGGTAAGGTATTTGTTGCATCATGTGAGTTTATGATTTGACTGTACATGTAGATTAGAGATTCAAAGCGTATGTCTCCTAAACTTGTAGTTCTACAATTAGGCGCTTGTCCATTAGTATGCATATATGACATTATATCATTTGCAAGGTTAACATAGTTCTCACAGACAATATTTTCCCCCTTAGTTATTGTTTCAGAAGGAGTAAGAGCAGTATCGTAACTTATAAGTGCAATTGAAGTATATAAAGAATCATCTATATTTAATACTGTAGCAACTGCCATTTGTAGGAATTGAGCCATATTTACAGTTGTTCCAGCGATTGTGACAGAAGATGGTAATTGATGATTAGTTTCCACATAGGATTGCAAAGTTTTTGATGCATCTTGTATTTGATCTACAGTAAAAAATATAGTGCTTGCATCTGAGACAACCGCCCATGGTGTAACAGTAATCTTCTGAGGCAATGCCGTTTTATTACCATAATAATCCACTATTAAGGAGTACAAGTAAACTAATGATTCATAACGTATGTTTCCTAAACTAGTTGACACATAATCTGGTGCTCTTCCATTAGAATCCATATAAGAGATTATAGTCTCAGCATGATCTATAAAAGAGGTAGTGTTAATGTTTCCCCCCGTCACGGTTTCTGATGGGCTATTCGCCGTATTATAACTTTGTAAAACAAGTTTAGCGTTTAGTTTCCCGTTTATATTTGTTACTGTCGTGGTTAAAAGTTTCAAAAACTGAGGCATGGTTACTTGTGTTCCAGATATAGTAACATAACTTGGAAGCGTGTGATTTGCCTCTGTATATGACTTTACTGTTTCTGAAGCATCTTTAATTTGATCTGTTGTTATGAATTTGGTATTGACATTGGAAACAACCGACCACGACCTTACTGTTATAAGATCAGGTAGAGTGTAATTATTTGCCTTATAAGAGGATAATATCTGGCTGTACATGTAGATAAGCGAAGGATAGTTTATGTTTCCGAGACTACTGGTTTGGTAGTTAGGTGCTCTTCCATCTCCATACATGAAAAACTCAATCGATCGTGCAAGATCGAGATACTGTGTCTGGTTGAGGCTTCCACCTGTAACTGTTTCTGGAGTATCTGTTGGAAGCCCATAGCTCTGCAGAACTAACTGACCAGCATAAGTGCCATTTATGCAATGTAAGGATGTGGTTAGAAGTTTCAAAAACTGAGGCATGCTCACAATAGTTCCAGAAATATTTACATTATTTGGAAGCGCATGATTTGTCTCAATATATGTTTTAACCGTTTCTGATCCACTAATTACCTGGTCAACATTGAAAGTTACTGTATTTGGATTCGAAATTACTGACCATGGAATAACTGTAACATATTGTGGAATAGTGTTTTTTACATTATAATAGTTTAAAATTTGGCTGTACATGAAAACCAGATCTTCATAGCGCATGTTTCCCTGTGAAGTTCCGGCATAATTTGGTGCATACCCATTGGAATACATAAAAGAGATTATGTTATCCGCAACAACGAGATAATTTTCATAGTTAATTTTTCCACTAGTTAAGGTTTCTGAAGGGCTAGGTGCTGTGTTGTAACTTTGCAGAACAATTGATTGGTATAAACCAGCATTAACATTTTTTAATGCTTTGAGTTCAAGATTCAAGAATTGAGGCATTGTAATTTGCATTCCAGAAATTGTTACACTAGCTGGAAGAGCATGATTGATTTCTATATAGAATTTAACTGTGCTTGCTGCAGTTTTTATTTGATCCATAGTCAAAAAAATAGTGTTTTGATCTGTAACTGTTGCCCATGGTGTTAATGTTATATAACTAGGTAACCACAGGTTTGTACTGGCAGAGTTTATAATTTGTGCGTACATATAAACCAGTGATTCATATCGTATATAACCTCTTACAGTTGTTTTGTAGTTGGGAGCATACCCATTAGTATCCATAAAATTACTAATAGCAGTTGTAGCATCTAAATAATCTGTAACGCTAAGATCACCACCGGTAATACTTTCGTAAGGATTTGGAGCAGTATTATAATTTTTTAATACAATTGATTGGAATAAATTATCTTTAGCATTTATGAGGTAAAGCACTTCTAGTTTCAAAAAGTTGGGCATAGAAACTGTTGATTTGGAAATAGTTACATGTTCCGGTAATTGATGATTAGTCTCTATATATGATTGAACCATATCTGCAGTGTCTCTTATTTGATCCATTGTGATGAACATGGTGCCATTATTCGCCACAACTGACCACGGTATAACTGTAATAAAGTTTGGTAAAACGTTTGCCGCCTTATAAGATTTTAAAATTTCCGCAAATGTATAAACTAATGATTCATAACCCATATTACCTAAATTAATTGATCTATAGTCTGGAGCCCTGCCATTAGAATCCATATACGATTTAACACTGCTTGCTAGACTAATATAATCCGTTTTTGTGAGATTTCCTGTGGTACTTATGGTTTCTGAAGAATTGAGCGGTCGTTCAAAATTTCCTATGGAAATCGAAGTAGTAATATTATTATTTAAATTTGCTACTGCTGTTATGGTAAGATAAAGAAATTGTGACATGTTAACTGTTGTTCCGAAAATGGTCATATTATCGGGTAGTTCATGATTGGCTTCTATGTATGTTTGAACAGAATAAGAAGCGTATAACAAGTCAGTTATAGTGGTACTGGGTGGTGCTGCTGCATTGATGGTGTAAGTTGCTGTTTGTGTTGTACCCACATTTCCTGACGCGTCACGTCCGTAATATTTTAAAAGTGTTGATCCTGGATTTAGGTTTAATGTGACTGTTTTTACTTGATTATTCCAAGTAACACCATTATCCAAACTATAATAAACATTAGGATTTGGATCAATACTATCATTGGCTGTTAAGGTCACATTCTTTAAGGTATCGTATGTACCAGATGGTAAGTTATTGGTTACGGTAGGGGGGACATTATCTATTACTACACCTGTTGAATCTGTACCTGAATAGTAAACCACGGTTACATAATTAGGTAATTGACCGTTAATTAAATAATAATTCAGAATTTTTGCATACATGTATACTAATGATTCATAGCGTATGTTTCCTTTACTACTAGAAGCATAATTGGGTGCAACCCCATTATTGTCTATAAAATTACTAACACGACTAGCTATATCCACATATTCTGTTTTATACACAGTACCAGTTCCTGATCCTGATGGACCTGTAGGATTACCGACAGTATCAATATCTACAGGAGTGGTCACACCTTGATTAAGTTCTACAGTGAATTTAGTGACCGTGTTTAAAAATGAAGGTGTGGTACTATTTTTGTCAGATATGTGTACATAGCCAGGTAAATGATTATTAGATTCCGTGTAATTTTTAACTCCAGAGGAAGCTAATTCTGTTTCAGTAAGATTCATACTTTCTGCTGAAACAGCTCCCATGAACATAATTATTATTACGAAAAAACTCAGTAACACAAGACTCTTTTTTATATTCATATTTTCCCCCCAATTGCGGTTGAAAAAATTTTATGATTGTTTTTAGATATAAAATTGTCTTTAAATAACATTAATGCGAAAAAAAATTTAATTAACGATTTAAATATATTTTTATTTAATATGTTAGCCCCTCCAGATCTTAATCGTGCCAAAATTCCATAAAATGCATTTTTACATAACCCTCCATTTGTTAACATCTTATTTATAAATATTTCGTTTTAAAATTAAAATTAAGAAGGCTTTATGATTCTATTTACCGTTTAATACTGTTTAAAATCGTTTGAAAATTAATAATAACAAGTAATAATTTCCGTTTAATAATAATTGTAGCATAGATCTTAATTAAGTAATATTCGCTAACTAAAAATAATTATTAACAATATCAAAGGATATGATAAAAATTTGTGGATCTTCTCACCAACAAAGAACCCAATATTTTACTAAGTTTGGTTTAAAGGTTTAACTAATTTACAATTCAATAGAATAAAAAAATGCGTATAACTTTATTGTCAACAGATTTAAATGACTTTAAATACCTTGATACAATTAATTTTGAACACCTGCATGTTTTTCACTATTATACTTAATTTATATTTAGTTAAGAGGTTTTCTCATGAAATTTGCATTTTATTTTTTATAATGTTAACTTCATGTGTTTAATTGATTTTATGAGTCTATTTGTTTTTGTTATGATTATATATTCTTTTAAGGTTGTGAAAAATAATTATCCGGTTTTTCAGCAAATTATCCTGAAATCCGGTTTGTCCATACCTGAAACATACATTTTTAACTGCATTTTCTTCCACAAGTATCTCACACACTGAAAAAAGAACACCATCAATCAAAGTCATGATAACAATACAAAGTCACATTCTACGATAATAAACAATTTTACCTACTATACTTGTATTTTACTAAAATCCAACTATTCTATAGGGTTAGAAATAAAATGACAATATACTTCTTCTGAATAAAATTCACGACACGCTAAAACACCAAGCAATTTTGAACAATGCGATATTCAACCAAAACCATTAAAACCACCTTAAAAAATTAAAAATCAATCCAAAACGGATAACAAAACAACAAACCCAAAAAAACCTAAAAAGATAAGTTAATCCATCCATACTAATTAAATAACTGATCATATTTTATATAACTGGTTGAGACTTTCCCTTAACATTGGGTTTAAAAAGTAATACAACAACAACGATGTATGCAAAAACCCCAAAAGCACAAACTAAATATTGTTCATTGTTTTGCAGATATATCATTTGAACTAAATACATGTTAATTAAAAGTATAGTTTGAACAACAAGCACACATAATAACGCCACATAATAAACTACACGATTGGAATTATATAATTTAAATATAGAAATCAATAATCCAATCATACCTAAACAAAAAACAAAATATCCCGGATTGCCTGAAGACAAATACTTGAGAAATAAAACACTAAACGTGCCTAAAACAGAAATAGCAGCATATTTATCATGCCTTTGTAGTACTTTATCATCCATTATAATATCGCCTTTTCAAATTCCTAAATCAGATGTAAGCTAATTCAATAAACTGTCAAATAAAACACTTATTGAATATGGTTCTTATAAATATTTCTTTAATCAAGATGAAAAATAAATTAATTGTTAGACCGCCTTGTTTTAATGTAAAAAAGATCGTTACATTAATTATTGTTTAGATTGATAATAAATAAAGAAAAAAATAATATCATAATTAACATATTATTTTATCTTTAAATTTAATTCCCTTTAATTTAGTGTCTAACCTGGAAAATCTTTTAAAAAGTTCTAATTGGTCTTCATTTAATTTAATTCTTGCTTCTTCATTACTAATATCATCATTTCCTAGCTTAGTTAATTCAGTATTTACCATGTTAACAAGATCGCCTATTACATCCATATGCTTTTGTTCATCATGTCTAATTTCCTCAATCTGCTGTTGTAAATCACCATATTGATTTATAATCTTTATTTCAACTTTATTAGTCATTAACTGATTAACAACAGATAAATAATGATTCTTAATTGATTCTACATCTGGTTTAAAATAAGCATTCGTTACTGTTTCAATAGAATGTCCTAATAAAAATCTGGTAGCTAAATGAGGTATATTATTTTTTTCCAACGTTGTTGCAAAAAATTTACGTAAATTATGACTTCTCACTACAAATCTACCATTTACTTTTCTGAAACCATTTTTATTATTGATATACGTAAACATTGATCCAATTTCATTTGATGTTAAATGGCTATTTGTACGTTTAGATCTGAAAAGTTTGTCTTCCAATCTCGGATTATAATCAGGATATCTTTGATGTAATTCTTCAAGATACATAATTATGCGGTCTAGAGATTCAGGGGAACTAAAAGTAAAAAAACTCTTGTCTGTTTTAACCCGGATCAAATTCCAAAACAAGATCGTGTCATTTTCCTTTGCTTTTTCTATTACTTCATCTAATGTTTCAGGATAGGAAGTTAAGGATAACGCATCATATAAATGCTTAAATGTTAAACTTGCAAGTTCTGCTCTGCTCATTCCAGATGATAAACCAGTTAGAACAATAGCTTTATAAACACTACCACAATATTCCAGAAACAACTGAATTTCATCCATAGTAGGCAAATCTTCTATTGTTTCAATATATGTTGGTTTAGGTGATTTCCTTCTTCTAGATCTAGGAACTTCTATATCAAATTCCCTGTAAAATGCTTTTATTAGTATCATCATCTGTTTTATAGAACTATCAGCTAAATCTGATTTATCTAATTCAGATTTGAAGTTGATCAAATAGTGATTAATCTTCCTTTTACGCATTCTCATATCTGACTCTTCTTCATCCTCAGCTTCTTCAATTAATTCTTCTAATCCCTTATTTAAGAAATTACAGTACATATTCAATGTATTCTTATATGTACGAATAGTATTATATCTTAATTCACGTTTAGAACAAAAATCTTGGAATAGGGGTTCATCTTCAATTGACGCAAATTTAGCTCTTGACATGTTATACCTCATTTAGACGTTGTCATCTTTCTGGTGTAACGCTTCAAAATTGAGGCTAAAAGATAAGTAATCATAAGCACTATGATCTATGACATGATTAGTAAAATCTGAAGTAAAATTAAATTTTTCAAGAGTTTTTCTAATAAAATCTTTAATAAACTTGGGATGTAAAAGTAATTAATAGTGATATTATGCTCCAGATTGCAGTAACCGGAAAGCCCAATGTGGGTAAATCATCATTTTTCAACGCAGCCACCCTTTCAGAAGCTGAAGTAGCTG
>JAHKLQ010000181.1 GCA_020854975.1 Methanobacterium sp.
CTATCCACAATTCTGGATGTGAACTGGAGACCCTCCCTTTTAAGCTGAGTTTCTATAAGCTCAGCATCCAATGGCACATCCTCTAATATTAGAACCCTTATTTCGTCCGCCATAACATCCCACAAGTATTATTTATTTAGAATTTTGATATTATTGATATAAACTTCTGCACCATTTATACTTACTTCTATTTCCCAACAATCCCTTTTTAATTTAACTATATTCCTATTCAAGACATTATTCCAGAACTGTTATGTGAGTTATTCTCCTAATAAAATCATGTGAACCTTCAAAACTTGTTTTAAATAAATAAACAACTCATACTAAAAAAAATGGTTAAAAAAATAAGATTCAGTGCTAAAAAGAAAATTGTATTAAAACACCATTTTTAATGAAGTGGGTCTTAATTAACACCCACTGTATTAATTGATTCCTTTTTCTAGGCCAAGATCTCATCATGGATTTCTTTAGCATCCTTCATGACTGGGGTAGCTTTTTGAAAATAGTGATCGAACAATCTATTTCCCCATGAAATAGCATCATCTCCATGACTAATAAGAGAAATATTCAAGTCGTATGCCCCATCAGTTGAAAACAGTCCTAGAGCAATGAAGTTATCACCGGTGGTCAGTGAGATCTTCACATCCTCATCGATTTTCATTAGCTGTAAATTACCTTCTTTAATCCATTTTTCCAGTTTTTCTTTTCCAGCAGTTTCCACTAATTTATCCATAATTCCTTCCGTCATTATCAGTTGAACTTGGCCCTTTTTCTCCAGGGTTTCCATGAAAATCTGGATATTTGATGGGTTATACACAGAGGTGAGCTGTTTAAAGTTTTTGCTTTTGGCTAAAAATTCTGTTAAAACCTCTTGAGGCCTCATGATGTTGGTGCTGGTGGATTTCACAATGAATGATTTTTCCAGACAACCTATATCTTTAAAGAGTTCAGGAGGTATGCAACTGATGTCATGATTTAAGAATAATCCTTCACAGAGGTTCAGAGAATAAAATGAACGCATTACATCAATCAATTTGTTTGCAACTACTTCACCGGTTTGTGACAGGGAATAATTTCCTGATTCTCTGAAAATGAAACTTTTTTGTTCCAGTTGGTTCATTCCATGCAAAATAGTTGATGAACTTAGGTGGATTTCTTTCCTTAAATCCGCTAAATTCTTTGATCCACTTCTTAAACTAATTAATATCTTAGCCCGTACGTCAGAGGCTATAAAAAATTTCATATCATCTTTCACTTGTTCATAGAGTTCAAACATGTAATCCATTTCACTTCCACCTTTTTGATTTGTCAGGGGAGTATTGATTTAAATAATTATTCATTGATTTATTAACTTTACTTAAGTGACACTATTTATGATTGTTAACTAGTATAAATATTCTCTTTTTATAATGTAACTTTTTCAATTTGTAATATTAAAATAAATCAATTTCAAGCATGTTTATGGTAAAATAATTAAAAATGACATTCATAAAAATAAAAAAACCCCATATACAATCATTATATAAATTTTATCCTACATAAAACGTTCAAACCTTTCTTTTCCAACTTTGCATATGGGACATGTTTCAGGAGGTTCTTCTCGGGCACATAAATATCCGCAAACTTTGCATCTCCACACAGGTAGAGAAAGAGAGGTGATTATTTCTTTCTGAGAACTTTGTTTCACAGTTAGACGTTGATCTGGACCTGGACGTCTTTCAGGTATGGAGGTTAATTTTTTCTCTCCGCTTAACACTTCACCAGAAATGTAAAGTCCACAGTAACAAGCCCCATACTCAACTAAATCAGGGTCACGATAATCACAGGGACATATTATGTCCAGATCTTCCTCTTTAACTCCTGATGCTAAACGACAGGGACATGCACCGTACCCATAACGATCCTGGTTTATGAGGATGCTTTCCAGGAGTTCTTTGGTGAATTCCTCATCAGGATTTAGATGATAACCAAAAGCTTCAGCTTCTTCTTGTGTTTTCTTGAAAAAACTGTTTATTTTTTCTTCAGGGATATTCACCGTTTTCATGCTAAACTCTCCCTTACTTTATCCTCATTGAAACCCACAATTGAGTCTTCATCGTTTAAAACAAGGGTTGGGAAAGAAAGCTGTGGGTTCCACTTTTTTACCTGTTCAATTATCTCCTGTCTCTCCTCTCCCTTCAACAGATCTACATAGATATAATCATATGCCACATCCAGATCCTCCAGTAACATCCGAGTTTTCTTGCACCACCCACAAGTACTTAAAGCAAAAAGAACCACCTTACCCTTATTTTGACCTTCAACATGTTCCATTGGCATTATATCCCCTCTATAATTTATTTCATATTTCTATATAGAATTTAAATAGATTATCCTCAAATTAAATCTATTTTAACTAGTTACATTCAAAAATTTCAAATTTTATTATGTTAAACATTATATTTGTAATGTGTGGAATATGTGGAATATGTGGAATGTGTGATAATAACAGGAAAAATAAAATAAAATACTAAAAAAGAATTTAAACGGGTTTGTAACTCACATGTTATCTCTTACCATCCTAAGGGCACAAAACTCACCACACATGGTGCACATGTCACTTTCCGGTGTTGGTTTTCTTTCACGGCATTTTTTGGGCTTATCTGGGTCGAATGCAAGTTGATATTGTTTTTCCCAGTCGAAATTCTTCCGGGCTCTTGCCATTTTCAGTTCCCTGTCCCATGCCCCTTTATACCCATTAGCCACATCAGCTGCCTGTGCAGCTATTTTTGATGCTATAACCCCCTCTTTAACATCTTCAAGGCTGGGTATGGATAGATGTTCTGCTGGGGTAACGTAACAAAGGAAATCCGCCCCTGCTCTGGCTGCCAGTGCCCCACCTATGGCTGAGGTGATATGATCGTATCCAGGGGCTAGATCAGTTACTATTGGCCCTAACACATAGAAAGGTGCGCCACTACAGACTGTTTTCTGGATTTGCATGTTGGCTTCCACCTGGTTTAAGGGAACATGGCCCGGTCCTTCCACCATGACTTGCACTCCAGCTTCCCTGGCTCTTTTCACCAGATCTCCCAGAGTTAAAAGCTCAGAAATTTGTGGTATGTCCGAAGCATCAGCCAAACATCCGGGTCTGAGACCATCACCCAGCGAAAGAGTTACATCATGCTCAGCTGCAATTTCCAGGAGGTAATCATAATTCTTGTACAATGGGTTTTCTTCCTGATTATGAAGTATCCAAGCAGCTAAAAAGGCCCCACCCCTACTAACAATCCCCATTATCCTTTCAGATCTTTTTATTTTCTCTACAGTATCCATAGTGATTCCACTATGGACTGTCATGAAATCAACACCTTCTTGAGCCTGTTCCTCAATAGCATGGAACATGTCATCCTCTTCCATGTTAACTACAGCCCCTCTCTTTTGGGAAGCACTGATACCTGCCTGGTATATTGGTACTGTCCCTAATGGGGCTTTTGTAGATTCTATGATTGCTTTTCGCACTTCCCTGAAATTAGGTCCTGTGGACAGATCCATTAAAGCA
>JAHKLQ010000151.1 GCA_020854975.1 Methanobacterium sp.
AGATAATAAACTATGCTTTTGGAACACAATGTGGTGGTGAAGGATCCCCTCAGGGCAGGGCTTCGCTTTGCCTCATGCTACCCCAATCTTTACAGGAGTGCCATGTCTTCACTGGGTTTCCATATTATCTATGACTTCCTGAATCATCAGGAGAATGTTTACTGTGAGAGGGTGGTTTATCCCCATGGTAAGAGTTTAGAAACAGGTTCACCCCTTAAAGATTTTGATGTGGTGGGTTTTTCACTCCAGTATGAGCAGGATTACCCTCATGTTCTGGAAATGCTCCGTGAAGGGGGTTTAAATCTTCGGAAAGAAGATCGCAGACCAGATGACCCACTGGTTATAGCTGGTGGTCCCTGTGCCAGTTCCAATCCTCTGCCTATGACTCGTTTTATTGATCTTTTCCTGGTGGGAGATGGTGAAGTTATCCTACCTGAATTCCTGGATAAACTGGGTGAATTAGACTACCCTCGCAGGGATATTGATGCCTTCCTGGATGTGGATGGTGTGTACATTCCAGATAACAAGGTCAAATTAGTCCAGGTAGATGATATGAATGATGCCTGGCGTCCCATAAAACAGGTTTACCCGGAAACAGATGATAAAGGACTGACCCCTGCATTTGGAAGATCATTTCTGTTGGAGGTTAGTCGAGGATGTGCCCGTGGTTGTCGTTTCTGCATGGCCGGATGTCTTTACCGACCACGTAGAGAAGCAGATATTAAAACCCTTATTCGTACTGCAGAGGAAGGTAGGAAAGCCACTGGACTGGACAAGATCGCCCTTATTGGGGGAGCTGTTTCTGATTACTCGCACATTGAAGAATTATGTCGTGAACTACTCCAGCGTGGTTTTCAACTTACCACCCCATCTTTACGTGTTGAATCCATCTCTAAGGATCTTCTGGGAAGTTTAAAGGAAAGTGGACTTAAAACCATTACCATTGCCCCTGAATCCATCTGGAGACTGAGAAAAGTGGTGAATAAACCCATTAGTGATGAAGATATTCAGAGGACCATGGAAACCGCCTTTGATATGAACTTCAATGTTAAACTATATTTCCTGATAGGACTACCAACGGAAACACATGAAGACACAGAAGATCTGTTAAATCTCATAAGGGATCTTGAAGTTATGGCCCCTCACCCTAATTCTGTCCGAATAAGCATCAACCCATTCATACCAAAACCACACACCCCCTTTCAGTGGGCTGATTTCAACCTTAAAGATATAAAAACCAAGGTTAAATATCTGAAAAAAAATGTTAAAAACAGACACTTCAAGGTGGAAAATCCCAACAAATCCCTGATGCAATACATCCTCTCCATGGGAAACGCTAATTTAGGAGATGTTATTGAAGAATCATCCCAGAAACAAGTTCCCCTGGGAAAATGGAAAAAATTAACCCCCCACTGGACTATGGAGAGTGAATTTGCCTGGAAAAATATAGATGTGGGAGTCACTGATGAATTCCTTCTAAATGAATATGAAAAAGCATTAAAAGGTGATTTAACCCCCTGGTGTGAAATCTTTGGATGTTACAATTGTGGAGCCTGTCCATAAAGTTATATCAATAACTGTTATTTACTTTAAATACTTCGAAATATTGATTTTTATACACAAGTTCCCCTATGAAGCCCTTTGAAGAATACTCCCCAGATTCCCCCCAAACAAAATAATAATCAATTTGATAAAAATTTAATGTTTCTTTCAATTCAGAATCGGACTGATGCGTGGTAACACCATAAAATCTACTATCCAAATAATAACTCAAATAATCCATAATTTCCCATTGGTCATTAGATGCTATGTTACCCTCAATTCCGTGGGATTTCAAAGCTAAACTTGTTTCATAATATCCTAAAGATGGATTATAATACATAAAAAACAATAATGGGTAAAAAACCAACGCTGCTACCATAATAATAATACTTGCCCTGAAAAAGTTTAGTTTAATATCATTTTGATTATATAACTCGTTTAAAGAATAAAATCCCAATATAAACGATAATATTAAACTGAACCATAAATATCTTCCTTCAACTATTATAAGAATATATCCTCCAATATATAGGATTATGGTCCCTAAAATAAAGATTACGTTATTTTTGATAGATTTTTCATTTGATTTGAAAAATAAAAATAATGCCAGCAGAATAGAAAAAAATGGTACGAATAATAAATACAGTGAAATTAAGACAATATTATAAAAATTATTTAAAATAATCATGATTTGGTGGATAAAATTCTCTGTTGATTCCAATGGGTTCCATTTTTTTAGTTGAAAATAACTGGGATCCTCCCATGCGCTTACTGAAAATTCATTAGGAGGGGTTATAAGCCCTTTATATAACATTGCATGACCATCAGATTCTGGGCCCACTAATTCATAATTATAAGACCCTGTTGTTCCAATTGTAATTACCCCATATTTTTCACTTATAACACCTACCCAAATACCACTGATAACTAAAAAAATTGACAAACCCCATAATAGATTTTTTTTAATATTTCCTTTATCCAAGGGGAAATTTTTCACATAAAATAGATTAGTAAAAATGAAGTGAATTAAAAAAAAGAAAAACACATAACTTTTTGCTAAAAAAGCTAACACTCCAAAAAAACCTGTTAAAAGTCCCATATACTCTTTTTTCCTATATTTCTCATCCATTAAAAAATTAAGATAATATAAAAGAAGACAAGCAACTAACAAATCAGGAGTAATAAACTGAAAAGTAAAATAAAGCATTATTGGAATGAATGCTAATAAAATAACAGTATTTAGATAATTATTCAAATGTAATTTTATTAAAATCAAATAAATTGCTATTAATGTGAACAATCCTATAATAATAGCTAATATTTTCGTTGCAATTATATTACCTAAGTTTACTTTCCATAGTAATATAAAAGGAATTAAAAGCCACGAATATAACGGACTCCAATAACCGTTAATTGCGTAAGAAATGTGCCCATTAACATAATTTTGGGCAATGCTAATGTATGATATTCCATCTGGATTGATAATATATTGATAATGCGAAAATAAAATGACGGAAAAAAACAGGTATAACATCAAAACAAGAATTAAATACCTTTGATTTTTAATTCTTTCCATAACTATTTTTCTCCCACAATTATTCCACGAAAATAAATGAATTCCATAATTAATATTGTACAAGATATAACTATTAATTATTAATAAAAATACTTAACTGAATATTTAGCCATATAATTACTAAAAACCATTATATATTACTAAAAATGTTTACTAATAAAATAAAAAATGAACATAAAATAAAACCTATTAACAAAGCAGGTTAAAAGGCGATTTAACCCCATGGTGTGAAACTTTCGGCTGTTATCACTGTGGTTCCTGCCCCTAATAGGAATATTATAATTTTTAGTTCCTGCCCCTAACTTGATTACTAATAATTATAGTTTTTACCTTTAACATCTAAAATTTTGACCTGATTTTCCAGATTAAACTTGTCAGGCGTCTTAAAAAATGGACCAGGAACCTATCTGGAACTTTCATCCACCTGGCGAAAATACCCCTACCCAATGCAATATCTCTTTTAACATAATCTATCTCCTTTCCAGGAGCATATCTAAGGAACACTGGTATTCCTAAAACCATAAACAACAACCCCACCATTATTTGATGCAGGTTACACTGTGTCATCATATATAATGAAATAATCACACCCCGCACCGGAACCACCCAGGGAAGTTTAATACCACCTGTATATTTTTTTCTAAGTGGAAACACAGCTAAACAGGTCACTAAATAGCAGAAAAGAAGGGTGAAAACAGATAATATGATCAGTTGACTGATATTGCCAAAAATTGCTGCCAGAAGGGTTACCAAACCCTGCACATAAAGTGCCACATAGGGAGTTCCATATTTAGGATGAACCCTGGCAAAAAATTCAGGTAAAAGACCATCACCAGCCATAGCATAAGGTATACGGGCAGATGAAAGTATACCTGCCTCATCTGAACCTGAAATTGAAAATAAAGCCCCTATTGTTAGCAATATTGCTCCGAAACCACCTAAAAGAGCACTTCCAGCTAAAGATAAAGGTGCGGAGCTCTGGGACAGTTGCACCCAGGGTACTGACCCTAAAATAATCAGGTTAGTTACCAGGTAGAATAGAGTTATAATACCCATCCCTAAAATTATGGCCTTGGGAATGGTTTTTTTCGCATTTTTGATTTCATCAGATGGCACTGTAACCAGTTCAAAACCAACATATGCCCAGAATATGAGTACCAGGGCACTGCCCATCCCTCCAAAACCTAGGGGTGCCAGTGGTGTGAAATTAGAGATGAATAAAGCCGGGTTGAATAAAAAATATACAATACCAAAGAGTGTGAAAAGCAGTATAGGTGCCAGTTTTAGAATAGTCAGAATATCATTAGCTTTTCCAGCTTCTTTAACCCCATAATAGTTTATAATGGTTAAGAAGAATACAAAAACAATTTTAATCAGTATCTGCATCCATTGAGGCATGGAAGGATAAAAATATAACAGATAAGCAACAAAAGCCAGGGGAAAAACTGCAATAGCACTCCATGATGCTATTAGAAGAGCCCATCCCACCATAAATCCTGTGAAATTTCCGAATACCTCTTTAGCATAGGCATAGGGACCTCCCACTCTTGGTAAAAGTGAGGAGCATTCAGCAAAACATAATGCAATGGTAATTGCCATTACACCTGCTATTAACCAGGCAAAGATAGAAGAAGGTCCTAAATAACCTGCTCCAAAAGCAGCTGCAATATAAATATCAGCACCAACTATGGTTCCAACTACCAGATTGATCACATCAAAAAGGCCAAGTTCCCTTTTTAAGTTCTGCATAATATTTCATTTTATAATCCTTTAAGAATAAAAAATGGTAAGATAACTATTTTAAAAATAAAAGTAAGGTGTTTTAATCTTTTCAACTAAATAAAAAAAATGGTGAACTAAGTTACCTTCCAGTAAATGTATAAGTAAACTACCTTCCAGGAATAATCATAAAATAAATTACCATCCATAATTAAATTGTAAAAATAGAACCATTTTTCAAAATAATTAAAGTTCAACTTCTTAAGGTAATTATCATGAAACCCGCTAAAAGAGTAGAGTCCATTGATCTATCTGGAATACGGAAAATGTTTGATATGGTGGGGGAGGACTCCATCAACCTGGCACTGGGTGAACCAGACTTCGACACCCCACCTCATATCCGCGAAGCAGTTAAAGAAGCCCTTGAAGAGGGATTCACCCATTATACAGGTAACACAGGGATCACTGAACTGAGGGAAGCTATTTCCCATAAATTACAGACTGAAAATCACATCCCCACCACCCCTGAATCAATTATAGTTACAGTAGGGGCCAGTGGTGCATTATACTCCAGTGCCAATGCACTTATAGAGGAAGGGGATGAAGTTATTATTCCTGATCCTGGTTTTGTAGCTTATGATGCCTGTGTAAAAATATCTGGAGGTAAATCTGTCCGAGCACACCTCAAGGATGAAAATGATTTCAGGATGATACCTGAAGAGGTGTTGGAACAGGTAACTCCCCATACCAAGGCCATTATAATGAATTCACCCGGCAATCCTACGGGTGGTGTGCTTAAAAAGGAAGATGTTAAGGGCCTAGCAGATATTGCTAATGACCATAACCTCATTCTTATTTCTGATGAGATCTATGAAAAGATCATTTATGGTAAGAAACACTACAGTCCTGCATGTTACTCAGATAATGTTATAACCATTAATGGATTTTCCAAGACCTATGCCATGACTGGTTTTCGCATAGGATACCTGGCAGCACCCCCCAAAATAACAGAAGAACTCCTAAAGGTACATCAGTACACTGTTACCTGTGCAACATCTCTATCCCAAAAAGCTGCCCTGGCAGCCCTTCAAGGGCCTCAGGACAGTGTGCAGGAAATGGTGAAAGAGTTTAAAAGAAGAAGGGACCTGGTGGTGGGAAGACTGCGAGGTATGGGAATCAACTGTAGAGAACCACAGGGAGCTTTTTACGTATTCCCCTCCATAGATAATCCAGAAAGGTTGGTGGAAGAAGCCCTGAAAAAGGATGTGGTGCTGGTTCCTGGAACTTCTTTCGG
>JAHKLQ010000092.1 GCA_020854975.1 Methanobacterium sp.
TAATCAGGATCCAGGTATTCCAGGGCAAAGTTAATGCCCACATTGTTTCCCCCTGCAAAACCCCGATTTTCATTATTTTTAATTAAAATAAATTTCTGGTGAATATCATTTTTAAATTTCTGGTGAATTTCCTTTTTAAAAATCCCTGTTTTTTCAGAATTGGATTTATTTATTTCATCTTCACTTAATTCAACAGTTTCCAGGGGGATGTGTCTGGTAAAATCCTTAATCTGCTTAATGGAACCATCAGTTGAGTTGTTATCCACTAAGATGATGTTAGTTAGAGGGTAATTCATCTGGAAAATTGAGTTTAAACATTCTAATGTGTCTTTCCAGTTGTTCCAGTTTAAAATTATAATAGAGATAACTGGTTTAACTGTTATTTCATTTTGCATAATCTTTCACATTTAAAACAATACAAATCTGGTAGTAACTTTACATCAAATATATTAAATTCTACAATATTATATCTACTTACAATATCCACTTAACTCTGAGCTTAAATTTTATATTAAACTTACAAAATGATTAATTATTTGTTAGCCCTAATATCTGTAAAACAGAATATTAAAAACATTAGGAATATTAACATATTATTTATAAATTTAATTTAAAAAAAATTTAAGGAATTTATAATCAGTTTAAAAGATAAGGTTAAAGAAGCTATAGGAGATCATATGAAAGCTGTTATTCTATGTGGGGGAAAAGGAACCAGATTAAGAGAAGAAACAGAATATAGGCCAAAACCAATGGTTCAAATAGGTAACCGGCCAATTTTATGGCACATAATGAAAATTTATTCCCATTATGGAATTAAAGACTTCGTAATTTGCCTTGGATACAAAGGGACCATGATCAAAGAATATTTCTTGAATTATGAAATAATGAACAATGATCTTACTGTGAAACTTGGTAATAATGACGAGATACATGTTCATGGCGAGCATCAAGAAAAAGATTGGCAAGTTACCCTAGCAGATACCGGTGAAAACTCTCAAACCGGCGCCAGAGTGAAGAGGATTGAGAAGTATATTGATGATGATATGTTCCTTTTAACTTATGGTGATGGTGTTTCAAATATCAATGTCAAAAAATTAGTGGAATTCCATAAATCCCATGGAAAAATAGGCACCATGACTGGAGTCCACCCTGCTTCCCGTTTTGGTGAAATTAACACTGAAAACGACCTGATCACAGTGTTCAATGAAAAACCACAAACCAGAGAGGGACTGATTAATGGTGGATTTTTTGTTTTCAATCGTGAATTTTTTGACTACCTAGATGCTCATGAAGACTGTATCCTAGAAGCTGACCCATTGGAAAATCTGGTCACTGACAAAGAATTGATGTTATACAAAAATGACGGATTCTGGCAATGCGTTGACACATATCGTGAGCTGGAATTAATGAACTCACTTTGGAATCAATCCAATCCACCATGGAAAGTGTGGAAGTAAGTAAAAATATGAAACCCAGGGGGATTTTCGGTTTGAAAAAAAAATACTGGAAGGATAAAAATGTATTTATCACCGGATGTACTGGTTTGCTTGGATCATGGCTTATTAAAGCCTTAGTAAAAAGAAAAGCCAATGTCGTAGGTTTGGTGCGGGATCTAGTCCCTAAATCCTATCTGAACTGGTCTGGTTTAAATGAAGAAATAATCACTGTTCGGGGCAAACTGGAAGATTATTTCCTTCTTGAACGTACACTGAATGAATATGAAATCGATACTGCATTCCATCTAGGAGCACAGACCATAGTAACCATTGCCAATCGTAATCCCATTTCCACCTTTGATTCTAATATCAAAGGCACCTGGAATATATTAGAAGCCTGCCGAAGATCACCTAATCTGGAAAAAATTGTTTTTGCATCCAGTGATAAAGCATACGGTGCTCAGGATAAATTACCCTACAATGAAAACACTCCCCTAGAAGGCAGGCATCCTTACGATGTTTCCAAGAGTTGTGCTGACCTTCTATGTAAATCATATTCTGAAACCTACGGTCTCCCTGTTTGCATTACCCGATGTGGTAACTTTTATGGTGGTGGTGACCTTAATTTCAACCGTATTGTCCCAGGAACCATAAGATCTGTTTTAAATAATGAACAACCCATTATTCGAAGTGACGGAACTATGATTCGTGATTATTTTTATATCGAAGATGGAGTTAATGCCTATCTAACCCTAGCAGAAAACATGGATAACAAAGATATTCATGGCGAAGCATTTAACTTCAGTAATGAGGAACCATTAAGTGTGCTGGATATTGTAAAGAAAGTCCTTAACGTGATGAACAGTGACTTGGAACCTATCATATTAAACCAATCTACTAATGAAATCGAAAAACAGTATTTATCTTCAAAGAAAGCCAGATCACTCTTAAAATGGGAACCCATCTATAGTATTGAAGAAGGGTTGAATAAAACCTTTCAATGGTATGAAAACTTTCTTAACAAATGATGAATGAATATTTTGAGTTTTTACTCATCCTTTTTAAAAATAAATGAGTTTAATTGGAACTAAACAAATTGAATTAAACTAGATCTATAAAAATTTAAATTATATAATTAGTACCTAAAGGTGAATGAGTTTGATTAGAGTTGCCGA
>JAHKLQ010000185.1 GCA_020854975.1 Methanobacterium sp.
ATCATGAAATTCCAGGAATCTTAAAAGTTCTCCTCCAGTATAACCACTGGCTCCGATAATCGCTACTTTTAACATGTTTCTCACATACTTTTCTTGAGTTGAATGGCTATTAAATGTTATTAACCTGTAGCTCTTTTTCACCTGTAGCTCTTTTTCACATCAACCATTTTCTACACTAACAACAGGGTTGATCACTAACCAAATAAAATTTAATATTGTTGAATTATTTTTGTTGGATTTTTAGTTAGATTTTTAACCAGTTTAACCAGTTTAATCAGGTTTCGTTTTTTTCTTCAATGCCTCTTCAAAGGCTTCTTTATGGAAGTTGGCTGCCATCTCTTTTTTACATTCATCATCAGCAAAAAGGCGCATCTTAGGTGCACGACAGGGATAATGTTGAATTCTAAGCCCGGCTTTAATAGGGACGGTATCAGTTCTTTCTCCCACCATTTCTTCAGCCACAAAATTGGTGCTACCGCAGGGAGAGCATCGTAAAACCTCTACATCAACTATTTTGTCTTTTTGGCAGTTAACCCTGACTACAGGTTTCCCGAATTTAGCCACGAATTTGTCAAAGATAGGATTACCATTCTCGGTGAGATCACACATATTTTCAGGGCAGGTTACATTACCATAACTTTCTAACTGTTTCTTGAAACCTTCTCCTCTCCAGGCTCCGATGATTATCCATTCTACTTTATCATGCAGGGCATCCACCAGGTCAAGGGTTAGATCCGGATGTAAAACATAGGTTATAAGGATATCTGCTTTTTCCAGTTGAGCCATGGTCTCAGGGGGAAGATCAATCTCATCCATAAAAGTGGAAGGCGGTGCATCCATTACCAGGTATTCACAGTCAAATTCTTCTTTTATAGTGGCATAAGCCCTTTCACCATAGGATCCGTCGGTTACAATAATTATTTTCATGGTTTAACCCCTTATTGGAACTTACAAAATATTTAACTCAGTATAACTCATTATTCATATACTTCACATGATTCAATTATTATTTTAACTCAGTACAATTGGTTATCATTAAAATTTTATTAGGTCCATAGTAAAAATTCTATTTGGTTATAATGAATAAAATTCACGTAAATATTTGACTTCATATCATTAAAATTGACTTCATATCATTAAAATTGACTTCATATCATTAAAACTCTTCAAAAACTTCCCTTTGGATAAAATAAATTGTTTAAATAAAAAAATAAATCAAATTAAGTGATACTGAGAGTGAAGGAGGATTAGTTGGTAATCATGGTTCCAATACCATCTTTGGTGAAAATTTCCAGGAGTATGCTGTGTTTCACCCGGCCATCGATGATATGGGCTGATTTAACACCATTTTCCAGGGCACGGATACAGGTAGAAACCTTGGGTAACATACCATCCCGGACAGTTCCATCCTCCATAAGTTCCAATACCTCTTCGATGTTGACTCTTTTTATGAGACTCTCAGGATCTGAATGATCAGCAAGGATGCCTGGTACGTCAGTGAGTATGATGAGTTTTTCTGCCCCGACTTCACCAGCAACTTCACCAGCCACAGTGTCAGCGTTTAAATTTAAGGTATCACCCTTTTCATCAACACCAATAGGGCTGATAACTGGTATGTACTGGTTTTCAGTTAAAACATCCAGGATCTCTGGGTTTATGGATTCAATCTCTCCCACCAGTCCCAGATCAACCATAAGTTCTTCACCAGTTTCCTGGTTAACCACGACCTGTGGGGAACGTTTACGGGCTTTTAATAAAAGGTTATCCTTACCAGATAATCCCACACCTTTACCTCCATGGAGACCAATGTTAGCTACGATTTCCGTGCTGATCTTTCCCACCAGAACCATTTTCACTATTTCCATAGTTTCCTGGTCTGTTATCCTAAGACCTCCGATGAATTTAGGTTCTTTACCGAGTTTACTCATGGAACGGGATATTTCAGGTCCTCCCCCATGGACTACCATGGGCTGCATACCCACATATTTTAAGAGAACTGTGTCTCGGGCTGTTGAACTCTTGGCAGTAGCGTCGATCATGGCATGGCCACCATATTTAATCATGATCTTTTTCTGGTGGAATTTTTTGATGTAAGGCAAGGCCTCAACAAGAATATTGACAGTTTCCATTTTTGGACACCTATTAAATCACTGTTTACTGATAACTAACTATTATATTCAATTGGAAAATACTCCAATTTTTTTATAATCTTATAATTTTCAATAATACCTTTTTTTAGCTTTATTTCAAAATCAATGACAATTTATCAGTTTATAAAACATATTATTATTTCTTTAATTATTAAATATTGTCCCCCTATTTTTTTTAAAGTCATAAAAGTGATGGACTGAAAATAAGGATAACAGAAGAAAAGGAATTACTGGTAATTTTTCCTTTTTAATTCTTCTTTATCTTTTTCAATTTGGCTATTTGAAGTCTATCATACCCTGCTGGTAATAGTTCTGCAGTTCAGAGGAGTGTGTCAACTCGAAATTGGCGTAGGGATCTTTGATGTAGGGTAATATCATTCCTTTAAGGGTGTAGACATAAGCGGGTATGAGTCCATATTGCTGTCTAACTATGTCGAAGTATAATGGGAATCCACATCCCTGGGCAAACATAGGATTTCCTTTACGGGCTGTTCCATGCCAGTACATGGGTATAGGGCCCTCCTGACCATTTTCTTCGGCAATTCCATAAAGATAGTCTAGAGCATCATCCAGATTGGTGAAGACTTTCCCATCAGTTTTGTACTGATACCTACCTTCTGGAGCACCGAATAATGCTATTTTAAGTGAGTCCAAGTAATCAGTATCCCCTTCAGCACCGGTTCCCTGGGTGTCAACGAAAGCCAGTTCTAAGATTTCCACATCACCTTCTTTGTAACAACGGTAATTGGAGCTACCAGCAAAATGCACCACCAGAATACATTTGGAACCACTTTCATTGGCAAATTTAGCTAATAATTGAGAATGTAAGTGTCCAGGGTACATATCTGGATTGGCGACTTTACAAAAAGCAAGTCGGCCTTCTGGTGTGATTGGACCATTTATGGTCGAAACATATGCATATCCTACAATAAGCAGGAAAACTGCCAGTATAACTAAAGACCATTTCATTAAAATATCTCTCCCATTGGAAAACAATTATTTGAATTTTTCCTATTTGGTTTATTTTTCCATTTTTTAATCAAGTATATAACACCCACCCCTCATTGGTTTC
>JAHKLQ010000191.1 GCA_020854975.1 Methanobacterium sp.
ATATTAATAGATGAATTTTGGCCTGACGGTTTATCCCAAGAAGAAGCTAAAGTTGATTTATGGCTTAAAGAAATAAGACCTCCTACTGAGCTTGATGAATGGCTTGAAGAGGATCCTATATATTTTGAAAACATCGAAGCAGAAGGCCGTGCTGAACTTCAAAGAAAAAAAACTCTAATAAAAGTCATTCGGGATACTGAAAAAGAAAAAGGAACTGTAACCTTTTTATATTCCACTATAAAAAGCATAAGGAAACTGCCTGTTTAAAAAATAACCCCGTTCCCTCCAAATGGATGTTAAAATGTTTTTAAGTTGGAATCATCCAAAATTCCAACTATTTTAACTCCTTTTTTAAACTCCTTTTTCATCTCTAAACAATGCCCCAGGACTGTTTATTTTCTTTTTGTATTATTAACATTAATAATGCAGGAATCGTTTCTAAAAATCCAACCTATCTCTCTGTTGGGCTTTTTTTCAATTAATATTGGCATTGCCCTTTGGTATTGTTTTAGGATACAACTTACCACATTTTATCAAAGTTGTATAGACAAAGGATAAATATTCAGTTAGTCGTATTGGTAAAACATATTCTATGAATAGAGTTACAACTCCCTTGATTTTAGGCATTATTATTCTATTTGTAAGGTTAAAAAATCAATTTGCACAGTTATGAAGGATAAATTCAGATATAACTCCCTATATTGATATTGAAATTGAAATATCTTTAATATTTTTAGTTATGGGAGTTATCGCTGGTGTTTACGGTTTTAAAATAGAATATATAATAATTTAATGATAACTATTTTTAAGTACGTATGAATATCTATTTATAGTAATAATATGAAAAAACTAGATAGAAATATGAAAGAAGTTTACACGTGTTTAAACGGCATTTATCATAGTTTTATTGAAACGGAGTTAATAAAATGAATATTGGGGAGATAGTAAAGGATTCTATTAAATATCCTTCATCAAGTTGGGGATTGTTTTTGATTTTTGGACTCATAATAGTTCTTAGTAGTTTAGATAGTATTTTTGAGGCATTGGGCGTGGGTATGGCATTCATGTTCAGAGGGGGTATTATTGGGTTGATATTCGGAATATTAATCAATGGTTATCAGATCAGAATTATGGAATCATCTATGGCTGGTTTTGATGAACTTCCTAAATTTAATGATTGGTTCAATATAATTATAAATGGTATTAAAGTGTTTATAGTTGATGTTGCCTATGCGCTCCCTTTGTTTTTCATTTTACTCCTTGGAGGATTATCCTTAGGTTTTTCAGTTATGAACATGGAGGCAACTAATACCAGTGCGTTTTTTGAAATTTTAATTATCATTGCATTTTTATACGTGGTTGTTGCCTTCCCTTTATACCTAATGTCCTTAGCAAACATGGCATTCTACGATGATCTTGGATCTGCATTCAGATTCCGTGAAATATTGGATAAAATTTCCAATCTTGGATGGGATAAGTTCATAATTTGGTATATCGTTACTGTGGTTATTTGTTTAATTTTAATTGTTTTGGGGGCTTTAGTTCTGGCTTTTTCCATTTTGATCCAAGTAGAAGTCATTGGTGTTTTACTGATTTCTTTAATTGTAATTCCCTTCATAATCATTTACACTTTTAGATCAACAGCATTACTCTATTTATCTGAAGATTATGGTTATTTAGAATGCGAAAAATGTGGAGGATACTACGAACTCCAGAAAGGGGAATCCTCCGAAGATTTCGAAAAATGCGAGTGCGGAGGTAATCTAAAATACACTACATCAATGCCCTCAAGTAACATCTCAGAGGACACAAAATCTAACGTAGGCAATTTTTTGAAAAGAAAAAGGAATTTCATAGTCCTTGGATTGGTAGCTCTTATTATCCTCACTATACCTGTAATATTCTCCCAAAACATGCCACATAACTTGATAACCACTGAGAAAACATTAATCGGATCTTATGATGCAAGTGAATTAGAATCATCCCATTCATTGGGCAAATTTGTGGTCATACCCCCAGGAACAACAACCGTGAAAATAGAATACAATTTATCATGGACTCCTGCATTTGCAGGTGTTAATAGTATGAATGTAATGGCCTATAACACCAATGAAACTTCTCACTGGAACGCCCCTGATAACAGAAATATAATTGACACTGATGGTGTTACCCTTGATGAAAATGAAGATAAAAATGGAACCATAACTCTGGATAATTCAGCCGTCAAGAGCATTGTAATTTCTGGAAATGGAGTTAAAGGCACGGTTAACGTTTATGCCTGTAAAATAAAATTAGGAATTTAAATTTAACGCATTAACTTAGTTCCGTTTATACTGGAAATAATTTAAGAGAATTTTTTAATGAAGTTGGTTATTATCTTTCGAAAAAAATCGTGCAATGTTCAATAACCTTTTATTAATCATTTAATTATAGTTACATTATTATTTTTCCTATTATGTGAATTTAAATACACTAATAGCAAGAGTTATATATTGATTGGTAGGAATTATTTTGAAGAAGAAACTAAATAGAATCAATGACAAATGAGGTATTAAATGTTATACGGAATCGTGGATATTGGCTCAAACACAGTTAGATTAAATGTTTATAATTACGAAAATGATAAAATAAATATTGTTTTAACTAGAAAAGAGAATTTAGGTTTAGTTTTTTATATTAAGGAAAAAAAATTGAATAAGGAAGGTATTAAAAAATTAGTAGCTCTTTTAAAAGAGATTAAATCTGATTTAGATCAGTTAAATGTGAAGTGTTACCATTTCTTTTCCACAGCTCCCCTTCGGATAATTGAAAACCGCGCCCAGGTTATTCAAATTATCACAGACAAAATAAAAATTGATGTTGATGTACTTTCTGGTGAAGAAGAAGGAGAACTGAGCTTTTACGGGTCTGTACCCACCATCAAAAAAGATGATGGAATTTTAATTGATGTCGGTGGAGGCAGTGTTGAAATTGTACTTTTTAAAAATAAAAAAATAATTAAAAGCTACAGTATACGTGCGGGTTCCCTAAAAATGTACAATGAATATGTATCTCTCCTCATACCCACAGAAAAAGAATGTGAATTAATTAAAAATGCAGTTTATTCAGAATTAGAGAAAATTAACTTCGAAACTGAAGAAAAAGTTCCTTTCATGTGCGGTGTAGGAGGAAATGTTCGAGCCATGGGAAAAATACTGGTAGATTTAAATTTAATTAAGTCTAAAAAGGATTTAATAGATATTAAATTAGTGAATAAGCTAAGAATGAAATTTAAACCTGAAAAAAAAGATACTTATATGGAGATATTGCAGGTTAAACCTTCCAGAATTCATACCCTAGTCCCTGCATTACTCATAGTTGAATCCATTTCATCTTACTTTGGGTGTGAAAAACTGCAGATCAGCAAATATACCGTTAGAGAAGGATATTTATATGAAAAATTGTTAAAACGGTGCTGAAATGTCTAAAGATTACAGTTATACGCAAAACCGTGAATTGTCCTGGTTAAAATTTGATGACCGCGTTTTAGAGGAAGCAGAAGATGTTTCAGTCCCATTACTCGAACGTTTAAAATTCATATCTATTTTTACCAGTAATTTAGATGAATTTTACATGGTTAGATGTGGAAGTCTTTATGATTTATCCCTTATTGAAAACGATTACTATGATAACAAAACTGGTTTAAATGCCCAAGATCAGTTAGATGCCATATTCGACCAGACTAAAGTTTTATTCAAACGCAGAGATAAGGTATTTAAATCTGTTGATTTGCTCCTAAATGAAGAGGGTATTTATGATCTAAATTTCGATGATCTGACTAAGAAAGAAACTAAATACCTAACTAAATACTTCTTTGATTATATTTTTCCAGTTTTATCCCCCCAGATTATTGATATTCAACATCCATTTCCCCATCTTTTGAACAAATCCCTGTATGTGATGTTAATATTAAAAAATAAAGGGGAGAAAGTTTTTGGACTTATCCCCATACCATCATCATTACCCCGGATAATTTATCTTCCTAAAAATGAGATGCGCTTTGTTTTACTGGAAAAAATAATATTTGAATACGCAGACAGAGTCTTCTCCAACTATGAAGTGGAATTCAAGACCATACTTTCTGTAACCAGAAATGCAGATATTGTTTTATCCAATTATCAAATTGATGAAGATGAAGACTACATGGGTTATATGAAAAAAATTTTAAAGAAGAGAACCCGTTTAGCACCAATCAGATTAGAATTTTATAAGTACACCAACTCAAAATTAACCTATTTCTTGTGTAATAAATTGAATATTAAGGAAAACCAGGTAATGATTTCCAGTACTCCTCTAGACATGAGCTATGTATATTACCTACACGACCATATTATGGAGGTAAATGAGGTACTCTTCCATAAATTATCATTCAATCCTTATTATCCTAAGATCCCAAAAACTGTAAGTGATGGGAAAATCATTTCCCAGCTAAAAAAGAAGGATATTTTACTTTATTATCCTTATGACTCCATAGAACCTTTTTTAAGGTTATTGAAAGAAGCTGCCAATGATAAAAATGTTATATCTGTTCAGATCACTATTTACAGACTAGCAAGGTCTTCTTCTGTAATAAAATATTTATTGGAGGCCTGTGAGAATGGGAAGGATGTTACTGTTCTCATTGAACTCAGGGCCAGATTTGATGAAGCAAATAACATTCATTATGCTACCTTATTAAAAGAAGCTGGTTGCAGGGTTTTATATGGTTTTGAAGAGTATAAAGTACACTCCAAAGTTTGTCTTATTACTCGACGAGAGAGGACTAAGATTCAATACATCACCCAAATGGGAACTGGTAATTACAATGAAAAAACCTGTAAATTATACACTGACCTATGTTTTATGACCATGGACCCTGCCATTGGAGAGGATGCCATGTTGTTTTTTAAAAATATGGCAATTTCAAATTTAAATGGGGATTATCAAAAGTTACTGGTGGCACCCTTCGGTCTAAAACAGGGATTAATAAAGAAGATTAACGAAGAGATCGATAACGCCCAGAACGGTCTACCGGCAAATATTATAATGAAAATGAATTCTCTAACCGACAGAGAATTAATTGACATGTTACAAAAAGCATCCTGTGCTGGGGTTAAGATTAAATTGATTGTTAGAGGTATCTGCTGTATAGTTCCAGGATTACCTGGAAAAACTGAAAACATTGAAATTATCAGTGTTGTGGGTAGATTTTTAGAACATTCCAGGATTTATTGCTTTGGTAATAAAAATAAAAACTTCATATACTTATCTAGTGCTGATCTAATGACTCGAAACACTGAAAAAAGAGTTGAAATTGCTTTCCCAATTGAAGATAAGACATTGAAGAAAAGAATAATGAGCATGTTAAGGGTTATACTCAGTGACAATGTTAAAGCCCGAAAAATTAATAATAAAGGCGATTACGAACGAATAGTTAAGGAAGGGGCAGAGTTAGTTGATTCTCAAGATTATTTTATGCATTATGAACCCCCAAAAATTGAAAAGAAAAAAAATCAAGAAAAAGAATCAATTTTAACAAGGTTAAAACAGTTCTTAAAAATATAAAGTATCCATCCAGAGATAATAAATCAATAGTTAAAACCAGGTATTGCATCTCCTATTTTAGGTGTGATCCCCCTTTCTGCGAATTTAAAGTTGCCATCCACTTTCACTTAATTTAAGAATGTGAGATATATGGCTAAATAGACTAAGAAAACTCCAACATTGAAAACTAAACGTTTACGGAAATCATTTCTAAGGTACAAAAAATCTACACCAATAATTATGGAAATGAAAATCAATAAAGATAAAACTCTAACCCATGTTTCAACCATTTTTGTCACCCCCCCCCAATCATCTCATTAAATGATTATATCTCTGGATTTAATATTTAAAGCATCCTTTTTGTGTTAACATCTAAAAGATGAAACAACAACTTCCAAGGAATCAAACCTTTAATTTTTGATATAACATCATATTTTAAGAATAATAAACTTCAAAACCTCCTTTTTTTAAATATACCCTAACTTATTAAATTAACAACCTTTTTTACCTGCAGTTACCACGGAATAAATTTAATTTTAACGATTCAACAAATCTTGAGCTATCTATACTATTTATTAATAACTTTAGGAAAAATAAGATAGGGGTTTCCAATGGAAAAGTTGAGTAAAATTCTTGCTGCAATGTTAATTATTGTGGTGGCGTTGTTTGCTTATGTTTTAATTTTTGGATTATCTTTTGAAGGTACTGAGAGTGATTCTTACGTGCCTGCGGTTATTGGAGCCAATAATATTTCTATATATAAAAATTCATGTTCTGAAATCAACGTATCAACTTTGGTTGATTATAATGCTTTAAATGGTAAACTGGTAAAAGTTACTGGGCAAATATCTGAAAAATATGAATATATCCAGTTTGGCAAAACAAGAACCTTTATATTGCTTAATGTTCCGGGACTTTCACCAGAACCCTACATCACAACTTCCTATACTGGTACTCTGCCTTACAATGTAAATGACACAGTAACAGTTTACGGAGAATACTTCTTTCCCATTTGTGTTGATTCACCTCCAGAATTAGCTAACAAAGATTTAATAGACATGAAAGCAGGATATATAGAAAAAACCTAGCTTAATTTGAGTTTAGCTAAATGATCTTCCATAATAATTAATAACAAATCTAACAACACAAAACATATACTGGTAATTGATTAAATGGAACTGAACAAATATTATAAACCAATATGTATAATTTTAGCAGTAGGTGTATTCTTATCATGGATATTTAAGTTAGATCTACTTTTCTATTTATTAATCATTATTTTAGTAGGATTATCTTTTGGTAGATATGATTATGAAAAAGGGAAAAGTGGATTTTTTTGGGCCTACCTGGATTAATGTGCATTTTAACTATTTTACTTTATTTATTAGCTTTTTTCATCTTTAAAACTTTTGGAATGCTTCATTAAATTAGGAATACTCCCTATAGGAATCATTGGGTTTTGTTCCGTATTTTTAAGCCTATAAAAATGAAATTTATAGTAATGAAAAGGAATTTTCGATTTAACCCGTTTGAATACCTGATAATCAGTTGTTGGCTCTCAATAAGACTTTAATAAGGTAATAAGCTGTATAAATTCCTGAAAATACAAGGGCTAAGCAGAGTAACATTACAAAAAATGCACCTGGAGAAGAATCTCGGAAAACAAAAAAAGGAGCTGACATCATATAAACAATGGGAAGAATATATACTATAAAAAACATTTCAATTCCCACTACCAGAAGAATTGCTAGATTTCTGGAAGTTGAAGATGACTTTGATGGTGGTGTTTCCTTTTCTACAGAACTTAAGGATTCCTGGTAAACTAAATTTCCACCACAGTCACACTCTAAAGAGAAATCTTCAGGAGATTCATCCCTTTTAAGTTCATAATAATTACCACATGCATCACAAACAAGATAACTTCCTTCATAGGATGTTTGTGGTTTTTGCAAATCCTCTGGATCTACTCCTCTACGTTTAGATGCAAGTTTTAATCTAATTTCATCATTAGAAACCATACCAAAAACTCGATTTATTGAATTCAATTAACCCACTAACTCAAAAGCTCTTCTTTAATTTTAATAGCAGATTCAAAATCAGGATCTAACTTCAACGCTCTATCAATATACTTTAAAGCTTCTTCATTTTTATTTAAACCCATAAATATTTCCCCTTTTGTAAGCCAAAGTGCAGGAAGTTTAGAATCAACTTTTAAACCTTTATCAATGCATTTCATTGCTTCAGCATATTTTTTGAGCCTTCTAAGTGCATCACCTTTATTATTTAATACTAAAGCTGATTTAGGATTATATCGGAGAGCTTTATCAAAACATTTCAATGATTCTTCGAGTTTTCCTAAATTAATCAAAGCAACACCTTTACCATTCCAAGCACCATATAAATCTTTTTTTAATTCTAATGACTTATCAAAACATTTTAATGCTTTTTTATATTTTTTATCTTCAACATAAAATAAACCAGCAGTATTGAATACTATGGAGTTGATTAAGATTTTTGATAAACTGAAAATTTTAATTTCAGTCTTGTATTTTAATTTTAAAGCATTGTTTATAGAGTATTGTGCTTCTTCTAATTTACCGAGCTTTCGAAAGGCAAGTGCTTTACCTGTCCAGGCAAGAGGGTTGTTATGGTCTTTTTTTAAAATTTTATTAAAATATTCAGATGCTTCGTTGTATTTACCATTATCAACTAATTTAACGCCTTTTTTAAAATCGGAAATTTTCCCCCAACTTGTATAAAACGGTATCCCAAATATAACAATGGGCAGGATAAATATCAAAATAATTGAAATCTGCTTTTCGGGTCTAGAAAATGGAAAAATGTAAATCAAATATATCAGTACCCCTAAGAATATTAAACCTAAAATCAGGGCAAGTATTCTATTTGAATAATCTTTATACCCACATATGCCTGCTGCTACTAATATAATGCCAATTACTCCTGCAAGAATAACAAAGTTGTCTGGCTTCAATTGATAAAAAAGTAAAGCAAAAATTATACAGAAAGAACCAACGATTAATTGCCCAGTGCTAGAATCATTCTTCATTCAATCTATCCCCATATCAATAATCAATAAAGTACTATTTAATCTTTTATATTGGCCATGAAGTTGCTACAAATCATCTTTGGTCCATTAAAACACAATTCTAATATAATTCACACAGAATTCCCCATTTTAAACTTATTTTGTTAACTTTAATCTGTTTTAAAATTAGAATCAAAAATAAGGTCTTATCAATGTATTTTAATGCTTTCATTCTTTATTTATGGCCCTTAATGTTTGCCTACTAAAAGAAGTTAAGGGTAACTGGTAAAGAGGTTCATGTTCCACACCAGATTATATAAATCAGCAATAGTTTCAACGAATTCTGTGTATTTGTTCCATACACCAATTGCTGTCTGAGATATTACACTTTCATCTTCAAATTTAGAAAAGATCAACATCATTTCTTTTTTATCCCGAATTAAGGCCTTAATGAAAGGTATCTGGAAGGTTTTCATCTGGCAATCCAATTTATTGAGACCTTTTGAAATGTCTATTTTTTCACCATCGGTAATATTGTAGGGTGCTGCTATTATCCTGGTCTGAACTCCCTTTTTCAGGGATTTTCCTAAAGCATCATCCAATTTTTCCAGTTCCCCCTGAAACATGAAACCTGCTGCAATGTGCAAGGTATCCTTGGCACGTCCAATGATTTCCAACTCTTTTTTCACAATTTTATCTGTACCATAAATTAACCAGATAGGGGCTGGAGATTTAGATATTTGACTTTCATAAATGTTTTTAACTTCAGCTTCAGCTTCATCAAGTTCCTCTTTAATTTTCACCCGGGCTTTCTTAAAAACATCCTGAGGAGGTATTACACTATATTTTAATGGTTTTCCCCTGGTAATTTCAATAAATCCCTTTTTATGTAGACTTTTCAATACATCATACAGTCTGGAAAGAGGCACACCAGATGTTTCATTGACTTCTAAAGCCGTGGCAGAGGTTAAGGAAGTTAATGAGAGATATGCTTTAGATTCGTATTCTGTAAGTCCCATTGTTTTTAGTGCGTTAACTGTGGCTTTTTTAATTGGAATAAAAAATCCCTCCTTATTTTTTCATTTTATATTTATTTAGTGAAAAAAAATTTAAATATTACGATTTCTATGATCATCATAAAGACAGAAATAACTCAAAAAACCCAGAACAAACAGTCGTTTTTTTTGAAATTCACTGCCATCTGAAACTATACTGAGTGAACACTCTAAAATGGAGGAATCTAAATTAAAAATAAAACTAGGCTTAGAATATATATTCTAATCTTACTGGTTATAATGCTACCCATATTATTCAGAGTTTATTCCCCTATTCTGATGTCTTGGGGTATTCGAAACGGATTAATCACTGCAAGTGTTCTTGTTTTTGTAGCGTGGTTTATTTTATCCTTAGTTATGGGGAGATCCGTATCCTGCGGTTACACCTGTCCTTATGGGGCATTACAGGAATTATTAGGCATGCATTTATTAAAGAAGAAGCCCAGATCTCTTAAAGCAGATAAAATTAGGTATCTGGTTTTTGTATTCTTCCTTATAATGGTTTCTTATGCTATTTTAAAAGTTGGAGGCCTACAGGGAGTGGATTTATTTGCTTCAAAAGGTGGTCCTCAATTGATTATTTTAGTAACCATCTTCATAGTGGGAATCAGCCTCATATCTGTACTTTTTGGAAGCCGAGCTTTTTGCAGGTATCTATGTCCGCAGGGAGTTTTCCTGACCATAGGATCAAAGCTAGGTAAAAAAATCAAAATAACATCCTTACATTTAAAATCAGATCAGGATAACTGTACAGAATGTAAATTATGTGATAAATTCTGTCCAATGGGGTTAAATGTAAGTCAAATGGTTACTAAAAAAATTATGGATAATTCAAATTGCATATTGTGTGGTGAATGTATAAAAAAATGCCCTAAAAAAGCAATTACCTACTCATTTGGGGCTGAAGATTAGATTAATCAGCTTTTTTTATTTCTTCTGCCCATATGAACATTAAATATCGTTTATTGTTACAATTTTTCTTATCCATTATTTTACTGATTAATTAGCCACTATTTTAGTTTTATTTTTCCACTTAGGGTTAACTTTATAAAGAGGTTACTCATATTAATATATTGATATATTTGAATATATGGAAGTAGATGGGTGGATGATTTGACTGGAAATAGTAAAAATAAATGTGAATGTGGCAACGAAGAAACAGCAGAAAACACTGCTAAAACACTTCAAAAAGCTTCATTTGGAAATACTGGATGTTGTGTGGGAAATAATTATGAAACATCAGCAAAAAGCTTAGAGGAAAGTGAAGAAGATGGATGTTGCTGTGGAGGAGAATTTCCTGACCAGTCCCTGGTGGAAAACCCTGAAAATCCTGGAACTGTAGCTGACACAGAATTTTTTGAAGATCTTGAAAAATTAGCTCATTCCATGGGTATCATAAATATAGGATACACACCAGTTGGACCTGAATTGATCAACACCAATGAAACCTACCCTAATGCAATTGTTCTAACTTTAAAGATGGGTGATGATATCATTGAGACTGCCCCTGGTCCAGAAGCACAAGAATTGAATGAAGCAACTTATGCAAAAATGGGCAGTATAACCTATGCACTCTCTGATTTTATCAGAGCTTATGGTTTCACCACCCAGGTTGCTCACCCCTATGGAAGCATGGTAAGTTTCTCTCCTCTTGGTCAAATGGCAGGTTTGGGATGGATAGGGCAAAGTGGTCTTTTAATAACTCCTGAATTGGGTCCTCGCCTGAAGATCTCCGCAATATTTATTAATATCGAAAATTTACCCTTAAAAGAGGTGGATGATCATTCCTGGATACTTGATTACTGTGAAAAATGTGGTAAATGTATCAAGGCCTGCCCTGAAAAGGCATTGATAGAAACAGAAACATGTTGTGGAGGCACACAAACTGAATTCATCCAGAAACGTTGCATAGGTTGTACACAGGGTTGTACCTACTGCATAGAAGAATGTCCCTTTGATCGAAAAGGATATGAACATGTTAAAAATAGATTTGATAAAATGAATGAAAAATTAAGAGAAAAAGAACTTAAAAGAGCTGATGTAAAATGAGTGGAAAAAAGAAGGTGGCTCTGGCTGCCTGTAGTGGAATGAGCCCATATGGATTAGTTGCCCGTGTAACATCAGCAGATACTGTTGCGGAAACAGATGAGACAATATCTATCTGTATGGGTGCTACCTCTGCTGATAGGGAGGGTTTTCGGAATCTTATTAAAAAATATCCCATTATAGCCATCAGTGGCTGTGATGGTGACTGCACACAGAAAATACTGGAACAAAAAGGAGTTAAACCCCTTAAAAATATCAATGTTATGGAAGAACTGGATAAAACTGATTTAAACCCTACTGATGTGTGTAGATTAGACGAAACTGGCGAAGAATGTGTTAAATACCTGAAAAAGAAAATAAAAAAAGAAATAAAAGAGGTTCAAGAGAAATAAAACCTCTTCACTTGCGCGTATTGGGTAAAAAGTTAGGTTGTGATGGTAATTAAAAATATGGAGGATGTTTTCTCCTGCAATGAAATCCTTAGGGAAAATCTTCTTAAGATTTTGAAGATGGAAGCACGTTTAATCACTATTCAGGATATTATGCAGGCCAGTTCATTCCATGTGGAAGATGCCAGGTACGTGCAGGAGAGTTATCGTAAGGAATATTTAAAGGCTTACAACCTTGCCTTCATCACCCGCATCAAGGAAGTTAAAGAACATCAACCCGATGATAATGAATATTTAGATGTTAAAGAAGTTCAGGAAGCTATCACGCTCCTTATAAATCAAGAAAAAGAGATAAATGGAGCTGATGGTTTTGATCCTGCTTTTTTCCAGATTTACAAGATTATCTCCATCTACACCACATTTATACTGGAAGAACCTGTGCATCCGGTGGGTACACCATTTCCAGGAGGTTTAAAGGTGAAATATGATGGTAAAAATTATCTCTGTCCTGTGAAAGAACGGCAGAAAGATAATTCTGGAGCTGTCTGTGGCTTTTGTATAGCTGAACAGGACCCTGATACCATTTAAATAAAATAAAAATAAATATAAAGGTAATGATAGGGCAATTAACAAAAAGGAATAATAATCATCCATTACAAATTTAATTTTTAGGGGTTAAGTTCATAGCTTCTTGGAAGGCATCTCTATGAAATCCTGATGCCATTTCTTTTTTACATTCTTCATCACTGAAAATCCGCATTTTTGCTGCTCTGCAGGGATAATGCTGTAACTTCAGCCCGGCCTCAGTTGGAAGGATCTCGGGATTTAATTTTTTCCCTGCATATTTTCCTTTTATGTAATCTACCACAAAGGTGGTAGATCCGCATGGTGAGGATCTTAAAACCACTATGTCTTTAAGTTTTTCCCCATTTAATTTTAGAAACACCTTGGGCTTCCCAATATCTATTGCAAATTTATCAAAAATAGGATCACCATTTTCTTCAATTTCACACATTATATAAGGACATATAACATTATCATGAGATTCTAACTGGTTTTTAAAACCATCACCTTTCCATGCAGCCACTATTATCCAATCAACTTTATCTGCAAATCTTTCAACCAGTTCTAAGGTGAGATCAGGGTGGGTGGTGTAGGTAATGAGGATGTTAACTTCCCCCATTAGTTCAGCCTTTTTTTCAGGTAACTCTATATCATCCATAAACATGGATGAGGGTTGTTCAAGTTCTATAAATACGGTTTCGAATTCTTTTTTTATATTATCAAAGGCCCGATCACCATAAGGCCCATCTGTAACTATAGCAACTTTTAACATATCATTACACTCCTAAAATGTTTCCTTTATCCATTCTCCAATTTCATCTCTAACTCTTCTGAAAACAGTTATTATTTCATCACCATCACCATCAAACACTGCAGGATCCTCAAAAGATTGGTGGATATAATTTTTTCCTCCAGGGAAAAATGGACATGATTCTCCTTCTCCACCGCAAACTGTGACCACATAATCAAATTCAACACCTTCAAATTCTTTAAGGCTTTTTGATTGGTTCATGGATATGTCCACCTTTACTTCATCCAAGACTTTCACTGCAAACTGGTTTAAAGTACCATGATCAGTCCCTGCACTGTAAACATCATATAAATCACTGTGTGTTGATTTTAAAAGTCCTTCAGCCATCTGCGACCTGGCGGAGTTATGTTTACAGATGAACAAGACAGTTTTCTTAACATTTTTTGATGTGATTTTTTTCATCTACCAATTACATAATATATCCATATATTTAAATATATCATAATTGTATAGCAAATATCATGAAATCATGTGCAACTGGCGGGGATAAACCTGACCCGGAACAGATGGAAAAACTTGAAAAAATAATTTCCAAAATCCCAGAAGATAATGTTTTATATGAAAATGCTGATTCCATTAAAGCCCTTGGAGATCCAACCCGACTGAAAATAATCTATTTATTAAAATATGGTGAATTATGTGTTTGTGAAATCTTCACTGCCATGGATAAACCCCAACCAACAATATCCCACCATTTGAACATATTAAAAAAGGCTGGCTTTTTAAAATGGCGTAAGGATGGAGTTTGGGTACATTATAGTTTGTCTAATCCCAAAATAATCGATATTATATGTGAATTGCTGAAATAACAGAGTAATATCTAACTTTTTATAAATGTGTTGTGAGAAGTAAATTTGTTTCAATCCCACTAAACGATTCTAAAAGCCAAAAACTAACCTTTCACTTCCAATAAGTCCTTTTCAATCTTCAAAACAATCCTTTATAAACTTTTGTTCTGTTTTTAGAGTTCCTGGAGTTCATTCCGGCTATGTCTAGAAACTCCTTTAGGAATATTCCAAAATCCCAATTTACATCTGATAAATCCCAATTTACATCTGATATCAATTGGCTGGTAATGTGAAGTAAAATGTGCTACCTTTTTCAGGTTCAGATTCAACCCACATCTCTCCGTTATGTTGATGCACTACCCTCTGTGCAATGGATAAACCTATTCCAGTTCCTTCATATTTGTCATGGGTGTGTAATCTCTGAAAAATAGTGAAAATACGTTCTAAATGCTGAGAATCAATTCCTATGCCATTATCTTTCACACTGAAAACAAATTTATCTCCTCTTTTTTCAGTAGAAATATGTATCTTGGGAGGTTCTTCCTGACGATACTTGATAGCATTAGCAATTAAGTTCTGTAACAGTATAACCATTTGATACTCATCACCCCAAATAATAGGCAATGAATCATAGGTTATTTGGGCGTTATTTTCCTTAATTAAAATCTCTAGGTTCAGTATGGTTTGTTGAATAACTTCTTCAAAATCAACTTTGCTGAACTCTATTTCCTTGTTGGCCACTCGAGAGTATTCTAACAAATCCATGATCATTAAATCCAGACGTTTAGCACCATCTACTGCAAAATTAATAAATTCATAAGCATCTTCATCTAATTGATCCCCATACCTTCGCTCCAATAACTGTAAAAAACTAGAGATCATACGCAGTGGTTCTCTTAAGTCATGAGAAGCCACATAAGCAAACTGTTTCAAGTCAGCATTAGACTTTGCAAGTTCTTCTGTGCGTAATCTCACTTCTTCTTCCAAATTTTCCCAATACTCCTTTAATTCTTCTTCTGCATTTCTACGTTCACTGATA
>JAHKLQ010000164.1 GCA_020854975.1 Methanobacterium sp.
TCCGCTGCTGTTGTCGGAGATGTATGTTAGTCCGTTTGGTAGTGTGTCGGTTACGGTTATTCCGGTTGCTTGGTCTGGTCCGTTGTTGGTTACGGTGATGGTGTAGGTTATGGTGTCCAGATAGTTAGGTGTAGGGTTGTCCACGGTTTTGATAATTTCCAGATCGGATGCAGGTCCAACTGTTACTGTAACTGAGCTCTGATCATTGTCAGGTTCCAGATCATGCACTGAACCGGTGATATTGGCCGTATTGGTAATAGTGGTGTTGGAGGTAATGATATGAGCTATAATATGTAACACCTCACTTGTACCATTAGCCAAATCACCTATGGTCCATATACCAGTTAAAGGGCCGTATGAGCCGTTAGAATCATCAGAAACCCATTCAAATCCTGCAGGTAACAGATCAGTTACCTGGACATTGGTAGCATCATCAGGTCCGTTGTTGTGTGCAGTTAAGGTAAATACAACTTCATCCAGATAGTTAGGAGTTAAATTATCCACAGTTTTGTTAATCTCTAGGTCTGCTGTGTCGGCATCTAAACCACCTAAAGGCACAGTTGCTTCTGCTTCAGCATGGCCCAATGTCAGGGTGAGTAACTCATAACCAGGTATGAGATTGAGAAGCTCTATGTTTAAAGCATCCCCTGAAGCAAAGGCATAAGTACCGTCAGGAGAAGTTATCTCAGTTTCACTACCCAATGCTATTCTCAGAATTCCTGGAATTTCCACAACTCCGTTTATTCGGAGTTCGTCCAAAATACTTAGACCGAGGAGTTTTATATCTGCAACACTCCACTCATAACTGGCAGAAGCTCCTCCAGGTTCACCATTAGCAATGGCAGTTGCATGAACATCGAAAGCCTTAATTTCGAGTAGATAACCAGGTATACCTAGTATGCCTCCCAGAACTTGTATGTTGGCAGTGCTCCCAACACCTGAAGTACTAGTTAAGGCACCAGTATTAAAATCAGGGGTTACACTACTATCTGCATTGATTACACCCAGATTTATGATCTGAATTAAATTCAGCAAACTCAGTTCCAGGCCTGCTACACTACTTCCACCACTTGCCTCGGGGGAATTAGTACTTGAATCAGCAATTCCCAGTAATAGTCCTAAATCAAGCCCTAAAAGATGTAATACAGGGGGTAAATTTGAGGGAAGTATTCCTCCAGTCACCAAACCTTGATCACCTGTTGACTTCACATCTAATAAACCAGCGAGCAAGTCACCAGTAAGCAGTGTGACTTGTAGTGGTATACCTTCACCTTCACTATAGGGTGATACCTGACTGTCAACCCATGCACTTGATTTTCCTGCGTAGATATCCAGTAAAATTCCTGGAATCGCACCTACATTCAATACAAAACTTGAAGCATTACCACTATAAGCCGGTAAAGCGTATAGTCTGAAGTTCGCAGTACCATAAAGATTGGGATCAGCTGGATTAGTTGTATTAAGGGCTACAGTTATTTCTTTAGAATATGGTAGGTAACCCTGCCTGATCGCCGCCACTTGATAGGTTGTTTCAGAATTGAAGAAGTTAACCTGATAGGAACCATCAGCCCCAGTTGTTGTTTCCGCCATAAGAGTGCCGCCGGTATCCGAGACTATGATGGTTACTCCGCCCAATCCAAGATTTGATGAACCATCCAATACGGTTCCGGATATTATGGGATCTATTATCTGTGAATCACTGTTATCACTATTATTTTGTTCAGATTCTACAGGAGTTTCCGGTGTTTGGATTCCTGGATCTGTAGTGGAACTGTTTGAGTCACTGTCTGGTTCTGCCGCGCAAACGGCGCTACAAAGTATTACTGCTAAAAAGAATACTGTTAGAATGAATGCTCCACGTTTTTCGTGTTTCACTTTTTCCACCTCCTTTTTTGTTGCAAATGAAAATAACTGTTTTAATAAGAGCTATTTTCAAATGAAAATGATAATTGTTAACATACTTCCAATTGACCAATCATTTTGCCTGTTTAATCACCATGTTCTTACTTTTTTGATCAGTGAGATGTTGTTCAGTGTGCGTTCCAACTGAACTTATTATAATAAAATCATATTGTTCGTATATATAAATGTTTAATTACAATACGAACAGTTTTGGCTAAGTTCTAATAGTTTAAATCTTTATTAACAAAAACAATAATCAGTCCATATCATAATATTTAGTATTCCAGTCAATTTAGTTAATCAATACGGCTTTATGCAGTGATAGATCATGGGTGTGTTAAAATAGAAAAATAAAGATCATATATTAGGTTACCTTAAAATTAGAATAGTAAACCTTAGAATTTGAATAAAGCCTTAGAATTAGAATAGAAAAATAAAGATCATCTAATAGATGCTACATTTAAAATAAGAAAATAAATGGTCTAAAAAAGAGTATTAATCTAAACTGTTATTTATCTTCTAAATTTATATCCAGATCTCCTAATTTATTCCTTATTTCATCGGAAAGTTCCCAATCTTTTTTTTCTCTTAGTTTTTGTCGGGTATTGATAAGGATATCAATCAGTTCTCCTGTAAGATCATCTCCTACTTCTAGGGATGGGGCAGTGAAATTGAAACCTAATATTTCACCAATTTCTGTTAGAAAACTTTTGATATTGTATAAAGATTCTTTAGAGGTGTCATTCTCCTTGAACTTTCGATTGGTTTCTCTTATAAAATCAAAAAGGAGGGAAAGTGCATGGGGAGTGTTAAAGTCATTGTCCATAGCTTCCAGAAATTTCGATCTGGTATCCTCCAATATTTCCATATAGAGTTCGTCATTTTCCCCCTTTTCAGGGAGACCATCACTTAAAAATTCTCCTATGGTTTCATGAAATTTATATATCCTTTTAAGGCTGTTTTGTGATTGTTCCAATATTTCCTGGCTGAAATCAATGGGACTGCGATAGTGGGTGGATAATACAAAGAAGCGAAAAACCTCTGCAGGGTATTCCTTCAGGAGTTCTTTGATGGTGATGAAGTTTCCCAGGGATTTGGACATCTTTTCACCTTTAACATTCAAAAAACCAGTATGCATCCAGTAGCGCACCATAGGTTTTAAACCAGAGGCTGATTCCATCTGAGCAATTTCTGCCTCATGATGAGGGAATATCAGATCCAGACCACCACCATGTATATCATATTGTGGTCCGAAATATTCCCCGGTAATGGCAGTGTCTTCAATGTGCCATCCTGGGCGTCCCGGGCCCCATGGAGAATCCCAAAAAGGTTTCATATCTTTCTTCTTCCACAGTGCAAAATCTCCAGGATTTCTCTTATGGGGATCTGGTTTTATTCTATGCACATGCAGGTCTTCGATTTTGCGGTTGGATAACTTACCAAAATCAGTAAATTTGGATTCATCAAAGTAAACTCCACTTTCAGTTTCGTAGGCGAATCCCTTATCCAGGAGAGTTTCAATCTGTGCAATAATCTCGGGAAGGTGTTCAGTGGCCCGTGCATAAATATTCACACTTTCCACTCCCAGGGCCTTCATATCTTTAAGATATTCTGCCTCAAATTCTCTGGCAAGATCTATGGGATCTCTACCTGTTTTGGCAGCTCTATTTATTATCTTATCATCAATGTCCGTGATGTTCTGTAAGTAGAAGACACTGAAACCTTGATATTTAAGGTAACGGGCAATAACATCAAATGAAATATAAGTTCTGGCGTGTCCTATGTGAGAATTATCATATACTGTTGGTCCACAGACGAAAAGTTTAACCCGATTCTTCTTAAGAGTGTTTAAATTTTCCTTACTGCGGGATAAAGTATTATATAATTTTATCATGACAATCACGTTAGATTTCGAATAATTAGGTTTAAATTTACCCTATTTAAGTTTGATATTATCAATTAGGATATTAATTTTAGATTAATTTAATTTTTATTCTTGAATTATCAAATTTACTTCTTTTGAACGGATATATGAATAATAAAAAGCCGAGATCGGGATTTGAACCCGAGTGTCGTGGTCTGCAGCCACGCACCTAGCCGCTCGGTCATCTCGGCAAAAAAGACTTTAAGATTCTCCCTTAAAACTGCACTAATTAAGTTAACAATTTTTATAACTGTTTTTATATGTAAACATTTGGTATATTTGACTTAAATAGTTCTGTAGTTCAATTAATTTAACCTAGTTTACACTAGCACATATTTTATATTAGTATAACAGTAACAGTTATTATTATTTTAATTAGTTTTTAATTTTTATTTAGTGATTATAAAAGCCTAAACAGTTTTATAAAAATGGAAAATAAAAAGAAGGAAAAATGAATTTTGTATTAGGTTTAATCAACCTTTTTACCAGCTTCAGGTCCAGGTTGGACTGAGTATATGTCAGTCACTTTTACCACGATGGCAGCTTTAGGGTTAAGTTTGGTCATTACATTCTGAGCCCATTCCACCACTTCATCAAAGATCTTACCTGACTCAAATATCTCTGCAGTTCCTTTAAACTGGTAAGGGTTAGACTTAGCTTCTTTGGTTACAAGAGCTACATTAGGGTTTTCTTCAATGTTTTTCCGGGTTTTATTCATGTAATTATCGGCAATTAATATGCTTCCATTGTCAATGGGTCTTGCAAACCCTATGGGAACTACATTGGGAATACCGTCACTGCTGGCTGTTGCCAGGAATACCAAATCTTTTTCAATTGCATCCATCATCTCATCAGTCATAGTCATTTAATCACCTAAATTTATAATTTGATATAATAACATTCTATTCTTTTTTAAACTCATTAATTTATTCATTGAGATATACCCTTAAATTTTCTGTTATTTTTCCAA
>JAHKLQ010000201.1 GCA_020854975.1 Methanobacterium sp.
AAACTTATTCTATGTGAAATAATTAAAATTTCCATCTATCTTTAATTCTTGCAAACAGAGCACTCGGTATGATTTCATTATATTAATCATTGCAAACCGAGCAGTCGGTATGTTTATATATGAGAACTTCTAACTAGCTTTTATAGAATTAGTTGAAGGTAAGGAGGGGAAAAAGATAGAATGTACTAACAATGTCAAAAGTAGGATCAATAGAAGAGCTAAGATGAAAATAAAGCAAAAACAAGTCCCAAAGATCCTATTATTAAGACAGCCCGGGTAAATTGTATTCCAAATTTCCATAACTTATGGAAAGGAACTCAAACGGACTACTTAAAATGATCTTTGGATACAAAATGAAGATAGAAAACTAAATAGAAAACAAAGAACTTAAAGATTTCAAATCAGGTGATAGAGTAATTTGAAGTTTTAATGGTAAAACCCAAATAATTCAAAGAGGGAGGAATGAAAATGGTTGAAGAAAAAATTGCAACAATAACCATTGATGGAAAAAAGCTTTTAGAACATACTCCATCAAATCCAGCCCCATTAGGATTGGTTGCCACTGGACTAACATTAGTTCTACTAAGTTTCACTTACACTGGATTTTTCCCCGTAAATAGCATGATATTAGCTATGGTACTGGCTTTTGGTGGAACTGGATGCCTAATTGTTGGTGTAATGGAAAACAGTAATGGAAATACTTTCGGTACACTCGCATTTGGTGCATTTGGAGGTTTCTGGTTTTCATTTGCAATATTATCTATATTACCACAATTAAATCTGGCATCTGCAGCTAATCCAGCATCACTCACAGCATATTTGTTTATGTGGGGTATCTGGTCTGCAGTAATGTTTATAATAACACTTAAAATAAGTCGTGGATTACAGGCAATATTCCTTTTAATAACCCTACTGTTCTTCATATTAGGAACAGGTGCACTAACCGGAAGTAGTATCATAAACATAATCGGCGGCTACTTAGGGATAATTGTTGGATTATTAGCAATGTACGAGGGATTAGCACAAGTTGTAAATGAAATATGTGAAATGAATCTACCAACTTAGAACATACGCACAAATGATCATGTCAATTACCGCCTCCGAAAAACTATGACATGATGGTGATTCGGGAGTATTTACTTCCGTTATCATCTTTTTCGGTGATTTAAAGATTTGATAATAGCTTATTCCTGAACAAAAAGAACAATAAAATTTATTGTTCTATAAATGTTCTGACAATTAGTTAAATTTGGATAAAAAAGGTTTAAAAACTTATTTAAGCCAATTCCAACTGAATAAGCAACATATATAAACACTACATACAGATGAGTCGGTATGATCTAACAAGATTAATCATGCCAAACAGAACATTCGGTATGTTTATATATGAGGACCAATATTAGAATATACAACAGCATACCAGACAGATGAGTCTGTCTAGACAGATAAGTCTGTATGATCTAACAAGATTAATCATACCAAACAGACTCATCGGTATGTTAGGTAAGAAGGAACAATACCCCATAGTTGGTAAATCCCAAGAATATAAAAACCAAGAGGTGAAAAAATGAAAGGATTTGCAATGTTAAAAATCGGTGAAGTAGGATGGATAGAAAAAGATAGACCAAAATGCGGACCAAGAGATGCTATTGTACGACCAACAGCATTAGCCCCCTGTACTTCTGATGTCCACACAGTTTGGGAAGGAGCAATAGGTGACAGACACAACATGATTTTAGGACACGAAGCTGTAGGTATAGTAGATGAAGTGGGAAGCGAAGTCAAAGACTTCAAACCTGGTGACAGGGTAATTGTACCTGCTATAACTCCTGACTGGGATTCAGAAGCATGTCAACGTGGTTTTCCATCACAAACCGGAGGTGCCTGTGGAGGATGGAAATACTCCAATTTCAAAGATGGTGTATTTGGTGAATATTTCCATGTTAACCTGGCAGACAACAACCTAGCAATTTTACCAGAAGGAATGTCCCAAGAAGCAGCAGTTATGATCGTCGACATGTTAAGTACCGGATTCATGGGTGCTGAAAACGCTGCAATAGAACTAGGAGCCACTGTAGCCGTACTGGGTATTGGAGCAGTTGGACTCAGTGCTATAGCCGGTGCAAAACTAAAAGGTGCTGGAAGGATATTCGCAGTTGGAACCCGACCAATATCAGTTGAAGTAGCCAAACAATATGGTGCAACCGATATAGTTAGTTACAAAGACGGAGACACCGCAGATCAAATTCTGGAAAAAACCAATGGGGAAGGTGTTGACGCTGTAGTAGTAGCTGGTGGTCACTCTGAAATTTTATTAGACGCATTCAAAATGGCCAAAGCAGGATCCAAAATTGCTAACATAAACTACTTCGGTAAAGGACAAGGTGAAAAAGACACCGTACCAATACCCCGTGTAGATTGGGGATTCGGTATGGCCGACAAAGACTTAATTACCGGACTATGTCCTGGTGGAAGGACCAGAATGGAAAGACTGGCAGACCTTGTGACTTATGAACGTGTAGACCCAACATTAATGGTTACTCACACATTCAAAGGCTTCGATAAAATTGAAGAAGCTCTTCTCTTAATGAGAGAAAAACCACGAGACTTAATCAAACCAGTCGTCCTGTTAGAATAATTAATATCAATTCCATTTTTTTATTTTTAAAATAACTTAAAGGGAGTTAAAATGGAAATTTAAAGGGAGTTAAAAGAGGTGTGACGAAATGAAAATAGCTATAATTGGTGGAACTGGCGGACAGGGATTAGGAATCGCAATACGATTCATACAAGCCGGAGAAGATGTTATAATAGGATCAAGAACCATAGAAAAAGCCCAAACTGCAGTAGATAAAGTTAAAGACCTTTTAGGCGATGTGAAAAATGTTAAAGCTGCTGAAAATGCCGAAGCTGCAGAAGAAGGTGACCTATTAGTTTTAACCGTGCCATTAGCTGCTCAAAAATCAACGTTAATATCAATCAAAGAAGGAGCCAAAGGAAAAACATTATTAGATGCTACCGGACCCTTAGAATCAGCCATAGGAGGATCACCCATAGATTACATCGATTTATGGGAAGGTGCAGCAGCAGAAAGATCAGCAAAAATCTTGAAAGATACCCAAGTTATCTGTGCATTCAACAATGTCAGTTCAGCAGCCTTAATGAATTTTGAAGAACCAATTGACTGTGATTGCCTCATTTCAGGTGATAACGCAGACTCTAAAGCTATAGCTACCGAGTTAATCGAAAAAATCCCTGGAGTGAAAGTTGTTGACTGTGGACCATTAAAAAGAGCTAAAATCATAGAAAAAATTACTCCACTCTTAATTGGGTTAAACATACGAAACAAAACCCAATTCGGAGGAATAAGAATCACAGGATTAGATAAATAACCCACTATTAATACTGTAGGGGGTAACACAATGAAATTGGAAAACAAGGTTGTGCTGGTTACCGGTGCAAGTCCAGGGATAAAAAATGAAATTGCTAGAGTCTTTGCAAAAGAAGGTGCATCTGTTGTGGTACTTGCCAAGAGGAAAGAAAACCTGGAAACTCTTGTCAATCAAATAAATTCTAATGGTGGAAAGGCCCTTGCTGTTACTGGAAATGTTACACCCGAAGAAGATGTCCACACAGCTACCTCTGCGGCTATAAAAGAGTTTGGAAAACTGGATATAGTTATTAACAGTGTTGGAATAGCAGATATACTAGCTCCAGTTGCTGATATAGGGGAAGGTGTTTGGGAAATAGATCTTAAAGTTGATTTGACAGGAGCCATTTAAGAAAGCCTATAAAAGCAAAAAAAACCTATATTTCGCGGGGTACACCTTGAAAAGGAAAGGAATCCCACATGAAAGAGCCAAAGTAACCTATAACGCCAAAAAAATCCAATTCATTGAATGCTTGTAACTGCCTAAAAGATCGGTTGCTATGGCTACCATTAATAGGGCATCTAATTCATTTTTCGCTCAAATGTATCACAGGGTGCCCTATTCATCTTATATTTTCCATCTTATGTTCCTAGGAAAATAAACTATTCAACCGGAATTATGTGAAAAAATGGAACTAAATTCAGTTATGGAACTAAATTCAGTTATGGAACTAAATTCAGTTTATTTATCATGAGTTTTAAAGAGGGTTAGTCATGTTGAATGATCTGCAGGAAATTGAGCGACTAAAAAAAGAAAAAAACGCAATAATATTAGCTCATAACTACCAAACCCGTGCTATACAGGAAATTGCAGATTTTACAGGAGACTCCCTTGAACTATGCATAAAAGTCTCAAAAATAAAAAAAGCAGACACTGTGGTTTTCTGTGGGGTAGATTTCATGGCTGAAACTGCAGCACTACTTAATCCTCATAAAAAAATATTAATACCCGATAGAAATGCAGAATGCCCAATGGCACACATGCTCACTGCAAAAGAAATTAAAAAGGCTAAAAATGCATATCCTGATGCCGCTGTGGTACTCTACATTAATACTACGGCCGAAGCTAAATCCGAAGCAGACATTCTCTGTACTTCTGCCAATGCCGTTGAAGTGGTGAAAAGCCTCCCTCAGGAAAAAATACTTTTTGGACCAGACCAAAATCTGGCCTGGTATGTCTCCCAACAGACAAAAAAAGAAATCATCCCTCTCCCTGAACATGGACACTGTTATGTTCATAAAATGTTCAATTTAGGGGATTTATATTTTTTAAGTGAAAAAAACCTGGATGCAGAGATCCTGGTACATCCTGAGTGTGATCCAAGTGTACAAAAATTTGCCGATGTAGTGTTAAGTACGGGGGGTATGATCCACCACGTGAATCAATCACTCCACAAAACATTTATTATTGCAACTGAGGTGGACATGACCACCCGTCTTGAACGTGAAAATCCAGATAAAACTTTCATCCCTGCATTAAATGAAGCAATCTGTGAGAATATGAAGTTGTACACCCTTGAAAAAGTTAAAACCTGTCTTTTGAATGAAGAATTCATTGTCGAACCTGATGAAAATATAAAAAGTGGTGCAAAAAGGGCCATTAAAAGGATGATGAATATTTCCAAAAATCAGAATATGATTGAATTAAATATAAAGGAGGCTATGGAAAATGGATGAATCACTGTTGGATGAAGTTTTCAGAATAGAAAAAAGTGAAGATACCTGGCCTAGCTGTAATTCTGAAAAGGTAAGAGATGACCATGAAAATAGTGCTATGACAGTTGGAATTATAGGATGTGGTGCCATAACTAACATAATCACTGATTTTGTCATGGAAGGGAAATTAAGTGTTGATTTAAAATTTTTTTATGATTGGGATAGGGAAAGAGCTAAAAATTTGGCATCTAAAACTAAAGGTAAGGTGGCCCATAATGTTAATGACATGTTAGACCAGGTGGATCTGGTGATTGAAGCTGCATCCCCTCAGGCAGTGGTGGAACTTATTCCCCCAATCATTAATAGGGGAAAAGATGTGATTATCATGAGCGTGGGTGCTTTAATAGATAGAAACTTTAAAAATCATCTTGAAACTATGGCACTTGAAAATAAATCCAGAATATACACACCTTCCGGAGCTATTGTAGGTTTAGATGGCATTAAAGCTGCTTCCATGGGTAAAATCACCAAAATAAGTTTGATAACACGAAAACCACCTAAATCACTGGGAATTTCAGTAGATGAAGAAACAACATTATATGAAGGCAAAGCCAGTGCTGCTGTACGCAAATTCCCAAAAAACATGAATGTAGCTGCAACATTGAGCATCGCCTGTAATAAAGAAGCAGACGTGAAAATCATAGCCGATCCTAATGCAAATCATAACATTCATGAGATCCAGATAATGGGTGATTTTGGTGAGTTTAAAACTACAACCCAAAACATGAGCTGTGCCACTAACCCAAAAACAAGTGTTTTAGCAGCTTATTCCGTCATTAAACTTCTTAAAAGTTTAAATGAAAATTCAAGGATTGGTACTTGAGTTAAATATCAATTTTTTTATTTTATTATTAAAAAATCATTAAGAATGGTAGTAATATTACCTATTTGATTATACTCTCAAACTATTGCTGCATTAATTTCATACAAAACTTAGACTTCATTTTTACAGTGCAAAAATTAAGATAACAGACAATTTTCATTATATGATTCCCAATCTTTAATGGTTCATTTGTAAAATGCAAATAAATCAAACTTTCTAAACTAAAAAGAACACAACATGCACGGCATAAAATGAAGTTTTCCAAAATGTTATTTAATACTATTTTCATATCAAAACGTAATAAAAAAATGTATATAGTTATGTAAACAAGATATTAAAATCAAGGGCACAGATGTATTGTAAATTTATACTGACACATAAAACAGAACCATGACTGAACAGATTACATTTGATAGTGACAGAACCCTTAAAACATTTTTTAATAGAATTTACGAAGAATCAAACTAGGTATCCAAATAAAAACATGATTTATAAAAGAAATAGGTGAATTAATCCCTATAACATCAATTTATTGCATTGTATAAATGATTGCTAACAATTATACCTCTCAAAAAATAAAATAAATACAAAACACAAAAATTATTAACTATTATCACACAAAATAGGATACTGAACAAAAAAGATACAGTCTTTATCAACATTCAACAACTTAACCCCAGCTAAATCACCATAATATTATATATCATAATAGTTAAGGTAAACAAAAAAGAAGAAGTTGTATACTATGGATACTATGGATACAAAAGATAGAATATTAGAAACAGCCTTTAAACTATTCCTTAAAAAAGGATTTGACAATGTATCTGTTACCGAGATTAAAAAAGAATCAAATATTACTACTGGCGGATTTTATCATCATTTTGATAGTAAAGAAGCATTACTCATAGAAGTGATTGACAAATACATATTTAAATTTTTTAACAGGACCATAGAACGAGTTAAAAATTGCAAAGGTACCCCTAAAGACAAATTAAAAACAATGATATCACAGATCATAATAGGGTATGACTCAACTACAAATCAAGTGACACAATTATGTGAAACTTGTGAGGTAATTGATTATAGAAACATGCATATGCTCTATTTGGGGAGTATCCAAAATTATAGTATACT
>JAHKLQ010000043.1 GCA_020854975.1 Methanobacterium sp.
ACCAATAAGTTCTTCCTTGGATTTATTTCCTTCCCCCATTTAAAACCCTCAGATATTGTTGAATATTTAATATTTTCATCTATGAACACTTTTAATTATGGTCTTCAGAGATATTTAATCTTTTCATGAATTTTAAATTTGATTTGAACCTTATTTTTTCTATATATCCTTATAAATTGACTTCCGGGTGCATGTCTAATTATTTTGAAATAAAAGGCCAAATCTTTAATTAATAGTCTTTAAACCGTTTTATAATCATGATACTTTCAATGGTATATCCCACCCAAACTTTTAAATAATTTGTTCTATAAGTATAGAACATTCGATATATGTAGAACTATTCTATACATGTAGAACAAAATTTTGATGAACAACATCAAAAGACATGGAACATTTTTGAATAGAGAAAAAAGAATAGCATTCATTGTTATTTAAATAAGACTAAAACTGTTAAAATTAAATAAGAAGGAGTTAAAATGGAAAAAAAAGAAGCATTAGACATGTTCTGTTACCAGTGTTCACAAACTGCCCGTGAAACTGGTTGTACTATCGTAGGAGTGTGTGGAAAACAACCCACAGTAGCCCGGCTGCAAGACAATCTGTTATTTGCCATAAAAGGGATATCCGCATACCTATACCACGCCCGTGAACTAGGATACGGTGATGATGAAGTGGACGCCTTCCTAGAAAAAGGTTTCTTCTCTACACTTACCAACGTCAACCAAGACCCTGAAAATTTCGTAAAACTGGCCCTGGAAGCTGGTAGGATGAACCTCAAAACCATGCAACTACTAAAAAAGGCCCATATTGAAAGCTACGGTGAACCGGTACCTACCGAAGTGCCTGTTGGATCGGTTAAAGGTCCGGGAATCTTGGTGACCGGTCACAGCCTCCAAAACCTTGAAGAACTCTTAAAACAGACCGAAGGAAAAGGAATCAATGTATACACCCACTCTGAAATGTTACCTGCTCATGGATACCCTGGACTTAAAAAATACAAACATCTGGTGGGACAACTGGGAGGCCCCTGGTTTGACCAGAGAACAACTTTCTCCAAATACCCTGTTGCCATCCTGGGAACTTCTAACTGCGTACTCTTACCTAAAGATGAATACAAGGAAAGGATGTTCACCAGTGGCGTGGCCCAGCTTCCTGGAGTACAACACATAGAAGACAACGACTTTACCCCCGTAATTGAAAAAGCCCTTGAACTACCGGAACTGGAAGATGAGACCCATGACACCATTTTTACCACCGGATTCGGAGCTTCCACCGTCCTATCACTAGCCCCCAAAATTAAAGAACTGGTGGAAGCTGGTAAAATAAAACGATTCATCCTGGTTGGTGGATGTGACTCCCCAAAACCACAGGCGAAATACTACAGGGAATTTGTGGAGAAACTTCCCCAAAATGTAGTGGTATTAACACTAGCTTGTGGTAAATACCGTTTCAATGACCTTGACTTGGGAGATATTGAAGGAGTCCCCCGCCTGATAGATTTAGGACAGTGCAACGATGCCATAGTGGCAGTGGACCTTGTAGTTGCCCTAACAGAACTATTTGGTGTGGAACTTGACGAATTACCATTAAGCATCGTTTTAAGCTGGATGGAACAAAAAGCAGTGGCCATACTTTGGAGCCTGCTGGCCCTAGACATAAAAGGTATGTACATCGGGCCAATAATACCAGGATGGGTTAACGAAGATATTCTAAATGTTTTAGTGGAAAATTATGGTATAAAACCAATTGGAGATCCTGAAGAAGATATCAAAGCCATAATGGAGTAATAACTACCTCCTTTCTCCCTATTTTATTTTTTTAAATCCGTTAATGGATGATTGAGGGTGTAAATTGTATATAAGGGTGTATAAATGAAAATAGTTGAAATGAATAAGACACCGATTGCTGAAACACCACATAAAGTGGATGTTCGTAAATTATATGATGCCGAAAATGCACAGGCAGTTCATATAAGACTTGAACCCGGCGAATCATTGAAAAGGCATATAACTCCTGTGGATGTATTTTTCTATGTTTTGGAGGGTAAAGGCATAGTTGAGATAGATGAGGAGAAAAAAGAGGTTAAAAAAGATTCACTGATAGACAGCCCAGCTCGTATTCCGCATTGCTGGTATAATGAAAGTGAGGAAACACTCAATTTTTTAGTGGTTAAAGTTCCCCGACCCACCACAGAAACCAAAGTATTATAAAAAGATTAAATAGAGGAGTTTAAATGCCTAAAAAAGATTTTGACGATGATAAAGCATTTGAACAGGCATTGAAGGGCAAGATGGGTTGGAAATGCTCCTGTTCCCTGGAGATTGTTGATAAAAAATCGTCCTTACGAGATGTTACCTGTAAAAAATGTGGAAAAATCTTTAAAACTGATCGAGATACTGATATATGCTTCCGCTGTGAGAGGGGACAATAGGTATAAGTAATCTGCAAATACTTATGCATATAGAGAAAACATGGCCAAAAACAATACAAAAATTGATGAAAAAGAAAATCAGGACTTCTCTGATAATGTCCAGATTGAACTTTTCGCTACCCATGATGGTGTAAAAGCAGTTAAAAGTCCGGTTAGGGTCAGGATTCTTTCCATGCTAAGAGAGGGTGATCTCAGTTTTGATGAAATCGTTAAGCTTTCCGGCCGCGCGAAATCCACGATTTCAAGTCATCTTAAAAGTATGGCCAAAGAGGGTATAATCAGTTCTCATGTGGATCCTAATGACGCTCGAAAGAAAATTTTTTTCATTCAATCCGAATATATAGGTAAATTACACCGTCAAAAACTTCAAGAAGACATTTCCGCTTATATCCAGAGGTACATTGCAAGTGAAAATGATCCCTTTGAGTTCTTCCGGTTGATATTTCACACTTTAAGGATTTCTCTCTTAAGCCAGGGAGTTGATATCGATCCTATACTACATGAAGCTGGTTTAAAAGTGGGAAAAGCTTTATATGAAAAAGTTAAGCATCAAAATATGGATAACTTCCTGGAAAATATTGCCACATTTTGGGAAACACATAGTCTTGGTTCTGTGGAAGTAAAAAGTCTCCAACCCCTAACCATCAGCGTACAGGACTGCTTTGAATGCAGTGGACTTCCTTACCTGGGAAGACCGGCCTGTGCGTTTGATAGTGGAATACTAGAATCACTGTTCAGTTTATACAATCAGGAAGAAGTAAAAGTTATGGAAACTGAATGTTATGCTTTGGGAGATAAGCAATGTCGTTTTGTGATTGAGTGAGAAATGTTGAATTAATTAAATTTTAAAAAAATAATCATTTCGTTTTTACTGCTCTGAATCTTGCTTTAGCTGCTAACCATCGCAATTCTCGATCTTTAGTCTTTAAATAATGAATATCTTCATCTATAAATTCGTTAATAATATTTATTAACACGTTTTCTTCAATAAAGTCATGGATAATTACTAATAATTCCTTTTCATCAATGTAATCATTACCATTGAAATTCTTAACCATGACTTGCTTTTCCATTAAACCACCATGGTTAATCCATGAGAATATTATTAGCTTACCAATATATACTTTGTTAAGTGTTAGAATATTAGTTTCCCTCAAGAATAATACACAGTACATTAGAAATCCTTAAAAATAAGATTTACTTGTTTAGTATGCTCATTTATTAGTTCTTAGTCTTTTAACTGGGGAGATTTGCAGTTGCATTTAATAAATTAAATGGATGAAATTAAATAAAGTTATAGGTCTAGTTTTTAGGTTATTTTTTTTTATCTATGCTAAAAAGATTCTAAAAAGATTTTTTATCTATGCTAAAAAGATTCTAAAAAGATTTTTTATCTATCTAAAAAGATTCTGGTATTTCTGTTGCATTAAAAGAGCGTCTTTCTCCAGGAAAGGAGTTTCACAAATTATGGTA
>JAHKLQ010000026.1 GCA_020854975.1 Methanobacterium sp.
CCCCAACCCGGTCCCCTGAATGAATATGACCAGGAAGTAGAAACACAGATCAAACAAACACCACAAATTGTAGGTGAACATATTGAAAACTTCAACTTCCGGGAAGGGTTAAAAGCCATAATCAAACTGGCCAAACTGGGAAACAAATACTTCAATGACCAGGAACCATGGAAGGCCGTTAAAGAAAATCCTGAAAGAGCTGCAACCTGCCTTTACCTGTGTAACCAGCTGGCAAAAGTCATCAGTGTTATTATCACCCCATACATTCCGGGGAAAGCCCATGAAATGAGGGAAATTTTAGGTTTAAACATCACTACTCCTGATTTGAAATGGGCTGGTTCTGCTGAATTCATCCCTGCAGGAACTGTTATTAATAAAGCTAAACCATTATTTGCAAAAATAGAAGACAAAGTCATCCAGAAAGAAAAAGATGACTTGTATAAAAATTTAGAGGAGACAACAACTATGAAAAACATTATAAGTATTGAAGATTTCATCAAACTGGATCTAAGAGTTGGTAAGATTATAGGAGCCGAGAAGGTAAAAGACTCAGACAAATTACTGAAATTAATGGTAGATGTTAAAGATAAAAAGTTACAGGTAGTAGCTGGCCTGGCCAACAATTACACACCAGAGGATATCCTAAATCAGAAGGTGATCGTCCTGGTGAACTTAAAACCAGCTAAACTCTTTGGTATAAAATCGGAAGGAATGGTTTTAGCAGCTGATGATAGTCTCTGTCTTTTAACTGCTCCTGATGCAGATATAGGTGAAGGGATAAGATAAAAATTAAGTTCTTAATTTAATATAAATACAGGAATTAAACCTAGGCCAGTTAAATAAAAAGCCTTACAATTATAGATAGTATGCTCTCACATTAACTATTCAAACGAAGGAATAAGATGAACGAATCTGTACTCATAGGAAGATCCGAACGTTTTCTGGACCAGATAAAAAGGAAACAAATATCAATTGACAATATTCAGGAAACAGAAGAGTTTTTCAAGCTTTACAACTATTTAAAAAGCAATATGAATACTCTGCAGGATATGCGTGAGAATATGGAAATGAAAGGGTACACTGCCCCTTATCGTTCCATTAACAAATATGGACGTCCCCCTTCTGGTGAGATGAAGGCTGAAGATATGTATGATATCAGTCGCCACAGCCAGTATTTCCGGATGAATGCTGCAGCCAAGAAAAACATCCTTGACCGGGTTAAATCTGCTATGAGCTCCCACCGTATTGCAATCGGACATTTAGAGGAATTCGCCACCATCGAATGTGAATCATGCCATCACAAATATAGAGGTCATGAAATATCAGAGCTCAGCCAGAAGAAGTGTGAATGTGGAGAAACTGATCTGAAATTACATGTTAACCATCAGGGTGTTTATCGTCTGGAAATTATCCCATTTTTACCCCTTTCCGGGGATTATATGGTTAAATTATCCCAACTCAGCCCCATAAGTAGGAAAGCATTTCGCAGTATGGTGCGTATTTTAAAACAGGAAAAAAGGGGCATAGTGAAAACAGTATCCCTGGTTATTAAGGTCTTAGAAGATGGTAGATGGGTCAGAAAAAGGGTAACCATTGATGCGGATGAGGAAGCAAACTATGAAAAAGAGATCCGAAAGCAGTATGGTCCCAATGCACGTATAGAACTGATGCAGTTTCACAGGAAAAAACCATCCATCATCAACGACAAACAAGTGCAAACCGCCCTTTCACTGGGTTATATTAAACATGCAGAAAACCAGATCCTCCAATTTTTACCAGACCTCCTTGAGGAATCCCTCCATGATAAAAAACAGGTAAAAATTTACCAGGACGCTTTAAACACTGCTTTAAAAAAGGCTAACAAATTAGACACTGGTGAAGATCCTGAAATTCTGAAGAAAATTTTTCTAAAACAGGAACTGGAGGAAAAAGGACTTTTAGATAATACAGGGGCTCTTCCAGAAAGTCTAAAGAATGATCTGGATTTGAAAGAAAAAACTGAAAAATGTCTGTTTCAGGAAATTCCCCGTATTTACATCCTCTGGGATCTCATACACTACTATTTAACCACGTCTTATGATCGTAGAAATAAATATTCAGGTCCTTTTCCCTATCTTCGCCCAGGACTGGATTCCAATCAGATTAAGGCTTTCCAGGACTTTCAGGTGGAAGCGGTTAAGATCATTCAGGAATATTTGAAGGAAAAAATTGAGTACATACCGCACATGGCCAGGGTGTTGTCCAGTAAATTTGCAATTGAAAAAAAGATGAAGGGTCTTCACATGCCAATGGGACCTGCTCTGGGTGCTGCCATCCTTGTTGGTAAAGGTGGTTTGTCTGTTGAAAATGCAGCTTTAATGTTCTCTGTGGATCCTGAAGATGTGAAAAAAGAAAACCTTAGTACCTTACAAAAACCGGTTAGTACTAAAGCCAAAAGGTTTATGGAAATGATGAAAAAATAAGAATTAATCTCTAGTGGAGTGGTTGCTCTTGAAAGATGAAATATATTATAATAAACCATTATCTTTCAGCAGGATCATGGAACTTCTGGATCAGTATCCTGATCTTAAGAAGATAAGTTGCCCTCCCAGTTTATATGCACGGACTTCACCAAAATATTTAGAGGCTCTAGATGAACTGGGCATCACTGTTGTACCAGTAGAAAAGAAAGGACGCCCCAAAAAGTATAAAGATGAAGAAATCGAAAAAGTGCAGGAATTATTAAAATCTGGCCAAACTCCCCGGGAAATAGCAGAAAATTTAGGTATGTCCCTGAAAACTGTATATTACCTTAAAGATTCTCCATTAAAACGTGGTCGGAAAAATAAATACAGCCCACAACAAGTACAGGAAGTTAAAAAACTTAATCAAAAGGGAGTTCCAGCTAAAGAAATTGCATCCCGTCTGGATATTCCAATTAGAACTGTTTATTCCCTATTAAAACGTGATAAAAATGGAACCTAACCTTATTCTCCTATATCAAAACCTGTTTTTAAACTCGGCTATCTGTGCCCTGGTGGCTTTTGTGGTAACCTTCATCAGCATGCCCCGCCTTATTAAAAAGCTGAAAGATGCAGATATTGTGGGAAGAGATATTCATAAACCCTCCAAGCCATTGGTAGCTGAAATGGGCGGTATTGGTATTCTTTTCGGGTTTATTATAGGAATATTTTTGGGGATGTATTTCTATCCTGAACTCCAGTTCCAGTTTATCATTTCCTTACTGGTAATACTCCTGGTGGGTATGGTAGGTATGGTGGATGATCTGGTGATGCTTTCCTCAAAGGAAAAACTTATCCTGCTCTGGTTGGCTGGTCTGCCCCTTATATGGATTGCACCCCCTAATGTGGGAATACTATATATGTTATCCATGCCCATTGCTGTTTCCATTGCCGCCAATTTAACCAACATGCTGGCGGGTATGAATGGTATTGAATCTGGTCTAGGAGCTATTGCCATGACTTCCCTCAGTATTGCCTGCATTATCATGGGTAAATATGATGTGGCAGTTATCAGTATGTGTATGTTGGGAGCATTACTGGCATTCCTTTACTACAATCGTCACCCCTCCAATGTATTCCCAGGGGATGTGGGAACCTTAATAATTGGAGCTACCATTGTAGTGGTAGCCTTCCTAGGTAGGGTTAAGATTATCGCCCTCATTGTCCTTATACCCAATATCATTGATATGCTACTCAAATTGAAAAGTGCAGGTGTAATGGAAAGGCAAGAGCACCAACCCACCCAGGTGGACGCAGATGGGAAACTAACGGCTCCTGAAACTGGTTTCAACTCATTGATCCGCTGGATCCTGAAAAGACCCATGCCGGAAAAGAATGTGGTTATAGTTGTATGGTCAATTGGAATATTCTTCGGTGCGGTGGGGATAATTCTAGCATATGTTCTTAAAGCACGTATGTTTTAA
>JAHKLQ010000087.1 GCA_020854975.1 Methanobacterium sp.
AAATAATATAAGGGGGTTTCCAACCTGGTTATAACATTATTCACCCTGATTCCCATAGTCATCATCCTAATTATAATCATTGCACTTTCCATGCTATGGCCTCTGGCAATTGGTGCTGCCTACTCCCCTTCATCTATGAAAGTGGTTAGGAAGATGCTTAACATGGCAGAAGTTGATGATGAAGATGTGGTTTATGATCTGGGCTCTGGTGATGGTCGTATAGTTATCGAAGCTACCCAGAAATACCATGCCTGGGGAGTGGGAGTGGAAGCTGATCCCTTGCGTGTGTTCTGGTCCAGGCTGAAGATCAGGAACCTGGGACTGCAAGATCAGGTGAAAATCATCTGGGGCAACCTGTTCCATCAGAACATCAGCCATGCCACGGTAGTTATCCTTTTTCTCTGGGGAAGAACCAATGAAAATTTAAAGGAAAAACTCCAGAAAGAGCTTGAACCCGGGACCAGGATTGTGTCATATGTATGGAAATTCAAAGGATGGAAACCTATTAAAATAGATAGAAAAGAGCGAATATATCTTTATATTATTGGTGAAAGTGATGTGCCAGAAGATGATTTCAATCATATCACCCACCTATTATAACTCTATGAAATTAAGAGATTGAGATTAGGATTTAAAGGGAAGATTTGAATTTAAGATGAATAAAAAATTAATATTATAAACAAAGGATTAAAGTAAAGAAGCTAAGAATGGTGAACCAAGGGCAAATGCCAGGAATACAATTGCCATTCCCATTTTTATTCTTTTAGATATTTTTCGAGTGTTTTCCAGGGATTGATCACGCAATATGGACACTGCCCCTGCAACAAAAACAACAATGGCTATTATGAGGATTGCAAGGTAAAATATGTTGAATATTCCCATAAAATAGAGTATGGGGCTGGTTAAACTGGCTATTAACATGAAACTTGCTGCAATTATTGCGGATGTTCTTTTCCCATAGACTATGGGTAGAGTGGTGGCACCCTCCTTTTTATCACCTTCCAAGTCTTCCATGTCCTTAACAATCTCCCTGGCCATGGTCATTAAGAAGGCATAAATCCCCAGATAAATGGAAACCAGTATCTGTCCTACTGCTATGCCCCCAAATACAAAACATAATCCGGTTAAAAATGAAATACTCATGTTTCCGATTAAACATTTTGTTTTGAGATCTTTAGCATAATAGATCATTAAAAGGGAGCTTAAAAGAGCAATTATGCCCAGAAGCCAATTGATCAAAAAGGCAATGATTATTCCCAGAATGGATAGTGAAAGAGAATAGATGAGTGCTGTTTTTAAGGCAATTCTCCCGGAGGGAATGGGGCGTTCTGGTTTGTTAATGGCATCTATTTTATGATCAAAGTAATCATTGATACTGTTTCCAGCCCCTGTGACCAGGAAGACCACTACCGCTGCCATTAAAGCTTCTAATGTGAATTGGCCGCTGATAACTGCCATTAAGAAAATGGCGATAACTGCCATTATGGCATTTCCAGGTCTTAGAATTTCCAGATAAGGATTCATAGTAAACACTTAAAATATTTTTATCAAATTAAACCAATTATTATACTTATGTTAAATAACTAAATATCTACATAAAAACCAATACAACTCATATTCTGGGTTTAGTTTTCATCTTCATGTGTTTCTGATTCCTGAGTCATTTTCTTTAATTCTTCCTGGCATTTTCTAAGTTCCCTCCTAATTAGTACCAGTTTCAGATAGAAATATAAGGCTAAAACCAGGAAGATGAAAACCAGGATCAGTAAAAAACCCGTGATAATACCTGCAGCCATTGCTTGCCAGAGGATGGTGAAACCGTAAACCAGGTAAAACACTGCCCCGATGAGTCCAATAATGAGTGCCAGTATCAAAACTATTTTCAAAGTTTTTAAGAGCTGTTCTGTTTCCATATTTTCACTTGAGCATATTTATTGTAGAATTTTATTATATAATTTGCCCATATAATAATTATATATGGAATCCATTTAGTCAATGGTTCCCCTCCTATTTATGTAAACCTTTATAAAATTGATATCAATAATTCGAGGATACATGTCTAAAATCAACATACCAGAACTTTTAGCTCCAGCTGGTTCCATGGAAGCCTTAAAGGCTGCTGTGAATGCTGGGGCGGACGCAGTTTACCTTTCCGGTAAAAGATTCGGTGCCAGGCAATTTGCCCAGAATTTCAGTTTAACTGAAATGGAGGAAGCATTAAACTATGCACACTTACGTGGGGTTAAGGTTTATGTAACTGTAAACACCCTGATAAAGGAAACTGAACTTAGTCTGATGGCTGACTATCTCCTACAACTTTACTCTTTAGGGGTGGATGCGGTGATTGTGCAGGATCTGAGTGTGGCCGGTCTTGCCCGGGAACTTGTACCTGACCTGGATCTGCACTGTTCTACTCAGATGACCATTCACAACCCCCAGGGAGTCAGTTGGGCTGCGGATAATGGGTTTAAAAGAGTGGTACTTGCCCGAGAGATGAGTCTGGAAGATATTGAGACTGCTGCCTGTCAACTTCCCCAAAATATAGAACTGGAAGTGTTCGCCCATGGAGCTATCTGCTATTCTTATTCAGGCCAATGCCTCCTCTCCTCCTTCATTGGAGGTAGGAGTGGTAACCGAGGCATGTGCGCCCAGCCCTGCCGTAAAAACTACCAGTTAATTCTGGTAAAAACTGATAAGTATGGGAAATACAAAGAACATCAAGAAATACCCTTAAAAGATCATTATCTTCTTTCAACCAGGGACCTTGCAATTTACTCCCATCTGGACAGGATAGTGAAGGCACCTGTGGATTCTGTTAAAATTGAAGGCAGGATGAGGCCTCCAGAGTACGTGGCTAATGTGGTTAAAGTCTACAGAGAAGCCCTTGACAGAATAGCCAGAGGAAAATGGAAAACACAGGAAGAAGAACTTTCAACACTTAAAATGTGTTTCAATCGGGGTTTGACTAAAGGTTGGCTCCTGGGCGCTCTTAACCAGCAGATGATGGAAAGAAACAGGCCTGGTAACCGGGGCTTATATCTGGGCAGAGTTGTTAACCCCTATGAACACCATGGAAAAACCATTATTAACGTTAAAAGTATAGTTAAACCAGAAAAAGGCGATGGAATCCTGTTTAAACAACCAGGTAAAAAGGGTGATGAAGATGATCTCTGGGGAACTGTGCTTGACCAGTCTCCTGAAATTAAGAAGGGTAAATTATTTTTAAAATTACACAAACCAGTTGAAGTAGGGAGTGAAGTGTTCATAACCCGAAGAAAAGCTCTGGTTGATATGGCTCAGGAAATAATAAATAATCCCCACTTACCTCAAATGATTCTGTTAGATCTTGAAATAAAGTGGAACCCAGAACTGATTCCTTTAATCCGGGTAAATGTAAGAGCACCATTTTTAGAAAATATTGAAATTGAGTATGAAGCTGATTTTTCCATGGAAAAGGCTAGGACCCAGCCACTTTCTAATGAGACAATTATTGATCAGCTCCGAAAAACTGGAGGCACCCCCTTTCTTATCAAAAATATTCAGATGGATTATCCTGGAAATCTATTCACTCCCCTACGTAATCTGAACCATTTACGTAGGCAGATCCTGGAAAAAACCCAAAAAGAGATATTAAGCATTTATCAACCATCTTCAAAAGAAATAAAATCTGCAGAAAAGCGTTTATCTCATCTAAAAAGGAATCTGCTAATCCCTGAAGAAAAAAAGAAAGAAATGGGGAAAAAGGGAAAATCAAGAAAAAAAGAAGAAACCCCATCATCCTCTCAACCAACTCATCA
>JAHKLQ010000156.1 GCA_020854975.1 Methanobacterium sp.
TATCCACTATCTGACCAGCAGTCTGCTGACTAATGGCCTGACCACACTGGTGACAGTGGGGGGTACCAATACGGGCAAAAAGTAATCTTAAGTAATCGTATATTTCAGTTACAGTCCCCACTGTGGAACGGGGGTTCATCCGGGTGGTTTTCTGGTCGATGGAGATGGCAGGGGATAATCCTTCAATGTAATCCACTTCTGGTTTTTTCATCTGCCCCAGAAACTGCCGGGCATAGGCAGAGAGTGATTCCACATAACGCCTCTGTCCTTCAGCATAAATAGTGTCAAATGCCAGGGAAGACTTCCCAGAACCACTGATTCCAGTTATCACCACGAATTGATCCCTGGGGATTTCCAAGTCAATATTTTTAAGATTGTGCTCCCTGGCACCCTTAATTAAAATTTTATCTTTCTTGTTCATTAATCTGAAACTCCTTCTATAATCTGAAAACAAATTCTACTGGTCCAATTATTCTATTAATTTCGATACTATTTTAGTTTCTTCTAGTTATTCCCTGAGTTTAATTTTTATATTGATTACTCATCTGAAACTCCTTCCAGCATCAATATCTTGTCACGGATCTTGGCTGCCTCTTCAAAATCAAGACGGGTGGCTGCCTTTTTCATTTCATCTTTCAAATCCTTAATAAGGAGACGTAATTCATCCTTGGGCATTTTATCCACATCATCACGCATAACCACATCTTTTTTCCGGGTTTTCTCCTTCAAGGTTCGTTCTGTGCTCCGGGGTGTGATATGGTGTTTCTGGTTATATTCTAATTGTAATTGGCGACGTTTGTTGGTAATATCCACTGCGTTACGCACGGAATCAGTTATTTCATCTGCATAGATAACCACCTGACCTTCCACGTTACGTGCAGCCCGGCCAATGGTCTGGATAAGAGATGACTCTGAACGAAGGAATCCCTCCTTATCTGCATCAAGTATACCAACCAGTCCAACTTCCGGAAGATCCAAGCCCTCTCTGAGTAGGTTAACTCCCACCAGACAGTCAAATTCCCCTCGGCGCAGGTCATCAATAATATCAATCCGTTCCAGGGTGCTTATCTCGGAGTGAAGATAACGGACCTTCACACCTGCCCGGGCATAATAATCAGTGAGATCTTCAGCCATACGCTTGGTTAAAGTTGTTACCAGCACTCTCTGCTGATTTTCAACTTTTGTCCTGATTTCTCCTAGTAAATGGTCCACCTGGCCCTGCACTGGATGTAACATTATTTCTGGGTCCACCAGACCAGTGGGTCGGATGATCTGTTCTGCTACCTGCTGACTATGATTCAGTTCATACTGGGCAGGGGTGGCAGAAACATAGATCACCTGGTTCTGGAGACTTTCAAATTCTTCAAAGTTTAGGGGTCTGTTTTCCCGGGCAGATGGTAAGCGAAACCCATAATCTACCAGAACATTCTTACGTGCCCGGTCACCAGCATACATACCTCTAATTTGGGGCACAGTAACGTGTGATTCATCAATGATGGTCAAATAATCATCTGGGAAGTAGCGCAGGAGACTGTAGGGTGTTTCTCCCCAGTTACGGCCTGAAATGTGCATACTGTAGTTTTCAATACCCTGACAGTAGCCCATTTCTTTGAGCATCTCCAGATCAAATTTGGTGCGCTGTTCTAGGCGTTGAGCTTCCACTAACTTGTTTTCTGCTTCTAAAACCCGAAGCCTATCTTCCAGTTCTTCTTCAATTCTTTTTATAGCCTTATCCATTTTTTCAGGAGATGTTACAAAGTGTTTAGCAGGGAATACTATCACTTTATCCAGATAACTTTCCACCTGGCCCCTAACATGATCTATGAATGATAGTTCATCCACTTCATCACCAAAAAGCTCCACTCTGATGGCTTTTTTTCCCTGGGCAGGGAAGATCTCCACTACATCTCCACGTACCCTGAATTTACCCCGGGTAAAATCAATATCATTACGTTCATACTGCATTTCCACCAGTTTAGAGAGAATTTCCTCCCGATCTATAAGTTGTCCCCTTTCCAGTTTAAGAACCAGATTCCCATAATCCTCAGGGGCACCAATACCATAAATACAGGACACACTGGCCACCACAATCACATCTTTCCTACTCAAAAGAGATTGGGTGGTGCTGTGTCGCATCATATCGATTTCTTCATTGATGGAAGATTCTTTATCTATGTAAGTGTCAGTCTGGGGTACGTAGGCTTCAGGTTGATAATAATCATAATAACTTACAAAGTATTCCACAGCATTATTGGGGAAAAGCTCCCGGAACTCCTCATAAAGTTGAGCAGCAAGGGTTTTATTGTGGGATATCACCAGGGTTGGTTTCTGCACCTCCTGGATTACGTTGGCCATGCTGAAAGTTTTACCAGAACCAGTAACCCCTAGAAGAGTCTGGTGTTCCATTCCTCTCCGGACTCCTTCAGATAATGATTTAATAGCCTTAGGTTGGTCTCCTAAAGGTTTATAATTTGATACAAGTTCAAATTCTCTCATTTATCAATCCTCTCGGCAAAAACAAAATGTTAATTAACATCTTCGTTATATCATAAAATTAGATTACAATAATTCTATCATTACTATCCATATATATAATGCACTGATCTATGAACTGTTCGTATTTCATCTACTTATAGATGCATGACTTACTTAAGATATTAATCCACATTTAAATTATAAAATATTCATCTCATTTAAATTAATTAATAAATGATTTCATTAGATTAAATGATTTCATTTAATCAGAGGATTCATTTTGTCAACTATGATTACCAACCCCAATGATCTACCTGAAAAACCAGGCGTATATCTCCTTAAAGATGTTCATGATAAAATTTTGTACGTGGGCAAAGCTAAATCTCTAAAAAAAAGGGTTAAAAGTTACTTTAAAGATGAACTGGAAGATCCTAAGACACGTATTTTAATGCGCCAATTTCATCATTTAGATTACCTGGTGACTGATACAGAGAAAGAAGCCCTGATTTTAGAGTCTAACCTCATAAAGAAACATTTACCTCGTTATAATATACGTTTAAAGGATGATAAACGTTATCCTTATATTAAAATTACTTCTGAAGATTATCCTCGTCTTTTAATTACTCGAAATCTCAGGGAAGATAATTCTTATTATTATGGGCCCTTCACTGATGTTACCTCTGTTCGGAGCATTCTAAAATTGTTAAAGCCAGTATTTCGCCTTCGGGATTGTAAACGTATGGATGGTCCCTGTCTCAACTATCAGATCGATCTATGTCCTGCACCCTGCACTGGTAAATTGACCAAAGAGGAATACCAGGAAAATGTGGAAAAAGTTAAAATGTTCCTGGAAGGCAGGCACACAGAGGTACTGGATCTTTTAAAAAAGGAAATGGAACACGCTGCAGCAAATCAGGACTATGAAAAAGCAGCAGTTATAAGGGATCAGTTACTCTCACTGGGAGAGGTGATGGAAAAACAGAAGATGGAATTCAACCGCAACCTTGATCAAGATGTTATAGCTCTATCCAATGATGGTGAAATTGTAGTAGTGGTTGTTTTCAGAGTTAGAGATGGTAAAATCATGGGAAAAGAGGATTTTCTCATGGAAGGGGCCCAGGAAAACACTCCCCAGGAAATATTAGCTGCTTTCATTAAACAATACTATTCAGGACCCCGACAAGTACCATCGGAAATTCTCCTCCCGGTAATGATCCAAGATAAAAAACTTATTGTTAAATGGCTTTCAGATAAAATTGGTGCCGAAATGGAAGGTATGGATTCAAAACAAGTTCAAAAATCTTCTGCAGTATCTTTAAGAGTACCTGAAGAAGGTTTAGAGTATCGTCTCCTTCAAATGGTAACCAAAAATGCTAATCTCATTTTAAATCATCATAAACAGTCCAGAGGAGCTTTACTTGATTTAAAAAATTACCTGGGAATTCCTAGAATTCCTCGCCGCATCGAAGCATTTGATATATCTAATCTGGGAGGGAAAATGGCAGTTGCCTCCATGGTGGTATTTGAAGATGGTAAAGCCAAAAAAAATCATTATAGAAAATATAAACTTAAAACTCCTGGTCCGGATGATTATGCTATGATGCGAGAAGTGCTTACCAGAAGATATGAGAAATTAGCCCGTGAAGGTGGAACACCACCTGAATTAGTGGTGGTTGATGGTGGTAGAGGACAATTAAATATAGCAACAGATGTTTTGAATTCATTAAACATAAAAACAGGTGTAATAGGTTTAGCTAAAGAATTTGAACAGGTTTTCATTCCTGAAATTCCCATTCCCATTATTTTACCATCTAACTCCCCAGCATTACATCTCCTGCAAAGAGTACGGGATGAAGCCCATAGATTCGCAGTTACCTATCATAAAAATTTAAGACAAAAAAACCTGCAAACTTCGCCCCTGGATGGAATTCCAGGCATTGGACCTAAACGTAAAATGAATTTATTAAGACATTTTGGTGACCTTGAATCCATCCAAAAAGCCAATGCTGATGAAATAGCTGATGTTAATGGTATAAATAGAAAATTAGCCCTTGAAATATATAATTATCTTCATTAGGACTATAATGGATTACAAACTCCTCTTTAAATGTGATTTTTTCGGATAAATAATAATAAATCTTATATGTTTCAAATTAAAGAGATAACTATGGATAACGATTATATTTTTTTATGGGGAGAACATGTCTGAAGTGAAAATATTAATTGTAGAAGATGAAAGCATTGTGGCTATGGATATCAAACACCGTGCTGAAGGTCTGGGTTATTTGGTTACAGCCATAACACCCTCGGGGGAGGAAGCTCTGGAACATGTGGCTGAAAACACGCCAGATCTGGTGCTGATGGATATTGTTCTGAAAGGAGAAATGGATGGGATCGAGGCTGCACAGAAGATAAGAGATGCATATGACATTCCTGTTGTTTATTTAACTGCTTATTCTGATGAAAGAACCTTGAAACGGGCTAAAATAACTGAACCATTCGGTTATATAATCAAACCATTTGAAGATCGGGAACTGCACAGTGCAGTGGAAGTAGCCCTTTACAAACATCAAATGGAGAGTAAACTTAAAGAAAGTGAAAAATGGCTCTCCACCACCCTGGAAAGTATTGGAGATGCAGTTATTGCTACGGATAAGGATGGTAAACTTAAATTTATGAATCCAGTAGCCAGTCAGATCACAGGCTGGGATCATGATGCCGCTATTGGTCAGCCATTAAATGAGGTTTTTAACATCATTAATGAAGAAAGTGGTGTAGCAATAGATGATCCTGTGGCTAAAGTAGTAGAAAATGATGCCATCATTGATTTACCTCCCCAGGTATGTTTGATAAATAAAAATGGAGAAAAGGTTCCTATTGATGATAGTAGTGCACCTATAAAGGATGAAAATGGTGGTATAATAGGTGTGGCCCTAGTTTTCAGAGATGTCACCCAACGCAGAAGAGAAGCCAAAGAAAGGGAGGAATTACTTAAGGATAAGGCCAGAGGAGAGCTCTCCAGTTTCATGGTTAGCGCCCTACCCGTATTTGCCTCAAATATTCCACCCCAAATCAGAAATAACATTGCTCGAAGTTTTGCAGATCGATTTGAAAAAAACATGAAACCCATGTTCATGGAGGAAATGGAAAAATGTCAGATGAATAAGGGTGTCAATACTGCTGATCATACACAAATATATGAAGAATCATTATTCCAATGTTATCTTTCCTGGATCAGTGAATTCATGTCCAATCTGGGTATTGATACCAATACTGAGGTCCATATGGATAGTGCTAAAAGTTATTTAAACTTTGGTAACTGCCCCTGGACAAATGAAAGTGGTGTCAGTCCAATTTTCTGCTTAATCTGCAGGGCTATTGTCATACGCAGTTTTACATGGACTTCTCTGAGAGGACATGTAGAACAAAGTCAGTGTTTACTGGATGGTGACAAACAGTGTTCCTTTGAATTTATTATTTCATGGAATCCGGATAAATGATCTAAATAAAATCCTTTTTGTGATTAACAAAATATAGAAAATTGGTAATTCAATGTGTAGTAATACAGTAAGGATATTAACCTGAAGATAGGATATAATATTTGTAATGAAGTAATAATTTAATTGATTTAGCCTATAACCTAGTATTAGGGGGTTTAGTCTTTGGAACGAATAAAAACAGGAATCGAAGGAATTGACCAGTTTACAGGTGGACTTCCCCGAGGGAAAACTATACTCATCACTGGCGACGCAGGTTCAGGTAAAACCATATTTGGGCTACAATTCGCCTTAACCAGCTGCCAACAAAATCTAAAAACAGTTTACATCACTACTGAGGAGGATTCTAAGGATCTTTTCATCCAAGGTGAAACA
>JAHKLQ010000209.1 GCA_020854975.1 Methanobacterium sp.
AGAGCATGTTTCCGTATTTTAAATCCCTGTGGTTGCCATACATGCATTCCTTTAATAGGGTAACGTGTATCAATAATCTCTGCTTCTTCCAGTATATTATGGAACCATTCACTAAATTCAGACATTTCTTCACCAGTATAATTTTGATAGAATATCTATTTTTATATTCTAAGATATTTTATTCTGAAATTAACAATTCGGATAATTTTTCATTCCTTAAATTAAATTCTATTTTAGTAAAATATTTATTCAAGCATATATTACTTAAATTGAATTATCAGATTAAAATTACAATAGCAATCTATAATATTAGTTAACAAATAGGATTTAAAACTGGGTTATAATAAATGTTTTGAATTAGGGTAACCTTCAAAGAAAAAATTAGTTTAATTTCTTATTATCCCAAACAAACCATATACACACCGATAAAATCCTATGAAAACCATGAAGGTGGATAAATGATTAGAATAATTAATTATATTACAGGTGTAATCTTATTATATTAATTAATAAAAAAAATTTTATAAGGTTCCGTTTTATAAATTCTCATGATAAAAAATTAAAAAAATTATTCACCATTAGTATGATAAAGGCACAGCCCTTAAAATTAAGATTATTTTAGAAAGGAGATTTAAATGGATTTTAATCGGGTTAAATTACCCCGGGAGATTCACAGTGGACCCGGCGTGATCACAGAGACAGGTGTCATTTGTAAGGATTTGAAACTGGAAGGTAAAGTTTTACTTGCCAGTGGTCCCCGGACAATGAAAATTGCTGGGGAAAAAGCCATCACCAGTCTTCAGGACTGTGGTTATGATGTGGAAACTATAACCATTGAAAAACCATCTCATGATGCAGTTAGTCAAGTACAGGATTGTATGGGTAATGTAACTGCTGTTTTAGGAGTTGGTGGTGGGAAAGTTATTGACGTGGCTAAAATGGCATCCACCCAGTCAGGAGTGCATTCTGTAAGCATCCCTACAGCTGCTTCACATGATGGCATTGCCTCTCCAAGGGCGTCCATTAAAAACAAAAAGGGTAGTGTTTCCCTGGCAGTTGAACCTCCAGTGGGAGTTATTGCTGATACTCAGATCATCAGCCAGGCCCCATTTCGGCTTTTAGCAGCCGGATGTGGTGATATTATATCTAATTACACTGCCATATTGGACTGGAAATTAGCTCATCGTTTATTAAATGAAGAGTTCAGTGATTCTTCAGCGGCTCTATCTTTAATAACTGCAGAGACCATGATCAAATCCGCCGGTGACATAAAAGAAGGTCTTATTGAAAGTGCAGCCATTGTGGTGAAAGCTCTTATCTCCAGTGGCATGGCCATCAGTATTGCTGGTAATAGCCGACCAGCCAGTGGAGCTGAACATAAGTTCAGCCATGCCCTTGATGTCATAACTCCTGAACCTGCCCTTCATGGTGAACAGTGTGGTGTGGGAACCATTATGATGATGTATCTTCATGGTGGAGATTGGGAGTTCATTCGTGACACTCTGAAAACTATTAAAGCCCCGGTAAATGCAGATGAACTGGGAATTGAACCAGAATATATAATTAAAGCATTAACAATGGCTCATACTATCCGAAAAGAAAGATACACTATTTTAGGTGATAGGGGACTTACAGAAGAAGCTGCTGAGAAACTTGCACGTAAAACTGGAGTGATTGACTGATCCTGGCTGGTTGTGTCTTCTTGGATTTTATACATATTATCTATTAATAAAACTGAGAAAAGAAAGAGAAAGATCATTATAAAGGAAAAAGAAAGATCATTAATATAACATTCAAAACAACATCCAAAATAGGATTTAATATCAACCATTAAATTTGATGGGCATTTGACCATGGATCTAAAATTGACATAGATCTAAAAATATAATCCCAGGGAGAGGACAAAACAATGATAACCCTCATCGGAAATAAATTAGCAGAAAAAGGACTCAAATTCATGCACTATGGAGCTGCCAGCCAGTGCGAGGAGTGTCGCTTTAAGACCACTTGTATAGAATCCCTGGAAGAAGGGAGAATGTACAAGATTAAGGAAGTTAAAAATACTGAACATCCCTGCCCAGTACATGAAGGTGGTAATGTAAAAGTGGTTGATGTCGAAAAAGCCATGATAAAAACCACTATTGACTCTAAACGTGCATTCGAAGGTTCTAACGTAGTTTTTACACCCCCAGAATGTGAAGAAGAATGTTCCTTACATGAACTCTGTTTCCCCGAGGGCCTTTACCGTGAAGATAAATGTAAAATCATGAAAAAAATGGGAAGTCCCCATGAAGAATGTCCTAAAGGTTTAAACCTGACTGTTGTTCTTCTTAAATATTAAGGTTTAATTAACCTGGGGATATTGAAATTAAAAACGAAATTTAATCCATAAATTGAAATCAATTCAATTGATTTAGAATAAATCCATATCTAATATAAATCCATGATTAATTTAGAATACTATTAATTTAGAATTACTATCAATTTAGAATATTATTAAGTGTAGAATAGTTAAGATTACTGGGAGACTGATGAATGCATCCGAAAAAAGAAGTTGCTTGGGAAGCTGTTCAGCTAGTAGATGATGCTAAAAGACAAGTTGCCAAAGAAGCAGCAATGATGGTTACTGATGGACAGATACTGGGCCTGGGAACCGGTTCAACCACCCATTACTTTATCCAGAAACTGGGAGAAAGAATACAAGAAGAAGAAATAGATATTATGGGCATACCCACATCTTACCAGTCATTTTTCCTGGCAAGGGATTGTAATATACCCATAACCACTCTGGATGAACACCTTCCAGATCTTGCTGTTGATGGTGCTGATGAAGTAGATCCTCAACTTAATCTTATTAAAGGTGGAGGTGCAGCCCATACACTGGAGAAGATTGTTGATTCCGCAGCGGACCATTTTCTGGTGATAGTGGATGAGTCTAA
>JAHKLQ010000036.1 GCA_020854975.1 Methanobacterium sp.
CATAATATCAACTACTGCTTCTGTATGTCCCTGGCGTTCTAATACCCCACCTGAACGAGCTTTTAAGGGGAATACATGTCCTGGCCTATGAAGATCTTCTGGACGAGCATTATCTGCTATAGCTGTTTTAACTGTTCGAACCCGGTCAGCTGCAGATACACCTGTAGTAACTCCTTCTGCTGCTTCAATGGATATGGTATATGCTGTTTTGAATCTGCTAGAATTATTTTTTACCATCATTGGTAATTCTAATTCACGTATTTTTTCATCATTCATACATAGGCAGACAATACCACTACATTCTCGAATTAACATTGCCATCTGAGCCTCGGTAAGAGATTCAGCAGCAAAAATTATGTCACCCTCATTTTCCCTTTGCTCATCATCTGTTACAATCACACCCTGGCCACAGCGTAAGGAATTGAGAGCTTTTTCTACTCGTTCAAATGAGTTGCCAAATTGAGCCAGTAAACTTTGATTCATGGTAATATAACCTCCTTTTATGTGACTTACCAGAATCAGGGCAAAAAAAATATAGATATGTCTAATAAGTATATTTACCTCTAGTAAATACCTTCAGAGCGAATTATACTCTGAATAAACACTTTCATTATTAGGTTTACCATTTTAATAAATACCTTAATTATAGACATTCCTATTCTCTTCCATCCGGACTGTTACCGTCGGCTCTGGATTTTCACCAGATCTGCTGACCTCCATTAAAAACAGAGCGCTCGCGGGCTTTCCAAGATAATCTGGATTACCGCCGATAGGGAATTTCACCCTGCCCCGAGAATAAGTCATTGAATAGATTAACTTTTACAAATAAATAATTTTCCCCCCAAACCCTGAACTCTAAAATAAGAGTTGTTTTTATTAAAAAGAAGTTATGGTGGGAATTTTTTATCACTACCCTGACATACACAGTATTTACACAGTGAAAGTTCATCTTTAATGAAGATCTTCTTTCCAGTGCAATAATAAGTCCCGTCTTCTTCAAAGACTGTGGTATTGTTGGAAAAAATAATACCCTGAGGATGTAAGGGTTTAATGGCAATGAAGGTTAGATATAATGATATAGCTTTGATAAATTCTTTAAATTCATCACCACCAGAACCATGTAACTGGAAGTAATGGTCTATTCTTTCTTCCATTTCTTTTACATCTTTAGAATCAACCGTTCCATGGTAATCATCACCGGATGAGGCCATGATTTCTCTGAAATTTTCATAGTTATATATGGACATGGTTTTATGTACATCACTAAAGTCTGGTTCCAGGTCAACATGTTTTGCTTTCATTATATCCTGATATTTTTCCAGGTTATTTCTGATTTTCTCAAATAAGTCTGAAGTATCCATAAAAACCATTATATAATTTCAACAACCCTAATATTAAATCTGTTTTTATTTTACCCGTGCTAAAACCACTATTATAATGTGTGTTTACTTATGTCCCTTTTGTGATTCTAATAAGTTTATGAAACTCTCTAGACCATCTTTACTTGATTCAATGATATCAATTGCAGATTCCAGTTCATCGTCCTTTGATCTCTGGTCAACTATCAATCTGCGAATAACAAAGCCCATTATTCCCAGTACTGCCATGAATATTAAAAAATAAAAGATAAGGGCAAATGTGTACTGTAGTGATGTTAAGTTATCCAGGGTAAGGAAGGTTAAGGTGAAAAGGACCAGGAAACCCATGATAAAACAGGTGGCGATGACCAGTAACAGTTTTTTATCATCGTTACGGTCACGGAATGCTGAATATGCTGCTATGGATAGTGAGGATCCAGCCAGACTGAATACAAGAAATTCTGGTATTAAGTGAGTTAAATCCATTCTGATTACCTTTAAATCTTTATAAATCTTTAAAATCTTTAAAACCTTTAAATCGTTGTAAATCTCTAAAATCTTTATAGAACCGATAAATCTTCATAAAACTTTTGGACCCAACTTAGATGTATTATTTGATCTTTTAAACGCTATTTTTTAGGGTTTTCTCTACAAGTTTTGTGCTTAATCTTTATAGCACTGTTGATTCAAAACTTCTTTTTTGGTTAAAGGTTTTGCAAGGGTTAAAATTTTTTCAAATGCCTGTTGATAGGTTTTCAGTAATTCTTTATTGCATTTTTTAATCCCCACAGATCCCCTGGTTTCTGTGTGTCTGTGTGGCTTTTCCACATATAGATGAGTGTTGTTGAAAATCATGAAGTGTTTGGTAGGTCTTTCTGATAAAATGAAATAGTTTACAATGGGATATTTATCAAGAATAGTGTATATTTCTGTGCGATCTTCACAGAACACGTTTGGCCCTGCAATAACTGTGATTGAAGTGAAACCATGGTTGGCTGCATGTTTAACAATTTCCTGCGTGTTTTCACTGAATTCACCCACAATTAATTTAAGGGTAAGGTTTTCATTAATTTTCCCCTTATTTTTTTGGGTTCTAAGTTCTTCAATGAGGTTGAACCTCCAGACTCTCTTTTTGTAACGTTCATCACTGTGAAAAAGAACAATTTCCCCACCGTAACGTTCATTACAGTTAGGATTATGACGATATACCAATTTAAAGAGTATAATAACTGTTATTAAAGAGGTAAGGCTTATGATGGCTAATATCAAACCATGTTCCATTGATATTTTTTACAACCCCTAATTGATCACTTTTAGTGTTATAAGTTACACTTGAAGTGTATGTCTTACTCTTATATAGACCTCTTCCTCACTTATAAGTATTTCCTCAAAAAAAAAGAATTCCATAAAAAATCACAATATTCAACGTTAATCCCAAAAATAGGAGAAAATAAGCAAAAGACAACTCATTAAAAACCCAATAAATTATTAAAAGATGTTCCCCATGTTTTTCTTTTTCTGCAGTGTTAAACTCATGATTTGCCCATATAATCAGAATGTCATTAATGATTTTCCAAGGGCAATAAAATAAATTTTGATTTTTACATATTCGTCAGAGAAAAAAATTGGATTTTGATAGAATCTGTTAATGTTTCATGTTGGATAGATAACTATTTCGTTATATCAGGGTTTAACGAAGTAAACCTATTTTTGTATACCCCTACAACAAAACCGTGAAAACATCACTATTTACACCAGTTGGGCTATATGTGTTGGTGGTTTTATTGGGTTTTATCACTATGTTTTTCTTTAGAGTAATAACTTCCCAGTTTACTACTTGAATTATCTCTAGATAAAAATGAAATTTAAAAATATAAAAATTATTAACTCTGTTAATTAGATGTTTATAGGGTGATGAGAATATGAAAGTTAAATACGCTACCATCATAGTTGAGGATATGGATGAGTCAATTAAATTTTACACAGAAGTTATGGGATTTAAAATAGATAGCCAACACTTTCCCATACCCGGAGCAACAATCACCTTATTGAAAGGGGATGGGGATGCAATGATCGAACTCATCGAAAATACAGAAAATAAACCTGGCCTGTTTTCAGTGGGAATGGATGTTGAAGACATGGACACTACCATGAAAGAACTCAAAGCTAAAGGTGCCAAAATCACCATGGACCCTATACCAATAACAGTGGGGACACTTGCTTTCATAGAAGACCCAAACGGAGCTAGAATAGCATTAATTGAACATAAATAACGACCTAACCATTTTTAAATACAAATCTATTCATTAAAGTTCTAATTTAGAAAAATATCCCCCCCTTGTCTTTATTTTCCATTTAAAAATTTAATTAATTTCAGGATCTAGTAACTGTTCATGACCTTGTAGCTGCATCTTCATCTAAAGGTATTTCTTTGAGGAAAAAGGCAACAACTAATCCTACCAATGCCAATACCATTGCTGAGGAAAATATATTCTGAATAGAAATTACTAATGACTGGTTATAACTTATAATACTCGTAGTTGAACTTACCATTGTGAAATTCATTATGTACCCAAATACTGGAACAAATATGATGGTACCGATATTTCTAAAAAACCGCATAGAAGCAGTTACAATACCTATTTCTCGCAGTGTAAATGCATTCTGCACTGCTATATTATATATGTTATAAGCCA
>JAHKLQ010000002.1 GCA_020854975.1 Methanobacterium sp.
CGCCTAAAAAACCAGTAAAAACATCTGAAAATGGGAAAAGGCTACAAAATATTAAAAAAATCCTTGGTGATTATAAACCAAAAAATGAACCAAACCATTAAATCAGTGAACTTCAGTTAAATGTGATTTTAAGTAACAAAATCATGTTTAAGAGGGAAACTATAAATTTTATAAGATAACTAAGCAATTTTTTAGAAACTAAAACCTTAACAGAGACTCTTATTTATTATATAATCCAAATTTAATTGTACAATAAGAAATTTATTATATACCATGAAAAGAAAAGAAACTGGTTTAACCCTCCTTTTTTTAATTATTATCATTATGGTTATCCTTGTTTTTTATTATTCACCCACCAGTTCAGAAGTTAACAACACTCAAAACCACTCAATTAATCAAATTAATGCTTCACTTAACACACCTTTCCAGCTAAAAATAAATCAAACAGCAGTTTTAGAGTCAGGAAATATAAAGATTACTCTCCTTAACATTACTGAAGACTCCCGTTGTCCTGAAGGTGCAGTCTGTGTTTGGGCAGGTCAGGTTAAAGCACTTTTCCTTTTAGAGGTAAATCAGAGTAATCAGGAGATTTTCAATCTTACCTTAAATTTTAATGAAACTCAAAGTCAAAAAACGAGTTTGGGGTACATGATAAAAATATTAAAGGTTGAACCTTACCCTAAAGCAAATACTAATAAAAATTTGAATGATTATGAGGTTACCTTGGTGATTACACCTCAAACCATTAGTTGAGTTAGTTTCACTCAGTTTGGTATTACTCATCAAAAATATATGCAGATAAAAAAATTATCTTAAACTAATTTTTTTGTTATAATACCTTAATATTCCCATATAAATTTAATTAGGTCTCCGTAATCTATATAAGGAATGGAATCCTAGTTTAATTTGCAAATACTTTATTAAACCACGATCAATGGAGAAGCAATAGCAATATTTACTGATTGCCTCCCTAAAATCATACCCGCAGGGCCCAACCAAAACTCCCCATTCAAACAACCCCTGCGGGGTTCTCCATTGATATGATATAAGGCCTGTGATTAAATATGCTGTTTTTTATCATTTAATATTAATATATACATTTAAATATCAAAATATATAATAAAATCTGGTTAAAATCTATTTAAATCTAATTATAATTGATTTATGTTTAAAAAAAATTATACTATTACTTATTTTTTAGATCTGATGTTCATCAGGGGTTATGAAAAACATAGTTAACTAATCATGGACATTTTCTTGAATTGAAAGTTCTATAATAAATTGAATGATTTCCATAGATTTAATTGAATTTAAAATGAATGTTAAATAACAGAGGTTAAATTTAGTAACAGAGGTTAAATCATGGAAGTAAAAACTATAGGTTTGGTTAAATCTCCTTTCAAAGTTAAGGAAGGATCTCCTCATCAGGGACGTTTTTCAGAAGAATTAAGTGATATAACTATTTTTGAAGAGTATGCAGAGGGTTTGGAAGGCATTGGAAAATGGTCGAACCTAATAATAATTTATTGGTTAGATCGTGTCAATTCTGCATCACTTAAAGTTGTTCCCTATGGAAAAAAAGAAAAAACAGGTTTGTTTTCTACCAGAGCACCGGTACGCCCTAACCCTCTGGGATTATGCACAGTTGAACTGGTAAAAAAACAGGGAAATGTTTTAACTGTTAAAGGGTTAGATGCGTTGGATAATTCTCCTGTTCTGGATATTAAACCATTTGTGGCTGATATAGACTGCCCATAACTTTTTCATTTTCTTAGTTTCTTTCATTTTTCCAGGATTTTCTAATTTCCATGGTAATATCTAAAGATTTATTGTAACTATTCTCAGTAGTTCTTTTTTTTAGTAGTTCACTTACCATTGGTAAGGTGGTGTATTAGCCAGTGCAAACTTACTTAAGCTTAGTGTATCAATATAACAGAAAAGTGTTTTTGGAGTGCAACGGATTTTTTTATTATTATATCATATATGGTATGGGGACAATACTAAGGAGGAAAGGGTGGAATGGACTTTAAAACCGGATTAAAGCTTACTAAAGAAATTAAAAAGGTAAAAGGAGTCATATCCATACTATATCTCAGTGGTCCTACTTCAGAAACATTAAAAAATATGGATATGGTTGTTGTTTACTCGAGTAACATCGAAAATTCCTTTAAACTGGTTGATGATCTGGTTCCTGACAAATCACGGATCAAACAGATCACACTTGATGAATTGAAGGACAACCCTGAACTTAAAGCTGCAATGAGTGGAGAAGGAGTCCTTTTACATGGTAAAGCTGTGGATGTAACTGCAGAGGGAATGCAATTAAAATCACGTGTGATTTTGACCTACGATACCACTAAACTGAATCAAAATAATCGAAATAAACTAAACCGAGCCCTTTATGGGGGTATTTCCACCTATAAAAAAGATGGTGAGAGAATTATTAAGGAATACCCTGGTTTGGTAGAGAAAATCAAGGCCCAGAAATTAGGAAAAGGAGTGTTAATGGTGGACCGTTTCAATTCATCCATGATAATTCAGACTCTGAAAAATTTTGAAGCAAAATGGAAAGAAATACCCGTGTGGACCTATTAAAGTCTGAGTTTATTTCATTAAAATGATGATAAGTGTTATATTGATATAGTAGATGTTATTTGATTTGATATAATGAGGGTTATTTAAAAAATGTATATTAATGTGAATATATTGATGGAAATTATATTGATGTAATATTTTTATATCACTTCTAATTTTCCAGGTATTATCATGATTGATTTATGATCGCATACCCTTACGATAAAGCAAATAGTATCTTATAATCAAAACCAGGAACACCACTAAAATCAATACTAATGTTACTGAAGTAATCCATGTCATTTTTATACCTCGCTAATATGTACTGCTCTTTTTACGTAAACCCATTTAAAAGTTATAATTTAAAAAAATATATCTAGTTTACTAGAAAATAATCTATTATTGTATAAGTCTTAATTGCAATGTCTAAAACTGTATAATGGTATTTGAAGTATTCCTTAAAATGAATCAACGTAAAAAATCAAAATGTAAAAAAATCAATGTAATCATAGTTTACAGAATTTATTAACCCTGGGGATTGATTGAAAAGGAATGGTTTATTAAGGGGGAATGGTTGATCATATGAAAATATTATTTGTAGAGCCACCAAAGGCATTCTGGTTTGTAATGGGAGAGTACATGCCCCCACCATTGGGTATTCTTCAATTAGCTGCCTATTTGGAGTCAAAAAATGATAACTGGGATCTTGAGGTTTTGGATTCTCAGGCAAAAGATTTAGGCTGGACAAAACTCCAGAGTTATATTGAATCTGCCAAGCCCGATGTCCTGGTATCCAGTGCACTGGCTTCATGTAATACATTCACCATCCTCAGAACACTGGAAACAGCCAAAAAAGTAGACCCTGACATTAAAACCGTGGTTGGTGGTCAGCATTTTACTGCCCTGGCAGATGAAAGTCTGAAAATGTATCCGGAAATTGATTTTGTGGTACGTGGAGAAGGAGAAGAAACCCTTTATGAACTGGTAAAAAGTCTGGACGAAAACAGGCCCTTACAGAATGTTAAAGGACTTTCCTTTAGAAACGGTTCCCAAATCATCCATAACCCTCCCCGACCATTCATAACTAATCTGGATCTTCTGCCTTTCCCAGGATATCATTTTGTGGAAGACCATATGCATAAATACAACTTCAAAATGATGGCACCTTCAGGTGCAGGATATGCCCTGGTGGAAGCATCCAGAGGTTGCACCTATAAATGCACCTTCTGCTCCCAGTGGAAGCACTGGGGAAGTAAATGGAGACCCAAATCCCCGGAAAGAATCGCAGATGAAATGGAACACATCTACACAGAATACGGTATAAACTTTTTATGGATGACTGATGACAACCTGGGCCTGGGTAAACGCACCAGTCAAATATGTGATGAACTAATCAGAAGGGATCTTTCCGAGGATATAGCATGGTTTCTCCAGGCCAGAAGTGATGATATAATAAAAAATCGTGAAAATCTTTCTAAAATGAGAAAAGCCGGTAATTACTGGATAATGGCAGGGTTAGAACGTCATGATGATGATAGTCTGCAAAATTATCATAAGGGAATCAGGCCCTCTGATTCCAAACTGGCCATGGATCTTTTAAAAGAAAACGATATATTTGCCCAGGCAACCCTGATAACTGGGGATAGAAGAGATAACCATGAATCCATCCAGAACTTACGAGATTTTGTTAACTACGTTGATCCAGATATTGCAATCTTCATGATCTTAACCCCTTTTCCAGGAACAGCACTATATGAAACAGCCCGCAGAGAAGGGTGGCTGGAAGATGATAACTGGGCTAATTATGATATGGTCCACGCAGTCATGCCCACAGAACACCTTTCACGCAGTGAAGTCCAGGAAGAACTCTACCTTTGTTACCGGAGCTTTTATGGTAGTATGAAGAGGCGAATTACTGGTGTATTCTCACGAAACAAGTTTAAAAGGAAAACATACCGTTACATGGCAGGTCAAGGCCTCATGCAATCACTAAAGGAATTATATTGAATTTAAAAAGATATAGATTAGGGTGGAACGGTTATAAGATTAAGTTAAGGGATTATTGGATTGAGTTAAGTTAAGGTTAGTTAAGTTAAGGTTAGTTAAGTTAAGGTTAGTTAAGTTAAGGTTAGTTAAGTTAAGGTTATTGAGTTGAGTTAAGGGATTATTGAGGATTCCTATATATGAAATTTAAGATTAAATTCAGGAAAAATGATGTGGGAATTCAATCTATTTTCCTAATATTAACTTCTTTTCTGGGACTTATTTTACTCATGGCAATGTACATATGGATCCCTTCCGTGAAATCTTATTATTATCTACAAAAACCCTTAATTCTATCCATTTTTATTTTAATATGTATTTTAGGTATAATAAGCGCCCTGTATCCTTCAAAGTGCAAAATGTTAATGAAATCCGGTGGGAAACTTAATGAAATAGATGAACTGGAGAATGAATTGCAGTTTTTAGATGAAAAAGAGGAAACAAATCTTAAAAATCTTAAAAGGAACCAAATAAGATTTAAGGGCCATCACCCAGATTGTGGGAAATTCAAATCGCACACTTTGCTCATAAAAGGGAAAAAATACTGTCCGGGATGTACTGGACTTTCAGTAGGGGCTTTTTTGGCTATTTTAGGAATCTCAATTTATTATTTTTTGAACTTCCCTGCTATTTTTTTACATATCTCATTTTGGATAGGATGTGGAATGGTCTTTCTGATGTTGTTACTAATTATTTTCCTGGATTTGGGAAATAGATTGAAATTAATTGCTAACCTGGCACTAGTCCTGGGATCGCTTTTTCTATTGGTAGGTATTGATGCTGTGAAAAAAAATATAATTATAGAATTTTATTTCCTTATTCTGGTGGTATTCTGGATATTAACCCGAATGAGTATTTCAGAGATTAATCATAAAATAATCTGTCAAAAGTGTAGGGAAGAATCTTTCTGCATTTATGATAAGTATTAAGTGTAGTGAAAGGGTTTTAGGTTAAATTAATAATGTATTGACCAGATTAATAAAGGAGGATACATTGATTTATGAATATAAAAATTAGGGAGTGAAGTGACTATAAAATCAGCATATAATAAGTTAAAAGAGGGGGATGGGGTACGGAATAAATCCTAAATCCCTTATTTATAATTATTTTTTATCTTCCTCTTTGAGTTCTATAAATGGCTCCTATGACAATTAATAGGCCAATAATAATGATTAAGGCGGGCCAAAGTATACTCCAAACTTCAAATCCGTAAAAA
>JAHKLQ010000076.1:2500-9099 GCA_020854975.1 Methanobacterium sp.
TAAAAATTTAACTTTCCCATGATACTCAGGGTGTTGGTGTAAAAAGAGATCGTAGGCTTGGAATCCTCTGATGATATTTTTACTCAAATCTGCACGGTCAGTACGGTAAAAAAGAAAATAATCACCTTTTATTTCAGTTATCAGTTTCTCTTTCTCCAACACTTTCGGGGAATATGCCATTTTTTTAATTCCCTCATAATCTACAGATATGGGATAACTTCTCACATGAGTGGCACGGCCATCCCTCCATACTATTCCCTCTTCATAATCCACTTCATCAGCATATCCTTCACAGGTTTGCAGGAAGTTAGTTACATAGCGAGGGATGTGGAAACCCAGAAGATCGTTAGCCAGTAGTCCTTCCATAATGGCCTTTTTCATATTCTCAGGTATTATGCTGAAGTACTCTGATTGGGGCCATGGTATATGGATAAATTGACTGAGAAATGTATCTTCCAATTCCTTACGAATGAAAGTAGGACATAGATAAAGATGATAATCCTGTAACATTATCAGTGGTTCTTTCTTATTCCGTTTACTTTCTGAGATTACTTTTTCGGCAAACTTCTGATTTAGATAGACATAACCATCATCCCATGCCTGGTGGATTTTATCATCAATATTTGGTGTGTAAGGACTGTTCCACATGTAATGTTGTACAAACCAGAGAAGTGGGTTGCTGATGACACTGTAATACCATTCATATCTCTCATTATCCACCACAACGAAGGGCACCCAAAACTTAGGATTTTCTTGGGGAATGGGCACTCTGTTATCAGAGAACTTTCCAGCCACCTCTTTATCCCCTGAGGTCATGGCACTGGCGATCCAAACACCATTTAAAGATTCCATAAGTGGTAATAATGTGGAAACAAGCCCCCCAGCACCCCGTTTCATCTCTATGTGATCATCATATTTATGAAATTCAACTGGCCCCCGGTTAGAAGCCGCAATAAGATTCTTATCCTTTAAAAAGTTTAAAATTTTATTTTGATTGGGAATATTCATGTCACAACCCCCTTATTTTAGAATAATCCACATATATTTCGAGTCATTTTTTTAGATATTATTTTGATATTAATTATTATTTAATGTAATGTATCCACAATTTGAGATTAACTCTTTACACATTTTCAATCATATTTTTCACATATTCAGTTAATTCCTGTAGTTTTAAGGCAGATTTGGATTCAACGTAAACTCTTATCAGAGGTTCGAAACGAGATGGTCGAATCAATATGAAAGAATCATCTAAATCCACTCTAATACCATCGGTGGTGTTGATATCTCCTGATTCGAATTTGTTCATGAAAGTTTCTATAACCTCATCTTTTTTCTCATATTCACATTCTATGGTAAAACCAGTTCTATGATACTCTTCTATTTCCTTAACTAGATTGGATAAGGTTTTATCTTCCTTAGCCAGTATTTCTAACATTTTCACCACTGCAAATATGGCATCAAAACAGGTCTGAAATTCAGGAAACACATACATACCAGGTTCATCTCCTCCAAAAACCGCGTCATTAGAATTTATTTCATTTAAAACATTATCAACTGAAGTTTTTATAAGATTTCCTTTTTTATCTGCCACTATCTCATCCAAAGACTGTGAAGCAACTATGGATGTGACAATGTTCATGTCAGGAGGATTGTTATCTAGAACGTATTTGGCAAAGATGCTCAGTATAGTCTGGTCTCTGATAATGTTCCCATTTTGATCAATGAAAACAACCCTGTCACGGTCATTATCCAGTACAACTCCAATATCTGCTCCTAAATCAGTTGTAAGTTCAGATATCAGGGATATTCTCTTGGGTCCTGGTTCGGGAAAATCTATATCGGATCCACTATCCCTGCATCGAATCAGCACGGTTTCACAATCTAAAATACTTAATATCTGGGGGACCAATGGTATGTTGGTACCTTCTTCACAGTCCAAAACCACCATAAATGCTTTGTTTTCTATAATATCAGTGTCTATCTTTTCCAGAACTCCCTTAATATAAGGGTCCTGATATTCATGAACATATTTCAGGTGCCCTATCTGGTCCCAGGGTACTTTTTCAGCATGTCTTTGCTCTAAAGGAATTTCATGTTCACTTAATATTTTAATGTCAATATCTTCTGGTCTTAAATGTGATTTACTGATGGTAATCATGACATTAGCATCATAAAGGCCCATTCCATAGTGTATAACGGGTATGGGTGCAATACCAAAGTCTATCACATTAGCGCCAGATGCCATTAAACCAGTGGTTAATGATCTTTTAATCATCTGAGATGGTATGTTTAAGTCTCTGCCTACCACCACGTTCTTTCCGGGACTAACATAATTACCTATTATGGTTCCTAAGTGGGTGGCAAACTTGTTGGTAATCTCAACATTCACCACCCCTCTAATGTTTTGAAGATATTTGGACATCTAAACTCCCTCTAAATTATATTAAAAACTAATATTCCAATAATGAATTATTCTAGGTTACAATTGGATAGTCAGAATCTACAATAGAATCTGGTAAAATAACCACACTGTTATATATGGATCTTCCGGATGTGACCCGGCTGAATGGTCCTAACTGTACAGAACTTCCAAGTATGGCTCCTCTTTCAATAAAACTTCCCTTTTCAACACAGCAACCACTATCTACTATGCAATCTTTAAGGCAGGCACTGGCTTTTATCATACTTTCTGGGAATATCACAGAACCTTTAATTGTCGAATTTTTTTCTAGATAAGCATTTTCACCGATCACTGTATTTCTCCCAAGGGTGCATCCTCTTTCAATAACTGAACCATCCCCTATAGCCACCGGTCCAATTATTCGAACCTTTTCATCAATCTCAACGTCTTTACCAACCCATATATCTCCCAATCTCCCAATACTCTCTTTCAATTTTTTTCCAGGAGGATTTGGTGTCATTTTTTTATTAAGAACATCGTAATTTGCTTGCAGATATGTTTTAGGTCTTCCAACATCATTCCAGTAACCATCAAGCACATATCCATATATACCTGCTTTTTCTTCTATTAATCTGGGGAAGACATCATGGGAAAAATCAACTTCACCCTTTCTATTTTCTATGTAATTGAATATTTCTGGCTCCAGAATGTAGGTTCCAGTGTTAGCAATTTTACTGAATACTTCATGGGGGGCTGGTTTTTCTAAAAATTTTATGATCTGGTTCTCTTCATCCAGTACTGCTATACCAAAATGACTGGGATCATCTACAGGAGTAAGTACCATGGTTGCCAGGGCATTGTGTTTTCTATGAAAATTTAAAAGTTTATTTAAATCCACATCGACCAGCACATCTCCACTTAAAACAAAAAAAGTATCATCAAGATATTTTTCTGCTTTTTTAACACCTCCTGCTGTTCCAAAAGGCTGTTTTTCCACGGAATATTTAATATTCAATTCAGGATATCTTTCATTGAGTAAATGTTTCAACTGGTTTTTCAAATAACTTAAAGTAACCACCAGCTCGGTATAACCTGAATTTTTTATTTTTTCAACTATATATTCAATCATAGGTCGATTAGCTACAGGAATCATAGGTTTTGGTCGGGATAGGGTGAGGGGACGTATTCTACTTCCCTTGCCCCCAGCCATCAAAACTGCTTTTACCATACAGTATCACTCTCTTTCAGACTATGACATCTTTTTTCACCATATACTCCTGTAATATATTTCAACTCCTATAATAAACTATTGGGTCAAAAATCGATTAACGCTAATTTTTAACTTTTTTAATGGATAAAAATAGCTTAATCAGTTTAAAAGCCATTGAAAAAATTTATGAACTTCATCCACGCCATTAACAAAAAGTGATGATTGTTTTTTAACATAACTTGGTATTTCACTGGAGCATACCAAAACACTCCTACCCCTAATTTTTCCTTTACTTTCCAGTTCCTTCAGTTTATTAAAAGCATTGACATCTGTAATATCATCTCCTAAATAAATAACTTTTTTCAAATGATATTGATCTATGATATCGTTCAGTATAACTCCCTTATCATAACCTATGGGAGGTTTTAGTTCCACAATCCTACGCCCTTCATCAATTTTAAGGTTTTCACAATGAGGGCATTCATGAAGAAATTTTAATATCCTTTTTCGTGTGTTTTCAGGATCTTTAGAAAGACGGTAATGAATGGAGAAGCAGATACCTTTATCCTCAAATTTCAATCCTTTAACATGTGATAGTTCACCAGTTTCTAGTTCATTCTCCACAGCTTTAATATAGGGCTCGTATTTTACTACTTCTGGTTGCACACATAATTCTCCATTTTTCAGGAATTCCAGTCCATGATTACCTACATAAAGCACACCTTCAACTCCCACCATTTTTTGGGCATTTAAAACAGATCTACCACTTATAACAGCCACTAATTGGAATTCATCCCTTAAATTAACAAGCAAATCTTGAATAGCTTTGTTAACAAATGCTTCTTCTGGAGTTTGAGTTATTTCACTAATGGTACCATCAATATCAGTTATGATGGCAGTTGATTTATCATTTTTAAACTCTTCTAAAATTTTTAAATTATCAAAAAGGTATTCCGACACTTAATCTCATCCCCTTATTTTCATTCAAAGTTTTCCCACACTAAATTTGTTAAACCTGTTTCCAATGCTCTTTAATACTGTTCATAACATTATAAGGGTCATCTGCCACCACAGAACTTCCATAAAGTTCCATACCACCTATATCTCCAGTTGGTTTCAGGAGACTGCCACGATCCACAATTTTTATTAGGTAAGGGAATTCATCTTCATTATCTATGGGCGGACAGGAGATGGATAAATTAAAACTATAAACTCCTAAAAAATCAATAAAACACCTTAAAATCTTAAAAATAGTTTTTTTCACATTTTCATCTGTTGATGGTTTTGTGTGTGTGATAACAACCATTTCTTTTTCTTTAACTGGGGTGATACTGGCAAAAAAACAAAAATCTTTTTTATTTTCAGAAAGTCCCAGGGAATCATGGGCCAGGCATAGATCATGGAAATAATCATCCCCAGTTTCTAATTTATATAGTTTGAAAGCTTTCTGTTGTGTTTCTACCCGGGCATATGGATCTTTACTCATCAGAATCTGGGAGTGCCCATGCACCTGGGAAGCTCCAGCTCTAGATAGGCAGTTCCAGATAAAGAAGGGAAATCTAAATTGAGGGCTGTGATTGTTTACAGCTTCAAACCAGGCAAAACCCGTGTCTAGATAATCAGAAAATTCTTTCAAACCAAAATTTAGAGGATTATGCTGGTTAAAAATAACTAAACTGCTCCACACATCATATTTAGCCACGTTTGCAGCTGTGATGGAATAATTTCCACGTATCCGTCCAAAAACATCTTCCGGGGTGTACTCCTCTGGATGGCAGAAATCACATTTTTCCTCTGACTCTTGGACCAACTGGTGGATATATTTTTTCTCTTTTTCCTGATCCATGGAACTGATCCCTGGTCTTTGAGCCCGGAGGGAATTGAAAAGAGAACCCTCACCAGTCCATTTATTGTAGACCTTAATTATTTTCTGATTATTTATTCGGGAGATAGTATCCTCTGTTGGTTCGATAATATTCCCCTGAGAGTCACGTTTGCCAAAATATTCTGAGATTTTATTTTTAAAAGAATATGGAATTACTTGGGTGCCATGCCCGGAATCAAATCGATAAATGCCTTTCAGGATATTATAGGATGAACTGTCAGTTTCACGCAGTACTTCAATTCTCTTTTCCAAATCTGTAATGGAATCCATTTTACCAAACATCCCTAAAAAAATACTCATATGAGTGTATTGATGATGAGGGAATGAACACGATTTTTTTTAAAAACATAATTACGGCATTATATATTATTATACCTTGACCTTGATTTAATTACCGGATCACCAGGTTAAAACCATACTATTTTTTTTGATGAATTGGATAACTAGGTTACAACTATCATATTTTTTTTGATGAATTGGATCACCAGATTGAAACCATAATATTTGATTAATTCACTGGATTATCAACAAAACCTTTTGCCTTTATTTTCCCTGGAATAACTTTGATAAATGTATATAGATTGTAAATTACAAAATTATAGTAACAGATGAATAGCAGTAACCTAACAGGTTCAGAGTAACTTGCAGGTAAATAACGAAAATCATCTAATGATTTTGATTAATGGAAAGGGGAGTTAGAAAAAATGAAGATTTCCACAATATTAATTATTTTTTTAATGGTTCTGGTAGCTGTGACTGGTGTTTTCTACCAGCAACAGGTTGAAGATAAACAGAAAACTGAAGTAGTTTCCCTGGTGGATCAGGCAGTTCAACTTATAGAAGAACAGGGAGAAGCTGCTTTCCCAGAACTTCGCAGTTCTGAATGGGTTCATAATGATAGTTACGTCTTTGTATGGAAATTAAACGGTATCAGGGTGGTTTATCCTCCAGATCCATCTGGTGAAGGTAAAAACATGACTGATCTGGTGGATTATGAAGGAAAACCCATTGGTAAACTATTCATCCAAACCGCTGAAAATGGAAGTGGCTGGGTGGAATACATGTGGCCCAAACCCGGAGAAACAACACCTTCACTAAAA